>NZ_JBIVGN010000025.1:0-70714 GCF_044748705.1 Pseudomonas sp. NPDC089758
AAATGGTGGGGCTTTTGTATTTGTTTGGGCTGTAATTCTAGGGCCTGCCAAAAAAAAAAAATATTTTTAAGGGCCCAATTTTGGTGGGGCCATTGTTTAAAAAGCTGTTTTGCGCGTGGGGGGGCCGTTTGGCGCCCCCGACACTTTCAGGGATTGCCTGCAGTAAAGTTCGGCAAACCGCCAATCGGCCGGTCGAACTGGAAAGGGATCGACTCCAGCGCCAAGCCGACGTTGCGCTGCACCACGAAATGCAGGTGCGGGCCCGTGCTGTTGCCGGTATTGCCCGACTTGGCCAATGCCTGCCCCAACGCCACCTGCTGCCCCTCAGCCACGACCACTGAACCGCGCATCAGGTGCAGATACACTCCCATCGTGCCGTCCGGGTGAAGAATGCGCACGAAATTGCCCGAGGGGTTGGGCCCCCGCCCGCTCTGGCTGTTCTCGATCTTCACTACCATCCCACCCCTGGCCGCGATGATCGGGGTGCCCTCCGGCATGGCGATGTCCATGGCAAAACGGCCCTTGGGGCCGTAATGGCTGAAGCGCCCATTGGGGCCTTGAGTCAGGCGGAAAGGGCCGCCCTTCCAAGGGAACGGGTAGCGGTAAGCCTGCGTACGCTGGCCGGGATCACCCATGGCGTACTGAAATTTGCTGGCGTACCTTAGCGGCCCGCCGGGTGCCGCCAATACAGAACTGAGCACCTTGGTCGAACGTGGCCCGACTACGGCCCGCACGATCCGCGGTCCGTTACCGCCAAAGGCGTTAGCCAACTGGTCGATACGCAATTCAACCTGCATGGGTACATACAGCTCATTACGCACCAGGAAGCGAACGCCGCCGGGGAATGGCTCGGTTTGCAGGCGTACCCGCCCTTCTACCTGCTCGAACATCGGCTCGCCCAGCTCCAGCGCCTTGGCACCTGGGCTGGGCCGCTCGGAGTAGGACGCCACGCCGAAATTATCGGTGGTCTTGTAGATGGTCATGCCCAGGCTCGACGCCGAGGCCGTGAGCAAGGTACAGAGCAGCAGCAAGCGGGCAGCAGGCATGATAGTGGCTTTTTGACAGTTACCGTCTGTCGAAGCCTAGCAGCCGGATCTGGGAGCGGTATGACAGTTGGTCGGATGACCGCCGCAGTTCTGTAATGACGGCCATGCGCCGCGAAAGGGCCGCGCAGCGGCCCAGGGCGTTGTACGAGGCACTAAGCGCCGGGAGTGAAGTGCTTCTGCGCGGTGCCGCGGGCAATCAGCCGCGACAGGTAGTCGAGCTTCTGCGCATCCTGGTCGACGAACTTGAAGGTCAGTTGCAGCCAGTCGCTCTCAGGTTTCGGCTCCAATGCTGCGATGGCATGCAGGTAACCGTTCAGGCGAGCGACTTCAGCGCTCTCGCCCTGCTCCAGGTCCAGCACAGCGCCTTCGAGCACCTGTGGCAGCACGGCACTGCGACGCACCACCAGCAGCGCCTCTTTGAGGCTCAACGCCTTGATCACACAAGGCTGAGTACCACTGGAAAGGCGCAGCTGGCCTTGACCACGCCCGGTCTGCGCGGCGGCCGCAGCAGCCGTCTGCGGTTTGGGTGCATTGATCAATGGCTTGGCCGGCGCAGCGGCAGCAGCGGCAGCAGGCGTGGCCTTGACCGCTTCAGGTTTGCCCCCGGTCAGCGCGCTCAACGAATCGTTGGCGAACGCCGAGTTCACCCGCGCCTGACCACCGGCTACCAAGCTTTCAAGCTTGCCGATCTTGGTCAGGGCCTTCTTCACTTTGGTCAGCAGCTGTTCGTTGGTGAACGGCTTACCGACAAAATCGGAGACGCCCGCCTGGATGGCCTGGATGACGTTTTCCTTGTCGCCGCGGCTGGTCACCATGATGAACTGCAGGCTCTTCATCTCTGGCTGCTGGCGGCACCAGGTCAGCAGCTCAAGGCCGGACATCTCGGGCATTTCCCAGTCGCACAGCACCAGGTCGAAGGTTTCCTTGGCCAGCATGGCCATGGCCTTGCGGCCGTTCACCGCATCTTCGATGACCATGCCCGGGAAGGCATTACGCAGGCACTTCCTCACCAGATCACGGATGAACGGGGCGTCATCCACGACCAGCACATTGACTTTACTCATCGATACTCCTCTTGAATCCCGACTAGCCTACCGCCGATTGGTGGCCATTTGCCAACATCTGGATCACGCCGGGACTTCTTTGCATCGTTCGCGGGTGCCTGCTGACTGCTCAAGCGCAAACGAAAACGCCCGGCAAAAGCCGGGCGTCGATGCTCGGGAGCAATCTTATTTATCGTCAGGTTGAGCCGGAACATTAGCAATTTCGGCCTCATCACCCGCCGTTCCCTGAACTTCGGCTTTCATGCGCTTGAGGCCCAGGTGGCGGACGTCGGTTCCGCGCACCAGGTAGATCACCAGTTCTGAGATGTTGCGCGCGTGGTCGCCGATGCGCTCCAGCGAACGCAGGGCCCAGATGACGCTCAATACCCGCGAGATCGAGCGCGGGTCTTCCATCATGTAGGTCACCAGTTCACGCAGGGCGGTCTTGTACTCGCGGTCGATGGTCTTGTCGTACTGGGCCACCGACAGGGCCAGGTCGGCATCGAAGCGGGCGAAGGCATCCAGTGCGTCGCGCACCATGTTGCGTACCTGGTCGCCAATGTGGCGCACTTCGACGTAGCCGCGCGGCGACTCGCCTTCTTCGCACAACTGGATGGCACGGCGGGCGATCTTGGTCGATTCGTCACCAATGCGCTCCAGGTCGATCACCGACTTGGAAATGCTGATGATCAGGCGCAGATCAGAGGCCGCGGGCTGGCGACGGGCGAGGATGCGCACGCATTCCTCGTCGATGTTGCGTTCCATCTGGTTGATCTGCTCGTCGACTTCACGCACCTGCTGGGCAAGGCCGGAGTCGGCCTCGATCAGCGCGGTAACCGCGTCATTGACCTGTTTCTCGACCAGCCCGCCCATGGCCAGGAGGTGGCTGCGCACCTCTTCGAGTTCGGCGTTGAACTGCTGGGAAATGTGGTGCGTCAGGCTTTCTTTGTTGATCATCGTTTCGCTCCGGGAAGCTGCGGCAGCTGCAAGCTGCAAGCTGCAAGCTGCAAGCTTCAAGTAGTTCGTATCGTTCCTGGCCCCGCGCTAACTGCTCTTGCTTCTGCTTGAAGCTTGAAGCTTGAAGCTCGCAGCTTGAAGCTCGCAGCTCGCCGCTCAAGGCGCCGTTAGCCGTAGCGACCGGTGATGTAGTCTTCGGTCTGCTTCTTCGCCGGGTTGGTGAACAGGGTGTCGGTATCACCGAATTCGACCAGTTTGCCCATGTACATGAACGCGGTGTAGTCCGAAACACGGGCCGCCTGTTGCATGTTGTGGGTCACGATAACGATGGTGTACTTGGATTTCAGTTCGTAGATCAGCTCTTCGACCTTCAGCGTCGAGATCGGGTCCAGTGCCGAGCAAGGCTCATCGAGCAGCAGTACTTCAGGCTCGACGGCGATGGTACGGGCGATCACCAGACGCTGCTGCTGGCCGCCGGACAAGCCCAGCGCCGAGTCGTGCAAACGGTCTTTCACCTCATCCCACAGTGCGGCGCCCTTGAGCGCCCACTCGACCGCCTCGTCCAGCACACGCTTCTTGTTGATGCCCTGGATACGCAGGCCATATACCACGTTCTCGTAGATGGTCTTGGGGAACGGGTTTGGCTTCTGGAACACCATGCCCACACGACGGCGCAGCTCGGCCACGTCCTCGCCCTTGCGGTAGATGTTGTTGCCGTACAGGTTGATGGCGCCTTCGACACGGCAACCGTCCACCAGGTCGTTCATGCGGTTGAAGGTGCGCAGCAGGGTCGACTTGCCGCAGCCCGAAGGGCCGATGAAAGCCGTCACGCGCTGCTTGGGGATGTTCATGCTGACGTCGAACAACGCCTGCTTGTCGCCGTAGTACAGGCTCAAACCGGGTACTTCGATGGCCACGGTCTCTTCGGCCAGGCGCAGGCTCTGCTTGTCGCGGCCCAGGGCAGCCATGTCGATGCCGTGGGTGTGGGATTCTTGCTGCATGGTCTCACTCCGTTTGTAGCTGCATGCGTTGAGCTGCAAGCTGCAAGTTAGGGCAAAGCGGCAATCTTCTTGGGGCTTGCCGCTTGTGGCTTAAAGCTTCAATCAGTGGTCGAGGGCCTTGTACTTCTCGCGCAGGTGGTTACGGATCCACACCGCCGAGAGGTTGAGGGTGGCGATCACCATCACCAGCAGCAGCGCAGTGGCGTACACCAGCGGCCGCGCCGCCTCGACGTTGGGGCTCTGGAAGCCGACGTCGTAGATGTGGAAGCCCAGGTGCATGATCTTCTGGTCCAGGTGCAGGTACGGATAGTTGCCGTCCAGCGGCAACGACGGCGCCAGCTTGACCACACCCACCAGCATCAGCGGCGCTACTTCACCCGCGGCTCGGGCCACGGCGAGGATCATGCCGGTCATCATTGCCGGGCTGGCCATTGGCAGCACGATTTTCCACAAGGTCTCGGCCTTGGTCGCGCCAAGCGCCAGCGAGCCCTCACGCACGGTGCGTGGAATACGCGCCAGGCCTTCCTCGGTAGCCACGATCACCACCGGTACGGCCAGCAGCGCCAGGGTCAGCGATGCCCACAGCAGGCCTGGCGTGCCCAGGGTCGGTGCCGGCAGCGATTCGGGGAAGAACAGACGGTCGATCGAACCACCCAGCACGTAGACGAAGAAGCCCAGGCCGAACACGCCGTAGACGATGGCCGGAACGCCCGCCAGGTTGTTCACGGCGATGCGGATCAGGCGCGTGACCGGGCCTTGCTTGGCGTATTCGCGCAGGTAGACCGCCGCCAGCACGCCGAACGGGGTGACGATCACGGCCATGATCAGGGTCATCATCACGGTACCGAAAATGGCCGGGAAGATACCGCCTTCGGTGTTGGCTTCACGAGGATCGTCGCTGAGGAACTCCCAGACCTTGGTGAAATAGGTGCCCATCTTGGTAAAGCCGGACATGGCGTTGGGCTGGATGGCGTGCACCACCTTGCTCAGGTTGATCTCCACTTCGCGGCCGTTGCCGTCGCGAGCGACCAGGCTGTCGCGGGCGAAGGCCTGATGCAGGCTGGTGAGGCGGTCTTCGATGGCCTTGTAGCGGCTGTTCAACTCGGCACGTTCGGCATCCATGTCGGCCTGGGCCGTAGCGTCCAGCTTGCCTTCCAGCTCCAGCTTGCGGCCTTGCAGGCGCAGCCGCTCCAAGCCATGGTTGATGGCGCCGATGTCTTTTTTCTCAAGCTGCTGCAGCTCGCTGTTGAGCTGGTTGGCGCGTTTGAGACGTGCCTGCAGCTCGTTCCAGGCGCCAGCGCCTTCGGCGACCACGCGGCCTTGTTCCTTGACGCTCACCAGATAGCCATAGAAGTTGCCCCATTCGCGGCGCTCCAGGGCGATCAGGTCGACCGGACGCTGCTCGTCGACCAACCATTCACCGACCACCCAGGTGAAATCACTGCCGTTGAGGTCACGGTTACCCACCTTGATCAGCTCGCGGGTCATGAACTCGGGGCCTTCGTCAGGCACCGGCAAGCCGGCACCCTTGAGGCGGGCGCGAGGTACTTCTTCTTTCTGAACCACTTCACCGACGATGACGTGGTCACCCTGGCCCGGCACCTTGTAGGTGGCCTGGACCAGGTCGGCGGGCCAGAAGTGACCCAGGCCGCGTACGGCGATCACGGCCAGCAGGCCGACGGTCATGATGACCGCCATGGCAACCGCGCCACCGCTGATCCAGACGCCTGGGGCGCCGCTCTTGAACCAGCCTTTGAGGGAATCCTTTTTCACGGATCTCTACCTTTCTATCAAAGCGACGAGTATTTCTTGCGCAGACGCTGGCGAATCAGCTCGGCCAAGGTGTTCATGATGAAGGTGAACATCAGCAGCACGAGAGCGGCGAGGAACAGCACACGGTAATGGCTGCCGCCGACTTCGGATTCGGGCATCTCCACCGCCACGTTGGCGGCCAAGGTACGCATGCCTTCGAACAGGTTCAGCTCCATCACCGGAGTGTTGCCGGTGGCCATGAGCACGATCATGGTCTCGCCCACCGCTCGGCCCATGCCGATCATCAGCGCCGAGAAGATACCCGGGCTGGCAGTGAGGATGACCACGCGAGTCAAGGTCTGCCACGGCGTCGCACCCAGGGCCAGGGAGCCCAGGGTCAGGCTGCGCGGCACGCTGAACACGGCGTCTTCGGCGATCGAGTAGATGTTCGGGATGACCGCAAAGCCCATGGCGATACCGACTACCAAGGCGTTGCGCTGGTCATAGGTGATACCCAGATCATTGGTTATCCACAGGCGCATATCGCCACCGAAGAACCAGGTTTCCAGGTACGGGCTCATGGTCAGGGCGAACCAGCCAGTGAACAGGATCACCGGGATCAGGATCGCGGCCTCCCAACCATCCGGAACGCGCAGGCGAACCGACTCAGGCAGCCGGCTCCAGGTGAAACCTGCCAGCAGAATGCCGAACGGCATCAGCAGGAACAGGCTGAACACACCTGGCAGGTGCCCTTCCAGGTACGGCGCGAGGAACAGGCCAGCGAAGAAGCCGAGGATCACCGTCGGCATCGCCTCCATCAGTTCGATCACCGGCTTGACCTTGCGGCGCATACCCGGGGCCATGAAGTAAGCGGTGTAGATAGCGGCGGCGATGGCCAGCGGGGCCGCCAGGATCATCGCGTAGAACGCGGCCTTGAGGGTACCGAAGGTCAGCGGCGACAGGCTCAGCTTAGGCTCGAAGTCGGTGTTCGAAGCCGTCGACTGCCAGACGTACTTGGGCTCGTCGTAGTTCTCGTACCAGACCTTGCCCCACAGCGCGCTGAAGGAAATTTCCGGGTGCGGGTTCTTCAGGCTCAGTGGCAGCAGCTTGCCGCCCTCTTCGATGAAGATGCGGTTGGCACGCGGTGACAGGGCCATGATACCTGGGCCTTCGGCAGCAGGCTCGACCAGCAGGGTGCGGTGCGCGGTGCTGTGGAAGACGCCCAGCTTGCCCTCGGCGTCCAGGGCGACGAAGCCCTTGCGGCGCTCTTCGGCATCGATCTGGACGATCGGCGCCTTGCCCATCTGGAAGGTACGGATCTGCTTGAAGCGCAATTCGCCATCCGCGTCACGCGCCATGAACCATTGCGCCAGGCCGCCTTTGGAGTCACCGAAGATCAGCGAAATGCCGCCGACCAGTTGCGCAGTAGCGGTAATCTCGGTATCAGCGCTCTCAGACAGCTTGTAGCGGCCATTGAGGCTCTTGTCGCGCAGGCTGAAGACATCCGCGGTGGCTCGCCCGTTGATCACGTACAGCCACTGCTGGCGCGGGTCGATGAAGATGTTCTTCACCGCCTCGGTCATTTGCGGCAGCTCGATGCGGTTCTGCTCGGTGGTGACCTCTTCGGTCATCAGGTTTTCGGTGCGCGTCAGCTCGATCACCTGCAGGTGCGCACCAGTGGAACCGGCAAGCATCAGGGTGTCGCCGTTGACGTTGACGCTGACGTGCTCCAGCGCGCGGCCTTGGTCATCCAGCACGTACGGCTCTTGGCCATACGGATAGTCGATGCCGGGGGTAATGGTCTTTTTGTTGTCTGGGTAGGTGATCTTGTAGGTGTGGTGGAACACCAGCGCCTGCCCATTGGACAAGCCCAGCACTACCAGTGGGCTACCCGGCTGGTCGGTGCTGATCGAGCTGACCTGGGTGCCTGCCGGCAGCGGCAGGTCGACGCGGTTGAGCTCGTTACCGGTCTTGGTATCGAAGAACAGTGCCTGCCCGTTGTCCGAAACACGCATACCGACCAGGTTCTGCTCTTCGAGCGCGATCATCAGCGGCTTGCCGGCATCCTGCTGCAGCCAGGTCGGCTCCAGGGCCTTCTTGCTGGTCAGCTCGGCGCCCTGGAACAGCGGCAGCACCACATAGGCCAGATAGAAGAAGATCAGCGTGATGGCTGCCAGCACAGCAAGCCCGCCTACCAGTACATACCAGCGGGTCAGGCGGTCCTTGAGCGCGCGCATGCGGCGCTTGCGTTGCAACTCGGGCGTATTGAAATCAATCCGCTCGGGAGGGGATTTTTGGGTCATGGTGGAGTTGGCCAGATCATTCATGCGCACACCCTAGCGGTCCCGTATGACAAAAACATGACAGTGCGTTGACGCAAAAAAGCCCGCCGCTCAGGAGCCCTGGCTTCGGACCGAGAATTCGTGGAAAAGGCCGGCTCAATTGCCGGCCTTTTCCTCAGTTACTTACTTTTTTGCAACGTTACCGGCGTGGGACAGGCCCAGGTCAGCGAGGGTCTTGTCGACCACTTTCGATGGCAACGGAATGTAGCCGTCCTTCACCACGACCTGCTGCCCGGCCTGCGACAGCACCAGTTTGACGAACTCAGCTTCCAGCGGGGCCAGCGGCTTGTTCGGGGCCTTGTTGACGTAGACGTACAGGAAGCGCGACAGCGGGTAGGTGCCGTTCAGGGCATTGGCCTCGTTGTCTTCGATGAACTCGCCGCCTTCTTTCTTGGCCAGGGCTACGGTCTTGACGCTGGCAGTCTTGTAGCCGATACCCGAGTAGCCGATGCCGTTCAACGAGGAGCTGATCGACTGCACGACCGACGCCGAGCCTGGCTGTTCGTTGACGTTAGGCTTGAAGTCACCTTTGCACAGGGCCTCTTCCTTGAAGTAGCCATAGGTACCCGATACCGAGTTACGACCGAACAGCTGCACTGGCTTGTTGGCCAGGTCGCCAGTCACGCCCAGGTCGCCCCAGGTCTTGACGTCGGCCTTGGCACCGCACAGGCGAGTGGAAGAGAAGATCGCGTCGACCTGAGCCATGGTCAGGCCCTTGATCGGGTTGTCCTTGTGTACGAATACGGCCAGGGCGTCGACAGCGACCGGAATGGCGGTCGGCTTGTAGCCGTACTTCTGCTCGAAGGCCTGCAGCTCGACGTCCTTCATCTTGCGGCTCATCGGGCCAAGGTTGGCGGTGCCTTCGGTCAGCGCGGGTGGCGCGGTGGAGGAGCCGGCAGCCTGGATCTGGATGTTGACGTTCGGATATTCCTTCTTGTAGGCCTCGGCCCACAGGGTCATGAGGTTCGCGAGGGTGTCGGAACCGACGCTGGAGAGGTTGCCCGAAACACCGGTGGTCTTGGTGTAGGTCGGGATCGCAGGGTCGACGGCGGCTACCGCGTTGGCGGTTGCAACGCCAGCGGCGGCAAAGGTGAGGGCCGCCATCAAACGCTTAAGTTTCATGCCTTGCTCCTAGCAGGAATATTTGGGGTGTTGGATGGATCGGGCCCAAGTATCAGCAGGCCGCATGAAGACGATATGACTTCAATATGACAATTGGATGAAAGGCCATCACCGGTTGTCGGGGATGGCCTTTGCAAGATGTTGCAGGAAAGTAGGGGCTACCCTAAAGCTCTCGGCGGTCCCTGAACATTATGTATAAAGAGTCTAGGCCGGACCCCGACGGAAACACCACGATATAGTCGTCGAACTGAACCTGTGCCAGGTTGGCGAAGCGCTCTATCCGCGGCACCTTGGGCATACTCAGGAATCCGATGCTGGGGGGTCGCGAAAGGTCCCTGGGGGCATAGGGAGCGCTGCCCATCTGCCACTGCACTGTCACAGGCGCTCGGCCTTCGCTGGTGAATGTGAAGGCCTGCCGCGAGACATCCCAAACAGCCGCCCGAACCCGTACGCGCGCGGGGACGACGTTGCCTTGAGTCGAGGTCATGACCACATGCGAGTAGCGCGTGAACGTTTTGACCCCCGTGGAGGTGCCAGTACTGGCGCCGCGCACTATGGAGCAGAGACGCACTGGCAAATCCACCTCGGCACGCTCCGCAGCTAGAGCTGCCCAGTCCATCCGCTCGCTGTCGAGCATTTCAACCAGCGGCACCGTTACGGCAAAGCGCGGATCGTCGCTGGGGGTACTCAACACGAACTCGACAACATCCGCATACGTGCCGGGGTGATCGCCCTGCAGCGACGTTGCCTGCCAATCCAGTTCCGCTACAGCGGAACGAAAGGTCTTGATCAGATGATGCTGCTGTTGGGCTACTTCACGGCTCAAGCCTTGCGCTGTCAGCAATGCAGGATGCAGGCTTGCTGCATGGGCCGCGGCCTTTAACGTCAAAGGCCCATGGCCCGGGCTGGTCGCCGTGGCCTTGGCCAACTGGGCGATACGTGCTTCCAGGCTTTCGATCAGCTTCACGCCACGGCCGTATAAGGCGGGATGACGCGCCTGGGCCGTAGCCAAGGCCGCGGCATGACGCTGGCTACCTGCGGTGATTTCACGCAGCACGACGGCCTGGATTGCAGCGTTTAGAAACGGGCTGGTGGCGTCGCGCTTTGCGCCATCGAGTGCAAACTTGACTGACATCTGCAAGCGCTTGAGCTGGTCGACGGCGGCCTTGGCTTGATGCTGGGCCAGTTCCAGGGCACGCAGCGCGGCGAGGCTGGCAGCCAGTTGCTGCGCAGGCGTGCCGACGCCCGGGCTGCGAGCCAATTGCTGTTCCAACGCGGTCAGCTTCAGTTTGCCCTGCTGCTCGGCTGCCTGGATCTCAGCTACCAGTTTGCGCACTTTTTCCAGGTTACGGGTGGAAGACTGGCTGGCTCGCTGCGCGGGGGTCAGCGTTTGGCGAACCGGTGGTGGTTGCAAGGTCTGGCCTTTGAAGGCTGCGCGGCCTTTTTGCTGATGCCAGGATTTTATCGTTGCAACAATGTGGTCAGGGGAGTTGATGCTGCCGGTTTCGTCAGCGGTTGAGTAGAACAGGAGGTCGCTGCCGGCGGGGTGGCCGATTATCTGGTCGAAATGGGCGATGAATGAGTTATGTTCAGACCTCTTGCCTTCGACATCCCAGATATTTTTGACGAGCAATAAGAACGAATGCTCATCGTAGTCTTGCAATCGTTTCTCAAGCTTCATCTTCCTTAGCCCTCAAGACAACCCCGGAAACTTTAAAATCCGTAGTATAATTATATGTTAATTCGACACTCGCAAACCCCTGGGAGGAAAGCTCATAAATATCCCATCCACCCGTTTTGCCTATGGGTGGCGGCATCGCCATAGGACCTCGTGAACTAATGGGATTTCCCCATGTCGCCCGAACAGCATCCTTATCCCGACAACCATAGGGTTGCGAAAGAAGATCCTTAAACTCTGGCTCAAGCTCAACGCGCCTGATAATTGTAACAATCACCGCTTGCAATACTTTAGTTTCCGTATCAAGTCTATAGCTAACCCCAGGCTCTGGCTCAAGGTACAGCTCTGTTGCACCAGAATAGAGTTTTATGAAAGGGAGATCTGGATCAAGCCCAAGACCAAGCAACGTGGCATGAGTTTCACCTAGGGACTTCAACCAATGCTCGACTTCTACAATTCTTGTCATGATCACACCATTTCAATAAATTTTTTAAGCAAATAAGTAAGCTCCGCCTTGATTCCTTCAACTCGCTCAGTCGGAAGACCTGGTCTTAGCGCCTCGACGTTGCTACGCACAGCCTCAAACAGGTCAGCAGCGTCTAGCTTTTGCTTCGCTTTGGTGTTCCGTCCACCATATGTCTCACTGTACCTCCTATGCACATGTGTAGGTATAACAACAGCAGGGGCTCGCCTGGTAAGCGCTCTGACTTGATAGGGTGACAAATGCGGAACATTATTCTCAAGCCAAAGTTTTATCGCGCCTTGAGCAGGTATATGATCAACATCCATATCGTCTCTTATACTTCTGCGCTCCAAATCACCATACGCTCCAGTTTCAGTCTCTTCTGCTGGCTCGTTATTAACCAGGCCCGGCGCTGGTAGGTCGTCCTCTCCACCGAACCCAGGAATTATGGCCCCTGTCTCTCCAGGATTCTCGCCTGGAAGTATTTCAAGACTTGGCCCCACTGGATCAGTCGACGCCCCCGGAAGAATGCCCGGCAGTGACGGAGCCCCGGGCAAAGGCGTTGGTCCCAGTAACTCCGATCCAGGTGCCACCAGTGGCGTCCAGGTGCGCGGGGGCTGGCCTTCCACAATCGCGGCGTCGAACGCCAAGGCCACACGAGTGCCGAACCAGGGCTTGAACGGCTGAACGACCGTCAGGACGCCTTGAGTGTCGTTGGGTTTGTGGATTCTCAGTTGATCGAGGTTGTACAGCCCGGAGCCAACACCAGGAGCTGCCACATGCCGCAGTTCGAACTCGCGCCGTGCCCCACTCCAGCTCGCTTTCGGTGCTACAGGAGGAAAACCGCTGAGGATGCGCCGCTGGTTCAGCTCATCGAACTGCCCGAGCAACCCCTGATCCGCTGCGATAGCCCGCCACACCGCGCTTTCGAAGGCTGGCATGCCTGTGAACAAGCGGCCACGCAGCTGGTTACCGACCTGCGCAGGCATTCCCACGCCGGCTGTGGCTCCGCTGGCGGACCACCATTTGGTGGCAGCCACCTGGCCTTTGCCGCTGACGATGCCGGTACCCGCCGGGGATACCGCGAAAGAGAAGTATTGGGGTGGTTGGCCGGGGACACAGACAATGCAGTCATCGAAGCGAAGGTCCACGCCTGCGTCGACAATGGCCGCTTCTGGTGCCAGCGCCAGCACCCTGCCGCTGGATGGGCTATTTCCTGAGACAGCCGCGTCGCCCAGCACGATGGTTTTGCCGGTGGGCGTCTCGGCCTCCACCCTGTAGGTTTCGGTCACAGGGTCGAAAACGGCATTCCTGACCCGCACTTCGGATGCGATCCCGGCTCCCGTGGAAGCCACCGCTATTCCGCTGCCACCCGGCAGCTGCTCGATCCTGATGCGGCTACTGAGGCGGGCTGAACCGCCAGCATCGGCGATTGCCTGCAGATCCTGGCCAGCCATCACCCCCAGCAGGTCCGCACGTACACCCAAACCTTCGAGATGGCGCCTGCGCTGTGCTTCGGTCAACTCGCCATTAGCCAGCGTTGGCGAGTACAGCATGGCCGTAGCCGAAAGGCTGACAGCTTGCCCGACACGAATCGCAGCGACCCTCAGCACCTCTTTCGCCGCATTGGCGATTGCCTGCTCCAAGGCCGCAGCCACATCCACCGCAACCTGCGCGCCTGCCTGGCTGAGCAACACCCCACCCGCCTGGGCAGCAGCAACGGGTGCCGTGAGCGTGGCGGCTACCTTGAACCGCTGCAGGCGCCGATCTTCGTCTGCCTGCTGCTTGTAGCGGATCCGGGCTTCCCGTTGTTCGGCATATTGCCGTTGGCGCTCCCAGCTCGCCTCTCTGGCGTGCCAGGCCTGCTCCTGTTGTGCGTGCTCGACAACCAGCGCCGCTGAGCGCTGCGACAACTGCTTGATGGCCTCCTGCAAAAGCCGGGCTTCCTGGGCTGCCACGTAGGCCGCCTCCCAGTCGCGGTGCAGTTGCTGCATTTGTGCTGCGGTTGTCAGGCTGGCCAACCGAGCGGCGTATGCATCAGCGGCCACATCCTGGCCAGCAAAAGCACCCGCCGATGCCTGCCGCTTGGTCAGCTCAAGTTGCTTGGCTGCAATGAGACCATTTGTCTCGTTACGCGCCTTGGTGATCTGGTAGAGCTGCCAGCGTTCGCTGCCGTCATAGTCAGGACGCTTGCGCGCAGCGTTGATCTCATCCTGAAGCGCCTGTGCCAGGCCTTTCGACTGTTTTGCGAAGTGAGCATCAAGCTGCGCACGTCGACCTTCACGTGCCTGGCTGTACGTACCAACCCGCTGGTGATGCGCAAGCGCCAATGCCTCGGCACGAGCCGTCGCAGCGGCAGCCTGGCGTGCCTGTTCCTCGGCCTTTGCCCGGGCGAGAGCGGCAGCGCGAGCTCTCGCCCGCTTTTTCCGACGGCGTCGGCTGGAGCCCCCAAAGCCTCCGCCAAAGCCGCCACCACCGCCAATGCTGAAAAAACCGCCTCCGCCACCACTTGAACCGGAAGAGCCGGGAGTGATGACAACATCACCCGTTGAATTATCGTTCAGTGTGTTTTGAACCATACAGAGTCTCCTTATCTGCATGGCTCAAGTTGCCCATTTGATGTCGGGCAACTGCACTACATATCTCTCTACGTTAAACTGTTTATTTCAACTAATTTCGGAATACATTTTTACTTTTCCGCCGGCATTTAGATGCCGTCGATACATGAGAAAATTTTCTCTACGGGCAGAAGTTTCTAATTTGCAGAATGGTGCAAAGACGCCTTGGCTTAAATTTTTGCCGATAGGAAACATCCCGCATAATTTGAAGGAAGCAATGATACAAGAGGCCTATTTACAGGGCGCGCTGAACGCCCTGGCAAGGGCAAGCGCCACTGAGGCCTGCATGTGCGGGCTGGGTAAAGCTTTTAGATTTTGAATAAGGCTGTGACTCCCACATGCACAGCACCGTTACTGAAACTGTGCTGTACATGTGGGCGTCACCTTGCCGACGATAAAGCCGGTGAGGGCCAGCCGATCAGCGCCTGTTAGCGACCAGGTAAATGCCCACGATCAGACCAACTGCACACAGACCCGCTACATAATAGGCAGGCGCCATTGGGCTCACCTTGAGCAGCGCAGTCACCACCATCGGCGTCAAGCCGCCAAAGATGGCGTAGGCCACGTTGTAGGAGAACGAGAGGCCACTGAAGCGCACCGCCGCCGGGAACGCCTTGACCATCACATAGGGCACCGCGCCGATCACCCCCACGCACAGGCCGGTGATGGCATACAGTGGGAACAGCAGCTGCGGGTGGGTCGGCAGGCTGTGGTAGAAGGTCCAGGACGTCACCAGCAGCAGCAGGCTGCCGATGACGAACACGCGGCCTGCACCAAAGCGGTCGGCCAGGCTGCCGGAGCCGATGCAGCCAAGGCTGAGCAGCACGATCGCCAGGCTGTTGGCCTTGAGCGAGTCGGTGGGGCTGATGTGGTAGATGCTCTGCAACAGCGCCGGTGTCATCAGGATGACCACTACGATGCCGGCAGAAAGCATCCAGGTCAGCAGCATCGACAGGATGATCGGGCCACGGTGATCACGCAGCACCGCGCGCAGCGGCAGCTCTTCGGCCAGTGCCTTGCGCTGCTGCATCTCAGCGAACACCGGCGTTTCGTGCAGCCAGCGGCGCAGGTACACCGAAAACAGGCCGAACACGCCGCCAAGCAGGAAAGGGATACGCCAGGCGTAGTCGGCGACTTCTTCAACGCTGTAAACCGTGTTGATCAGCGTTGCCACCAGCGAGCCAAGCAGAATGCCAGCGGTCAGGCCGGCGGTCAGGGTGCCGCAGGCATAGCCGGTGTTGCGTGCAGGCACATGCTCGGACACGAACACCCAGGCGCCAGGCACTTCACCCCCGATCGCTGCCCCCTGTATCACGCGCATCAGCAGCAGCAGGATCGGTGCCCACAGGCCAATCTGGGCATAGGTGGGCAGCAGGCCCATGATCAGCGTTGGCAGGGCCATCATGAAAATGCTCAGGGTGAACATCTTCTTGCGCCCAAGCAGGTCGCCGAAGTGGGCCATGATGATGCCGCCCAGGGGCCTGGCCAGGTAGCCGGCGGCGAAAATGCCGAAGGTCTGCATCAGGCGCAGCCACTCGGGCATGTCGGCCGGAAAGAACAGCTTGCCGACCACAGTGGCGAAAAACACGAAAATGATGAAGTCGTAGAACTCTAGGGCTCCGCCTAGCGCGGACAGTGAGAGGGTCTTGTAGTCACTGCGGGTCAGCGGCCGCGAGGGCTGCTCGATACTGCTCGGCACGGAGGTCATTGCTTGTTCTTCTCTTGTAGGGCATGCAGGCCGCTTGGCACGCGGCTTCTGGCGGTGACAGGCGAAGATAGCAAATTGCCGGGGCCTGCTGAAAGCGATACAAAATCCATACAGATATTCATGACTGCACGGTCGTCGCTGAGCGTTTGGCTATATATACTGCCCGTTCGTAGGAAAACGTTGCCGCCACGATGGGATGTTGTGCGAAAACGCCGGTCTTTATGTCAGGCGGTTTCGCAGAGTTTCCCTACGGCCGTCCAGCGAAACGAAATCGGCGTAGTATGTCTCAAGCTGAATCGTTTACTCGGCCTTTGCGCCACACCAACGAAAGCGTCACGGGTCAGAGGCCCCACCGCATGATTGAGCTCGAACAAGAAGATCCTATCCCGCAAGGCGACCTGGCCCTGCAAATCACTGCGTTGCCCCGCGAAACCAACGGTTTTGGCGATATCTTTGGCGGCTGGCTGGTCGCCCAGATGGACCTGGCAGGCACTGCCATGGCGAGCCGCGTCGCGGGTGGCCGGGTGGCAACGGTCGCCATTGACCGTATGGCCTTCCTGGTGCCAGTGGCCGTGGGCGCACAACTGTCGTTCTATACCCAGACGCTGGAAATCGGCCGCAGCTCGATCCAGATGATGGTCGAAGTGTGGAGCGACGACCCGCTGTCGAGCGAATGGCGCAAAGTCACGGAAGCAGTGTTCGTCTTCGTCGCCATCGATGGCAGCGGCCGCACCCGTTCGGTGCCTCGTCGCTAAGCCACGCGAGCGGTAAACTCATTGCAAGGCAGCGGGTCGAAGGCCCACAGGCAATCAATGAGACAAGCGCAATGGCTACCTACCAGGTCGTAAACGAGCAACACGGCGAACTCAACTGCTGGCGTATCACCAGCGACCGTGCCGAACTACTGATCGCCCAACAGGGTGCGCAGATCCTCAGCTACCAGCACGTTGGCGAGCCGCCGCTGCTGTGGCTGAGTGACCAGGCCATATTCCGCCAGGGCAAGTCGGTGCGCGCAGGTGTGCCGGTGTGCTGGCCGTGGTTCGGCAACCTGCAGCGCAACCCCGAAGCTGTTCAAGGCATGTTCCATGGCACGCAGGCGCCGGCCCATGGCCTGGCCCGCACGCGTGACTGGAAACTGTTGGGCATTGAAGAAGCGGCCAGCGCGCTGCGCATCGAATTCGAACTGCCAGAAGCCCAGGGCGATCTGCCGCACTGGCCGCATGACGTCGAGCTGAAACTGCTGATCGTCATGGGTGATGCGCTTGAGCTGACCCTGACCAGCCGTAACAGGGGCAACAGTTCAGTCACCATCAGCCAGGCCCTGCACAGCTACTTTGCCGTCAGCGATGTGCGTGAGGCGCGGGTCGAGGGTGTCGAAGGGCTGGACTACATCGAGACCCTGGCTGACTGGGAGCAGCGCCAGCAACAGGGTGCGCTGACGTTTGCCGGTGAGACCGATCGCATCTACCTGAATACGCCTGGGCAACTGAGCATTGTCGATCCGCACTGGAATCGGCGCATTACCCTGAACAGCCGTGGTTCACGTTCAGCGGTGATCTGGAACCCTTGGACCGACAGGGCCCAGGCATTGCCTGACATGGCCGATGATGGCTGGCAGCGAATGCTGTGCATCGAAACGGCGAATGTCTGGGACGATGTGGTGGAGTTGAAGCCTGGGGCCGTTCATGCCCTGCACGTGGCGATTGGCAGCGAAGGGCTTTGATTCCACTGCCGGGACCGTTTTGCGGTCCTTTCGCGATACGAAGCTCCTGCTACGCAGGCCGCACACACCTGAACGGCCTGTTTCACGATGGGCTGCAAAGCAGCCCCTTCACAGGTCAGCGTCCTGCACCACCCTCACCTTCGCGGCGTCCAGCGCATACGCCGCATCGGCCATGTCGTTGCTGACCTTTTCAACCTTCAACGTCCCGCTCACCCACAACGGCGTGTAGATGTCATCGATCTTCAAACCCTTCGGAAAGCGCACCAGCACCAGCTGGTTGGGTGGTGGCGGCGGTACATGGATGCAGGCGCCCGGGTAAGGCACCAGGAAGAACAGCGTGTTATTACCCTTGGCATCGCTTTCAAGCGGCACCGGGTAACCGCCGAGACGAATTTCCTTGCCGTTCATCGCGGCCACGGTCTTGGTCGAATACATCACCGCTGGCAGGCCCTTGCTTTGCTTCAGGCCGCCCTTGTCGGTGAAGGTACCCATCGCCTCGGGCGAGTTATGGTCAATCTCTGGCATTTGCTCGAGGGCTTTCTGGTCCGACTTGGGCATCAGTTCGAGCCAGTCGGTTTCAGGCAGCTCGGCATGGGCCAGGGCGCTGGCCAGAAGCATGGGGATGAGAAAAAAGGCACGCATGAATATGCTCGGCAAATCGGATGAATTGCCGAGCATTCTAACCAGTATTCAGCGCTTCTTGATGAAGCCGAAGATAACCAGAAGGATGACGGCACCGACCAGTGCGCCGAAGAAGCCCGCTGCCTGCCCAGCCTGATAAATCCCCAGGGCCTGGCCGCCATAGGTGGCGATCAAGGAGCCGGCAATACCCAGCAGGATGGTCATGATCCAGCCCATGCTGTCGTCGCCTGGCTTGATGAAGCGCGCCAGCAGGCCAACGATCAGGCCGATGAAGATAGTTCCAATGATGCCCATGGCAATCCCTCTGCAGTGAAGATGGAGCAAGCCAAAGCCTAGACAGCGCTTTGGCTTGTTGCCATTTCAGAGGGCGAACCGCTTGCAGAAGTTCGATCAGATGGCCTGTCAGTTGCTGATCAAGGCCTCTACCTCGGCAATCTTGCGCTCGAGGGTGGCCATATCCTGGCAACGCAGGGTGGCGTGCCCGACCTTGCGCCCGGCCTTGAAGGCCTTGCCATAGTGATGCAGGTGGCAGTCATCGATGGCAATGACCTTGTCCACTGCCGGCACCTCACCGATGAAGTTGAGCATGGCGCTCTCGCCTACCTTGGCAGTCGAACCCAGCGGCAGGCCGGCGACGGCGCGCAGGTGGTTTTCGAACTGGCTGCACTCGGCCCCTTCGATGGTCCAGTGCCCGGAGTTGTGCACACGCGGGGCAATCTCGTTGGCCTTGAGGCCACCGTCGACTTCGAAGAACTCGAAGGCCATCACACCCACATAGTCCAGCTGCTTGAGCACACGGCCGACGTAGTCTTCGGCCAGCGCCTGCAGCGGGTGTGCCTGGCTTGCCACGGACAGGCGCAGGATGCCGCTCTCGTGGGTGTTATGCACCAACGGGTAGAAGCGGGTTTCGCCATCGCGTGCTCGCACGGCCACCAGGGACACTTCGCCGGTGAACGGCACGAAGCCTTCCAGCAGGCACGGCACGCTGCCCAACTCGGCAAAGGTACCTACCACATCCTCAGGGGTGCGCAGAACCTTCTGGCCCTTGCCGTCGTAGCCCAGGGTCCGGGTCTTGAGCACGGCCGGCAGGCCGATGCTGGCCACCGCTGCATCAAGGTCGGCCTGGGAAAGGATATCGGCGAAGGCCGGGGTGGGAATGCCCAAGTCGCGGAACATGCTCTTTTCGAACAGGCGGTCGCGGGCAATGCGCAGCGCTTCGGCGCTCGGGTACACCGGGACGAACTGCGAGAGGAAGGCGACGGTCTCGGCCGGGACGCTTTCGAACTCGAAGGTCACCAGGTCGACTTCGTCCGCCAACTGGCGCAGGTGGTCCTGGTCGCCGTAGTCGGCACGCAGATGCTCGCCAAGAGCCGCAGCGCAGGCGTCCGGCGCCGGGTCGAGGAAGGCGAAGTTCATGCCCAGCGGGGTGCCCGCCAGAGCCAGCATGCGGCCCAGCTGGCCGCCACCGATAACACCGATCTTCATGGGTTCTGCCTCAAGCCTGACGTGGGTCTGGATTGTCCAGCACAGTGTCGGTCTGCTCGGTGCGGAACTGCTTGAGCGCCGCGTGATAGTGCGGGTATTTGGCGCCGAGGATGCTCGCCGACAGCAGCGCGGCGTTGACCGCACCGGCACGGCCGATGGCCAGGGTGGCAACGGGTACACCGGCAGGCATCTGGACGATCGACAGCAGCGAGTCGACACCCGACAGCATCGACGACTGCACCGGCACACCCAGCACCGGCAGGTGGGTCTTGGCGGCGCACATGCCTGGCAGGTGCGCTGCGCCACCCGCGCCAGCGATGATCACCTCGATGCCACGCCCTTCGGCCTCTTCGGCGTACTGGAACAGCAGATCCGGGGTGCGGTGGGCGGAAACCACCTTCACTTCGTAGGGAATGCCGAGTTTTTCCAGCATATCGGCGGTGTGGCTAAGGGTGGACCAATCGGACTTGGAGCCCATGATCACGCCAACCAGTGCACTCATCGTCGAGCCTCTCCTGCAAGCGCCTTCTGGCGCGCTAAAAGCAACAAGCCACGCAGGTGGACCGGCGTGGCTTGTCATACGGATTCTGAATCGACCAGGCTGGCCGAAGGCGCGGGATTGTAGCGTATTTCAAGTCGGCCCGCCCACCCCCACAAGCACATGTCGGATCAAAGGGCAAGCTGTCTCGTGGGACAACTTTTTCCGACTGCCGAGAGGCCTGCCAGGTGGTGACGATCGCGGCCACCCACTCGATCTACCTGGAGAACCGTAATGCCCAAGACCCTCACCCTCCTTTTCAGCCTCCTGCTGTCCCTGCAGTTGCCTTGCGCCGTAGCGGCCAAGTCGCTGGTCGTGACCGTTTATCTTCACGACGAGCTGGCCAGCATCAGCGACGAGCAAGTGCACAAGGATTACTCAGCACTGGATCGATGAGATGCGCAGTTTCACCGCCCACCCCACGGAACTGATCGTGCGACGCAACGTTCCGGGCATCACCGATATGGATTATCAAGGCAAGCCATCCAACGAGATTCTTGAGGCATTCACCCAAGGCGTGCAGGAACTGACCTCGGACCAACGCTTCTCTTTCATGCACAAGCACCTGCTGATGACGCAGAACAGCTATGACCACAGCGGGCTGAACTACAATGCGGGCCTGGCCTACTTCAAACAGAACACGGCCATCGCCTCGACGGCCGCGTACAGCAGCGCCGCCCATGAAATCGGCCATCTGCTTTCCGCCACCCATGAAGACGCCGAACTGAAGTTCAACGGCTGGGTCTGCGAAACCTATACGCACCGGCGAATCCCGGCGCGATCGAACTGCTACCGGTATAGCGACAAGAACCGGGCGAATATCGCCGACTACCTCAAGTACAACTCACACTGAGCCTTCGCCTTGCGCACCCGCGGACTCGAGCTTGCGCCATAGCAGGCGCACGTTGGCCTTGCGCACCAGAGCACAGCGATACAAGCGGATTTCCAGTGGCACATGCCACTGGGCCCCTGCGCAGATGACCAGCTCCCCGCGCTCCAGCTCGCCACGCATCGAAAGCCGGGGTACCCAGGCAACGCCCATGCCTTCCAAGGCCATGCTCTTCAAACTGTCGGCCATGGCTGTCTCGTACACCGTGGTATAGCGCAAATTGCGCTGGCGCAGCAGCAGGCTCACGGAACGGCCAAGAAATGCGCCCGCACTGTATGCAAGCAACGGCACGCTGGCGTCGCCCTCAAGGTCGAACATGGGCTTTCCATCTGCCCCTACGGCGCACACCGGAAGCATTTCGGTGGTGCCCATGTGCAGCGAGGGAAAGATTTCGGCGTCCATCTGCAGCGCCGCATCCGGGTCGTAGAAAGCCAGCATCAGATCGCAGCCACCTTCGCGCAACGCGTGCACAGCATCACCGACGTTGGTGGCCACCAGCCGTGTGGCGATGTTCAAACCATCGTTACGCAGTTGCGCAACCCAGCGCGGGAAAAAGCCCGATGCCAGCGAGTGCGCCGCCGCCACCTGGATCACCTCGCCCTGGCCACCTTCAAGATGATGCAAATGGCGTAGAACTTCACTCAACTGGTCGACAACGGTACGCGCCGTTACGAGAAATAGCTGACCCGCCGCCGTCAGTTCGATGGGCGTGCGGGAACGATTCACCAGCGTCAGGCCGAGCGCCGCCTCCAGGCTGCGAATACGTCGGCTGAAGGCGGGCTGGGTGACGAAACGGCGCTCCGCTGCCTGGGAAAAACTGCGGGTGGCGGCCAGCGCACTGAAGTCTTCCAGCCATTTGCTTTCTAGGTTCACTAAACGAATCTCCCGGCATGCACCAAAATGGAACACGCTCGAATGTCAATTGGCGTCACATCAAACACTATGCCGTTTGTGCATAGGTTAGCGTGCAACAGCATTGGCCGCAAAATCCCCTTAAGGCCTAGCATTAGCGCCATTCCGGCAGGTGCCGGGTCAAAATCGAGATGATATCCATCATGTCCTCCGCTGCATCGTTCCGCGTCGAAAAAGATCTGCTTGGTACCCTTGAAGTCCCTGCCGATGCCTACTACGGCATCCAGACTCTGCGCGCTGCCAACAACTTCCATCTCTCCGGTGTTCCGCTGTCGCACTACCCGAAGCTGGTCGTGGCACTTGCCATGGTCAAGCAGGCTGCTGCCGATGCCAACCGTGAGCTGGGGCACCTGAGCGATGCCAAGCACGCCGCCATCAGCGAGGCCTGCGCCCGCCTGATCCGCGGTGACTTCCACGACCAGTTCGTGGTGGACATGATTCAAGGTGGCGCTGGTACTTCCACCAACATGAACGCCAACGAGGTCATCGCCAACGTCGCGCTGGAGGCCATGGGCCACCAGAAGGGTGAGTACCAGTACCTGCACCCGAACAACGATGTGAACATGGCGCAGTCGACCAACGACGCTTACCCGACCGCCATCCGTCTGGGCCTGCTGCTGGGCCACGACGCGCTGCTGGCCAGCCTCGACAGCCTGATCCAGGCCTTCGCTGCCAAAGGTAAAGAGTTCGACCACGTACTGAAGATGGGCCGCACCCAGCTGCAGGACGCCGTGCCGATGACCCTGGGCCAGGAGTTCCGCGCCTTCGCCACCACCATGACCGAAGACCTGCAGCGTCTGCGCTCGCTGGCCCCGGAACTGCTGACCGAAATCAACCTGGGCGGTACCGCCATCGGTACCGGTATCAACGCCGACCCTGGCTACCAGGCCCTGGCCGTACAGCGTTTGGCGACCATCAGCGGCCAGCCGCTGGTACCGGCTGCCGACCTGATCGAGGCCACCTCGGACATGGGCGCCTTCGTGCTGTTCTCCGGCATGCTCAAGCGCACTGCGGTCAAGCTGTCGAAGATCTGCAACGACCTGCGCCTGCTGTCCAGCGGCCCACGTACCGGCATCAACGAAATCAACCTGCCAGCGCGCCAGCCAGGCAGCTCGATCATGCCAGGCAAGGTAAACCCGGTCATCCCTGAGGCCGTCAACCAGGTTGCCTTCGCCATCATGGGCAACGACCTGGCCCTGACCGTCGCCGCTGAAGGTGGCCAACTGCAGTTGAACGTGATGGAGCCGCTGATCGCCTACAAGATCTTCGACTCGATCCGCCTGCTCCAGCGTGCCATGGACATGCTGCGCGAGCACTGCATCGTCGGCATTACCGCCAACGAACAGCGCTGCCGTGAACTGGTGGAGCACTCGATCGGCCTGGTCACCGCCCTGAACCCTTACATCGGCTACGAAAACGCCACCCGTATTGCCCGCGTAGCCCTGGAAACCGGCCGTGGCGTGCTGGAGCTGGTACGCGAAGAACAGCTGCTGGACGAAGCGATGCTCAACGACATCCTGCGCCCGGAAAACATGATCGCTCCACGTCTGGTTCCGCTGAAGGCGTAACCCGGCTGCTGCAAACAGTCTCACCAGGTTTGAGGGACTAGACACCTCTCGACCTTTCAAGGGCCCGAGCGCACGCTACGGGCCCTTTTTTTCGCCTGCGCGATCCCGGCACACAACTTGCTCTGTAATGTTTCCCAGCCCCACGGAAATACCGAGCATGCTGCACAGCCACATGACCACCCTCAACGCGGTTTCGCTGATCCTCAACCTGTTCCAGGAGCAAGGGTGCGAGGCTACGGCGCTGCTGGCTGGCAGCGGTATAGGCCTGGCAGACCTTGGCCATGCCGATGCGCGCATCACCACCCAGCAAGAGCTGCAGGTATGCGCCAATGCCGTGGCACGGCGTGAGGACATTGGCCTGGAACTGGGCCAGCGCATGCATGTGTCGTGCTACGGCATGCTGGGTTACGCGCTGCTCTCCAGTGCCACTTTGGGTGACGCCTTGCGCCTGGCTTTGCAGTATCCGGCACTGCTGGGAACAGTCTTTCGCTTACGCCTGATAGACGACGGCCAGCGCATCTGGCTTAGCGCCGACGAATATCGCGACCTCCCGGCGCTGGCCGCTTTCAATGCCGAGTTCTGCCTGGTGTCGCTCAAAGTCATCTGTGACGACCTGCTGGGCCGGCCACTGCCCCTGCTCGGCGCCCGTTTCGCGCATGCCCAGCCTGCCTACCATCAGCGCTATAACGGTGTCTTTTCCTGCCCTCTGGGCTTCGACGCGAAGGACAACGCCTTTGCGTTCGATCGACACTGGTTGGACACGCCGCTGCCGCTTGCCGACCCGATCACGCACAAAGCCATGAGCGAACGCTGCCGGCGCCTGAACCTTGAATTCACAGGGCGCCAGGCCTGGCTGGGGCGGATTCGCCAGTTGCTGCTGCAGCAACTGGACGCTGCCCCCGGCCTTGAGGGCTTGGCGCGGCAGATGAACTGTTCGTCTCGCACCTTGCGCCGGCACTTGCAGGCGCTCGGCAGCAGTTATCAACAGCTGCTCGATGAGCTTCGATTCGAGCGAGCCAAGCAATTGCTCGCCGATGACAAGATGCCGATCTACCGGATTGCCGAGCGCCTGGGGTTCAGTGAGACGGCGAGCTTCCGGCATGCGTTCCAGCGGTGGAGCGGTGTTGCGCCCAGCCATTTCCGAGGTTGAGCGGGGCCTGCGAGCTTGGCCACATCGATCCCCTTTTGGCCGTTTGCGTCGTTCTCCCGCACCCGGCAGCCCGTGAAAATGGGCCAACGCCAGTACCACCGGAGAACAACAATGCTGACGATCTATTCCGATGACCACCGCCTGCACCACGGCCGCTGCGAGCTGATCGACGGCAAACTGATGCCCTGCTTCGAAATGCCGTCGCGCGCTGACCATGTGCTCGAGCAAGTGAAAAAGCGCAACCTCGGTGCTGTCCAGGCCCCGACCGATTTCGGCCGTGCACCGCTGCAGCGCATCCACAGCGCCGACTATCTCGACTTCTTCGAAGGTGCCTGGGCGCGTTGGGCCGCGTTGGGTCAGGAAGGCGACCTGCTGCCCTTCACCTGGCCAGCCCGCACCTTGCGCCAGGTCAAACCCACCGGCCTGCATGGCGAACTGGGTTACTACAGTTTCGATGCCGGCGCGCCCATCACCGCGGGTACCTGGCAAGCCGCCTACAGCGCAGCACAGGTTGCCCTCACCGCCCAGGCTGCAATCGAGCAAGGCGCCCATGCGGCCTTCGCCCTGTGCCGCCCACCAGGGCATCACGCCGCCGCTGAGGTGATGGGAGGTTACTGCTACCTGAACAACGCCGCGATCGCAGCCCAAGCCTTCCTCGACCAGGGCAGGGCCAAGGTGGCTATCCTCGACGTCGACTACCACCATGGCAATGGCACCCAGGACATCTTCTACCACCGCGAAGACGTGTTCTTCGCCTCGATCCACGGCGACCCGCAAGACGAGTTCCCGTTCTTTTTGGGCTACGCGGACGAAACCGGCGCAGGTGCGGGCGCAGGCTGCAACATCAACTATCCGCTGCCAGCGGGCAGTGACTGGGCCGCCTGGAGCGCCGCGCTGGAGGACGCCTGCGCGCGCATCGCCGGCTACGACGCTGACGTGCTTGTCATCTCGCTGGGGGTGGATACCTTCAAGGATGACCCTATCTCTCAGTTCAAGCTGGACAGCCCGGACTACCTGGAAATGGGCAAGCGTATCGCCCAGCTCGGCAAGCCGACCTTGTTCGTGATGGAAGGCGGCTACGCGGTGGAAGAAATCGGTATCAACGCAGTCAATGTGCTGGAAGGTTTCCAGCTCGCCCAGCCAGGAGCCCGATAATGGCCAGACTCAAGCGCCTGCTCGCCCCACTCATCGCGGCCACCCTGTGCGCCGGCGCCCTTCAGGCGCAAGCCGAACAGCGCACCTTGCGCGTGTACAACTGGTTCGATTACATCACCCCGCAAACCTTGACCAGCTTCCAGAAGGACAGTGGCGTCAAGCTGGTCTACGACATTTTCGACACCAACGAAGCCCTGGAGGCGAAGCTGTTAACGGGTAACTCCGGCTACGACGTGGTAGTGCCGTCCAACGTGTTCCTCGCCAAGCAGATAGAGGCGGGGGTGTTCCAGCCACTGGACCGCAGCAAGCTGCCGAACTGGCAACACCTGGACCCGGCATTGATGAAGCTGATCGAGGCCAACGACCCGGGCAACAAGTTCGCCGTGCCTTACATGTACGGCACGGTGCTGATCGGTTTCAACCCAGACAAGGTCAAGGCAGTACTGGGCGACAAGGCTCCGGTGGACAGCTGGGACCTGCTCTTCAAGGAAGAGAACATCGCCAAGCTCAAGCAGTGCGGCGTAGCGCTGCTCGACTCGCCATCAGAGATCCTGCCTCTGGCGTTGCAATACCTCGGGCTGGACCCCAACAGCAGCAAGCCAGGTGACTACAAGCAAGCCCAAGCCCTGCTGCTGAAGATCCGCCCCTATATCACCTACTTCCACTCTTCCAAGTACATGGCGGACATCGCCAACGGCGATATCTGCGTTGCCGTTGGTTATTCCGGCAGCTTCTCCCAGGCCGCAAACCGCGCCCGAGATGCGAAGAACGGTGTGGTGGTGGACATGCGCCTGCCCAAGGAGGGCGCGCCGATCTGGTTCGACATGCTGGCGATTCCGAAAGGCGCCGCCAACCCGGAGGATGCGCATACGTTCATCAACTACCTGCTGCGCCCAGAGGTGATTGCGCCGATCAGCGATTTTGTCGGCTACCCGAACCCGAACAAGGATGCGACGGATCAGGTCAGCCCAGCGATTCGCAATAATCCCAACCTGTATCCGACCCCTGAGGCGATGGCCAAGCTGTACACGCTCAAGCCTTTGACGCGTGAGGCAGAGCGGGCGCGGACGCGGGCCTGGACCAGGATCAAGTCCGGGACTTGATACCGCCTTGTGTTAGCAAGACCGCGCGCGCCTGACGGCGCGTGCGGTGCCTTGTCGAGCGGCCTTGTGCCGCGCTGGCCTAAGCAGGCCGGGAGTTTCAATCGCGCTTCACAAGCCCCGGCAACTGCGCCACCAGCTTCTGGTTGTTGAACGGCGCCCGGATGAACCCACGCTGACGACCGTCCGGCCCGACAATCGCCAGGTTGCCGCTGTGATCCACGGTATAACCGGGCTTGCTGGTATCGGCCGGGATGAACGGAATGCTCAAGGCATTGGCCAGCTTCTGAGTATCTTCGATCGACCCCGCCACGCCGACGAAATCCTTGTCGAAATAGCCCAGGTACTGCTTGAGCTGGTTCGGCGTGTCGCGGTTCGGATCGACACTCACCAGTACCACCTGCAGGCGGTCGACCGCTTCCTTGGGCAGCTCGCTCTTCACCTGCCGCAACTGGGCCAGGGTAGTAGGGCAGATATCCGGGCAATAGGTATAGCCAAAGAACAGCAGCGACCATTTGCCCTTGAGCTCGTCCAGTTGCACCGGCTGGCCGTCCTGGTTGGTCATGGTCACGTCGGCGACCGTGCGGCTCTGCGGCAGGAGGATGATGCCGGCATCGATCAACTGCGTGGGGTTTGGCTGGTCACTGCCATTGAGCACCTTGTTGACGGTCAGGCCCATGATCAACGCGACCAGGGCAACGAGGATGAAGACGGTTTTCTGGGTTCGGGTCATAGGTTCAGCAACAGGTAGTGGTCAACAAGCAACGCGATGAACAGCGCGAACAGGTACCCGATAGAGTACTTGAAGGTGCCGATCGCCGCGTGCGGCCGGCTGCCACGGTACAACACCCAGGCCCATTGCAGGAAGCGCAGACCAAGGGCGAGGGCGCAGGCCAGATACAACGGGCCGCTCATGTGGATGGCGTAGGGCAGCAGGGTCACCGCCAGCAGGATCAGGGTGTAGAGCAAGATGTGCAGCTTGGTGTAGCGCTCGCCGTGGGTCACCGGCAGCATCGGGATATCGGCCTTGGCGTACTCCTGCTTGCGGTGAATGGCCAGGGCCCAGAAGTGTGGTGGCGTCCAGGCGAAGATGATCAGCATCAGCAACAAGGGCTCGGCACTGACATGGCCACTTACTGCCACCCAGCCAAGCAGCGGCGGGGCCGCGCCTGCCAGGCCTCCGATCACGATGTTCTGCGGGGTCGCACGCTTGAGATAGCCGGTGTAGAGCACCGCATAGCCGAGCAGAGAGGCAAGCGTCAGCCAGGCGGCGAGGGCGTTGGTGAACACCAGCAACAAGGCCATACCCAGCAGCGCCAGGGCGAGGGCGAACAACAGCGCCGGCAACGGCGCAACCCGCCCCTCGGCCAGCGGCCGCTTGTGGGTGCGGGCCATCAGCGCATCGATGCGCCGGTCCAACACATGGTTGACCGTCGCCGCGGCCCCCGCGCACAGGGCAATCCCCAGATTGCCGAACAGCAGCACACCCCAAGGCACCCCGGCACGGGTCGCCAGGAACATGCCTACCAGCGAAGTGATCAGCATCAGCACCACCACCTTGGGCTTGGTCAGCTCCAGATAGTCGCGCCAGCCCGCACGTTGGGCACTTAGAAGCGTCGCCACGAAGCGTTCCTCAAGTGATGGGGCGCGCCCACGCCTGTCACCGGCGTGAGGCGCCAGCCTTGGCCCACACGCACCTTGTCGACGACACGGATACGGTAGTTGACCAGCACCATGCTCAGCAGCAACAGTGCGCCGCCTGCGTTATGCGCCACCGCCACCGCCAGCGGCAGGTGCAACAGCACGTTGCTGATGCCCAGGCCTACCTGCAGCGCCAGCACCAGCAGTACCAGGCGCCCCAACCCAGACAAGCCACAGCGGTGCAGCTTCCAGCTGAGCATCAGCAACACACCAGTGACCAGAAGAGCGCCCAGCCGATGGCTGATATGGATGGCCGTGCGCGCATCGCTGTCCAGTTGCCCGCCCAAGTAGTTGGGGCCCACGTGCTGGGTCAGGTGGAAGCCGTTGCTGAAGTCCGCTGCCGGCCACCACTGGCCATGGCAGGTCGGCAGGTCGATGCAGGCAACGGCCGCATAGTTGGAACTGACCCAGCCGCCCAGGGCAATCTGCCCGATCACTACCAGCAGCGCCAAGGCAGCGATCCGTCGCAAGCTCAGGGGTAACTTCGGCAATGGCGCAAAGGCCCGAGATAGACGCAGCGATAGCAGGAACAGCAAGGCCAGGGTAGTGAAGCCACCCAGCAGATGTGCGGTGACGACCTGCGGCCACAGCTTGAGGGTTACTGTCCACATGCCGAATGCCGCCTGGGCCAGCACTACGCCCAGCAGCAGCACCGGCAGGCGGTAGGGCTGGCCGTCGCGTGAATGCCGGCGCACGGCTTGGAAGGCGAGCAGGGCGATCACCACGGCAAGCGTGCCGGCAAAGTAACGATGGACCATCTCGGCCCAGCCCTTGGCGACCTCCACCGGGTGCTCGGGGAAGTGCAGTTCGGCATGGGCCAGCTGCGCATCGGTTTTCGGTACGCTGATGAAGCCATAGCAGCCAGGCCAGTCGGGGCAGCCGAGGCCAGCATGAGTCAGACGGGTATACGCACCGAGCAGTACGACCAGCAGTGCCAGCAGGGTGGCGAACACAGCGAGGCGGAATCCAGGTCTGGCCATGGCAAGGCTCCTAGCCGATGTTGGACAGCTTGAGCAGGTGGCGCAGGTCATCCAGTACATGCTTGCCGCTGACCTTGCCGTCATAGCGCAGCACCAGATTGCCGTGCGGGTCGACGATCCACAGATGCGGCGCGGGGTCTCCTACCTTCTGCAGGTAGCGCTGGGTATCGAGTGGATAACGCTGCAACTGTGGGTACTCGCGCGCCAGCAATGCCTGGTAGCCGGCGCTCAAAGGTTGGGCGGCGGCCAAGGCATGGCTGGCACGGCTGGCGTCCCGGCCAAGGCCAATCTGGATCTGCCGCGCCAGGTAAACCAGACGCTGGCAGTCTTCAGTACAGTTTTCCGGGGCGCTGACCAGCAGTTGCCAACGGGCGTCCTCGCCAGCGATGCCGATATCGCTGCGGCTCTGGCCATTGCCGATCATCGTGCCGTGATAGCTTCGGCCTTCCGGCACCCAGAACTTGAGCTTGTACATGCTGGTGGCCAGGATCATCGGGCCGAGCACCACCAGCAGAATCAGGATCAGCTGCAAACGCCCGCGGGCTCTGGGTTTGCGACGTTCAGGCATGTCCAGTGGAGTGGTGGTGGCGGCCATGGCGGTTCTCCTTTTTGTTGTGCCAGCCAAAGTAGAGGTAGAGCAGCACCAGTGCGGTGGCCAGGGCGAACCATTGCACGGCATAGCCCAGGTGTTTTTCCGGCCCCATGGCCACCACTGGCCAGTCCAGGCGGTACGCCGCCGGGCCAGGCTGCAGGCGCAGTTCATGGGCGAAGCCTGCGCGCCGCAGCTGTTGCCATAGTTGCACGGGGTTCACCGCCGTCAGCAGGTGCGGCCACTGGCCGCCCACGGGGTCGGGGTGCAATTGAAAGGTGCTGCCCGGCGCTACGTATACCGAGGCATCCAGGGCCAGAGCCTGCGCAGGGGTGTCGAAGGGCACCGGCACGCGACGGTCCGGCCAGGGCAGCCACCCGCGGTTGACCCACAGCCACAGGCCGCTGGGCTGGTCGAGAAACGGCTGCAGCAACTCGACGCCGGCCTGGCCGTCGCGCATGCGGTTGTCCAGCAGCACGCTGTGCTCGGCATCGAAGCGGCCGTAGAGGTGCACACGGCGGAAGGCGGGGTCGTCGCTCAGCTGCAACTGGGCGGCGGAAAGCGGCGCGTCGACGCTACGCTCGGCATGGCTGGCCAGCAATGCGCGCTTTTCGGCGGCTCGGCCCAATTGCCAGCAGCCAAGGGCGATCAAGCCCGGCAGTAGCGCAAGCACTACCAGGGTGGGTACCCAGCCCGGGCGAAACAGCCTCACGGGCGCCTCGCTATACTTATCCACATCACCGCATCCCCCTGGAGAAACGCCATGCTCAAGGCCGCGATTGTCATGATGCTGTTGGCCACCATCGCCAGCCTGTTCAGCGGCCTGGTGTTTCTGGTCAAGGACGATGAGAACTCCACCCGCCTGCTCAAGGCACTGACCGTGCGTGTCACCTTGGCCTCCGTGACCATCGCCCTGGTGGCATATGGCTTCATCTCTGGCCAGCTCGTCTCCCACGCTCCCTTCTAGGCCGTCAGCCGCCACCTGTAGGGGCGGCCTTGCGGCGCGAAAGGGCTGTGTCGCTCTTCACAGCACATACACAAAGATAAACAGCCCAACCCACACCACATCGACGAAGTGCCAGTACCAGCTAGCCGCCTCGAAGCCGAAGTGTTTGTCCGGGTTGAAGTGGCCCCGCAGGATGCGCACGAACATGACGATCAAAATGATCGTGCCCAAGGTCACGTGGGCACCGTGGAAGCCTGTGAGCATGAAGAAGGTCGCGCCGTAGATCCCCGAGCCCAGGGTCAGGCCCAACTGGGTGTAGGCCTCGAAGTATTCGTAGGCCTGCAGCGCGATGAAGCTCAGCCCCAGCAAGATGGTGATGGCCATCCACAGCTTCAGCGCCCCACGGTGGCCACGTCGCAGCGCATGGTGGGCGATGGTGATGGTCACGCTCGAACTGACCAGCAAAATGGTGTTGATCAAAGGCAGGTGCCAAGGGTCGATGACGTCCTTGGGCGGCGGGAACAACTTGGGGTCCGGGGTATTGAGCAGGGGCCAGGCGAACTCGAAACTGGGCCACAGCATGTGTGCGACACCTTTGGCGCCTTCTCCGCCGAGCCAGGGTCCGGCCAGTACCCGTACATAGAAAAGTGCGCCAAAAAACGCCAGGAAGAACATTACCTCGGAGAAGATGAACCAGCTCATGCCCCAACGGAACGAGCGGTCCAGCTGCGCGCTGTAGAGGCCGGCGCGGCTTTCCTTGACCACCGCACCGAACCAGCCGAACAGCATGTAGGCCAGCAACAGCGCACCGACGAAGAAAATCAGCGGCCCGTGGGAATCGGGGTGGCCAGCCTTGAGGTCGTTGAACCACGTGCCAAGGCCGAACACCGTGATGAACATTCCGATGGTGGCAATGATCGGCCACTTGCTCTGCGCAGGGACGTAGTAGTGTTCATGACTTGCCATTGCTGTTCTCCTTCCCTTAACGGGCGCCCTGAACGTCCTGGGGCGCGACATGCGCGACCGGCGGGTGGCGAGCGGTGATGTCGAACAAGGTGTAGGCCAGTGTCAGGTGCTTCACAGTGGCCGGCAGGTCCCGGTCGACGATGAAGCGCACGGGCATCTCGATACGTTCGCCGGGCTGCAGCACCTGCTGGGTAAAGCAGAAGCACTCGGTCTTGTGGAAGTACGCCGCGGCCTCGGCCGGAGTGATGCTGGGTACGGCCTGGGCGGTCATCGGCCGGTCAGTGGTGTTGTGAGCCACGAAGGTCATCTGGTTGACGGCCCCCGGGTTGACCGCGAGCTGGTCGGCAGTGGCGTAGAAATCCCAGACCATGTCACCGGCATTGGTCGACATGAACTGCACCCGCACCGAACGCGTCGGATCGCTGACCTGGCTCCCTTCATACTGCCCGCCCGTCTTGCCATTGATGCCGAAGGCCCTGCACATGACGTCGTAGATCGGCACCAGGGCAAAGCCGAAGGCGAACATCACCACCGTCAGCATCAACAGGCGCAGCACCAGGCGTTTGAGCGGTTGGCCGGTCATGGGCGGTTACCTATTTCACATCCGGTGGCGTCTGGAAGGTGTGATACGGCGCCGGCGAAGGCACCGACCACTCAAGCCCCTCGGCACCGTCCCAGGGTTTGGCCGGGGCCGGCGCGCCGCCGCGAATGCACTTGATGACGATGAACAGGAAGAAGATCTGCGTGGCACCGAACATGAATGCCCCGACCGATGACACCATGTTGAAGTCGGCGAACTGCAGGTTGTAGTCAGGAATGCGCCGCGGCATGCCGGCCAGGCCAACGAAGTGCATGGGGAAGAAGGCCAGGTTCATACCGATGAACGACAGCCAGAAATGCAGCTTGCCGAGGGTTTCGTCGTACATGTGGCCGGTCCACTTCGGCAGCCAGTAATAGGCCGAGGCGAAGATGCCGAAGATCGCCCCGGGCACCAGCACGTAGTGGAAGTGCGCCACCACGAAGTAGGTGTCGTGGTACTGGAAGTCTGCCGGCGCGATAGCCAGCATCAACCCCGAGAACCCACCGATGGTGAACAGGATGACGAAGGCGATGGCGAACAGCATCGGCGTCTCGAAGGTCAGTGAGCCTTCCCACATGGTGCTGACCCAGTTGAACACCTTCACCCCGGTGGGCACGGCAATGAGCATGGTCGCGTACATGAAGAACAACTCGCCCACCACCGGGATGCCGACAACGAACATGTGGTGCGCCCAGACGATGAACGACAGGAAGGCGATGGCACCCGTGGCGTAGACCATCGAGGTGTAGCCGAACAGTGGCTTGCGCGAGAACGCCGGGATGATCGAGCTGACCGCGCCGAAGGCCGGCAGGATCATGATGTACACCTCGGGGTGGCCGAAGAACCAGAACACATGCTGGAACAGCACCGGGTCACCGCCACCGGCGGCACTGAAGAAGCTGGTGCCAAAGTGGATATCCATCAGCATCATGGTGACCACGCCGGCCAGCACCGGCATCACCGCGATCAGCAGGAAGGCCGTGATCAGCCAGGTCCAGACGAACAGCGGCATTTTCATCAGGGTCATGCCCGGTGCGCGCAGGTTGAGAATGGTGGCTATGACGTTGATGGCCCCCATGATCGAGCTGATACCCATCAAGTGGATGGCGAATATGAAGAACGTCACGCTGGCGGGGGCATAGGTGGTGGAAAGCGGAGCGTAGAACGTCCAGCCGAAATTCGGCCCGCCACCGGGGCTGAACAGGGTCGATACCAGCATCAGGAACGCTGCCGGCAGCAGCCAGAAACTGAAGTTGTTCATCCGCGGCAGGGCCATGTCCGGCGCGCCGATCATCAGTGGGATCATCCAGTTGGCCAAGCCGACGAAGGCCGGCATCACCGCGCCGAACACCATGATCAGGCCGTGCATGGTGGTCATCTGGTTGAAAAATGCCGGCTCGACGATCTGCAGCCCGGGCTGGAACAGTTCGGCGCGTATCACCATGGCGAACGAACCGCCAAGCAGGAACATGATGAAGCTGAACCACAGGTACATCGTGCCGATGTCCTTGTGGTTGGTGGTCAGCACCCAGCGCATCAGGCCCTTGGCCGGGCCGTGGGCATGCTCATGGCCGTGGGCGTGGTCGTCGATCACTGCACTCATGTCCTGTCTCCTGCAGCCCACTGACTGCCGCGAGTAACCCGGTTCATTGCGCTTGTGCCTGCTTGAGCGCCAGCACGTCCTTCGGTGTCACCATGTCGCCTGTGTCATTGCCCCAGGCGTTGCGCTCGTAGGTGACCACGGCGGCGATATCGACTTCAGACAGCTGCTTGCCGAAGGCCGCCATGGCGGTGCCGGGCTTGCCGTGGAAGACGATGTCCAGGTGGGCATCCTTGGGGCCGGTGGCGATCTTCGAGCCCTTGAGTGCCGGGAACATCGGCGGCAAGCCCTGGCCCTCGGCCTGGTGACAGGCCACGCAGGTGGTGTGGTAAACCTTGTCGCCACGGGCGACCAACTCTTCAAGGGTCCATTCCTTGCTGGTCAGCTCTTTGAGTTTGGCCGCCTCGGCCTTGCGCTCGCCGAGCCAGGTGTCGTAGTCGGCCTTGGACTTGACCTCCACCACCACCGGCATGAAACCGTGGTCCTTGCCACACAGCTCGGTGCATTGGCCGCGGTAGATGCCGGGCTTTTCGACCCGGGTCCAGGCTTCATTGACGAAGCCAGGGATGGCGTCGCGCTTGACCGCGAAAGCCGGTACCCACCAGGAATGGATCACGTCGGCGGCGGTCACCAGAAAGCGCACTTTCGCGCCCACCGGCAGCACGAGCGGCTGGTCCACCTCAAGCAGGTAGTGCTCGTCCTTGGGCGCCTTGTTCTGGATCTGGTCGGCAGGGGTGGCCAGGTTGCTGAAGAACTCCACATCCTGGCCCAGGTATTTGTAGTGCCATTTCCACTGATAGCCCGTAACCTGGATATCAATGTCCGATTCGCTGGCGTCGTAGATGTCGATCAGCGTCTTGGTGGCGGGGATGGCCATGGCCACCAGGATCAGCAAGGGGACCACGGTCCACAGGATTTCTACCCAGGTGTGCTCGTGGAAATGCGCAGCTTGCTGGCCGGTGGAACGGCGGTGGATGACCATGGACCAGAACATCGCGCCGAACACCACGACGCCGATGATCACGCAGATCCAGAAGATGGTCATGTGCAGGTCGAACACGGCGTTGGAGACTTCCGTCGCCCCCGGCGCCATGTTTACGGTCCAGGCGGCGTTCGCCTGACCGAAAACCGTCCACAACAGGAGGCCCATCCAGACGGGTGGATGTCGCATCATTGCGGGTTCCCCTTCTAATTCTTGTTGTCCCGGAGGCATGGCCTGCGGCAAGAGGGAACGGCGGTCAAGACTGCCTGGCTTCGACGACCGAGCCCCTGCGATAAGCAGTCGGGCCTCATCAGCGAATCACGTTCAACCCGAGTATAGACAGCGACCAATGGCACGCAACGGCGCAGGTGAAATGATCTTCACGAAATCGTGAAAACGCCTGTAAAGCCTGCCCTAGACGCTAAGTGGCATAATGATGGCGCTCGCATATACCCAACAGCGCACACGTTTGCGTGGTTTATAACAAATGCGTCTTAGGTATTCTGTATACCGAGCTAATTTACTGTCTTCCGTTTGAAACGTATTGTCCCTGGAGTTGTCATGAACATCGCTGCTGTACGCGAGCAAATAAGCCAAGCCCACGATCACGAACGCCAGACCGGCCAACTGAAAGAGCGTCTCGAGCTGCAACTGCCCCATCTGCACCCCTCGATCCAGCTGCCTGAGCAGGACGCCCAGGGTACGTTGGCGCGCTTCGTCAGCGCCTATATAGACCAGGTGCCCGAGTTGCTCGAAGCTGCCCACGCGGTGGCGCTGGAGGCCGGTATCGAGTCGCAGATCAAACCCGTGCTGAAGATCGCTGAGGCCTATTTCCTGCAGCCGCCGAGCGTTATGCAGGGGCACGTGGGCCTGGACTGCCTGCTGGATGAAGCCTACCTGGCGCACCGTTTGGTGGAGGAGGTGAACGATCTTTATATCCGCCACTTCCAGCAACCACTGATCCCCTTCGATACCACCATGGCCAACCTGATTGCCCATCAACTGATCGGAGAAACCTTCGCCAACCAGCTCGATGAGGTGGTGCACCACTCGGTGGATGAAATGCTGGACGAGGAAAGCTTCGCTACCGAATCCGTGGAAGCCTACCGGGACACCTTGAGCAGCCCGAAGACTGGCGAGGCCTGGAAACGCTGGCCATGCCTGTCGCGCCAGCTGGGGGTCGAACTGGGCCAACCCGCCTGACCGCTGTCTGCAGCCCAATGGGAACAGGCTCCAACTGATCGGCTGTACCGCGCACGGATAGATTCTTCCCGCCTCCTTACGGGGTAGGCACTGACCTAACAAGGCGAGGAAGAAACCATGAGCATCAAATGGAACAGGCTTTACACGGACCTGTTACGCGGTAGCCGCTCCACCCTTTGGGGCAACTGGGCCCTCAACCCAGTCATCAAACCCGGAGCGGTGGGTATCATCGACCCGGCGTCCGGCGATTTCACCCTGGTCAACGAAGCGTTGCCCTCCGTACAGATTTCCAATGTCGAGCAAGGGCGCCGCTGGGCCATCAGCTCCAAGGACGTCTCCCGCAGGGAGACCAAGGCCAATGTTTCAGGGACCGTGATCGACCCAGCCACCGGGGCTCAGGTCAAGCCAGAGCTGACGCTGGAGTGGAACTTCGGTAAAGAGGAGTCGATCGCTTCGGAGTTTGCCCTTCATGGAGAGCAACGTCTGAATGACCTTGCCCTGATCCACGACCAATACGATTGGCTGTACGCGCAGGCACAGAAAGTCGGCATGGCCAGCGACGGCCGGATTGCAGAGGGCTTTGGCGTAGTAACGAGCGTCATTCTGGCCGATAGCGGCGTGAATGCCGGCGCCAAGAGCAAGAATGCCAAATTCTCCCTTTCGGGTTCGGCCAGCGGCCTGAACACCTTGCTGGGCGAAAACGGTATTTCAGGCAAAGGCGGAGCAACGTTCATCTCCACCCGCGATACCGCGTCGGTGGAATCGCATACCCTACCTGCGCAAGATGGCCAGGTTGCCACCCTCCCACTGCCGGTAGCTTACAGCTTTGCCTCCTTTGGCCCGGACAGGATGATCATTCCGATCTGGGTGCGCAAGATTGGCAGCTTGCAACTGCATGTCGACAGCAAGGCCACCTCGGCCACCACCTACATCACCAAGGTATCGATTGCCTATGATCTTCCAGGCGAGCGCCGCACCACGGTTGGCCCGATGACCATTTCCGGCGGCCTGTCGCATAACTTCACCCTTCCGCTGGGCGCCAGAAATCTCGACTTCAGCGCCGAATTCGTCAACGTAGGCGCCAATCAAACGTTGACGCGGCACTGGACAACGCCCCTCAGCCAGTGGGTTGGCGGCAGCCGGACCATCAACCTGTATGGTACGTGGCCCGGCTCGCCCTCCGTGCGTGTCGTCGAGGAAGACTGAGCTCAACACTCTGCCGCAGTGCGCAAGCCCCCCTCGATACGCCGCTTGAGCCCACGCGGCTCGATGAGCAGGCGTGAACCGGCGCTGCGCTGCGTACGCCCCCAGTCTTCCAGTAACTCCAGCACCGAATGGTCGATGTAACTCAGGTTGGCCAGCGGTACGTGCAACTGTGTGCCAGCGGGCACCGTTTCCAGCACCTGGGTCAGTGCCGGCACCTTGAGGAAGGTGGCGGCGCCGGTGAGCCTCAGCTCCATGTGCCCCGGCCGGTCCAGGCTGAGCAGGTTGATCTTAAGGCGGGCCGCTTTGAGTGCCAACTTCAGCAGCGTCAGGGCAAAGCCCAGCAGCACACCGGTCAGCAGGTCAGTGAAGATGATCGCCAGCGCTGTTGCTGCGTAGGTGAACATCGGCATGCGACCGTAGCGGCCAAGCCCGCGAAAGGCCTTGAAGTCCACCAACTTGATACCGGTGTACACCAGCACCCCCGCCAGGCTCGCCACCGGGATCTGCTGCAGCACACTGCTCAAGGCCACCACGAACGCCAACAACCACAAGCCATGGAGGATCGCCGATGCGCGGGTTTGCGCGCCGGCCTGCACATTGGCCGAACTGCGCACGATCACGCCAGTCATGGGCAGGGCGCCCAATACACCGCACAGCATGTTGCCGATACCCTGCGCGGAGAGTTCCCGGTCGAAGTCCGAGCGCTGGCCACTGTGCATGCGGTCCACCGCCGCGGCAGACAACAGGGTTTCGGCACTGGCGATGAACGCCAGCGCGAAGGCGGCCACCAGCAAGGTCGGGTCAGCCAATTGCAGCAGATCTTCGGGGCGCAGCCAGTCGATGGCCTCGGACAAGTCGGCTGGCACCTGCACACGATTGACTGGCAGTGCCAGCCACAGGCTGAGCAGCGTCATCCCCCCCACACCGAGCAAGGCGCCAGGTAAAAACCGCAGCCGCTGTGGCCGAAAACGCTCCCAGCCCCACATCACGGCGATGGTGCCCAAACCGAGCAGGCCGGCCTGCCAACCGCTGCCGGCACTTTCAAAGGGCAGGGCGCTAGCCACCGTGGCGGGGAAGCCGATCAGGTTCTGCAAGCCCGAAGGCTGCGGCGCCGTGTCGAACATCACATGCACCTGTGACAGCACGATCAGTACACCGATACCAGCCAGCATGCCATACACCACCGCCGGGGCAGTGACGCGGAACCAGCAGCCCAGGCGCAAGCGCCCGGCCAGCAATTGCAGCAACCCCGCCAGCAGCAGGATCGGCCCGAGCATCGCCACGCCGTGCTGGCGCACCAGCTCGAACACCAGCACGGCCAAGCCGGCGGCAGGGCCACTGACCTGCAGTGGCGAACCGGCCAGAAAGCCCACCACGATACCGCCGATGATGCCGGTTATAAGGCCTTTGGCCGGTGGCATGCCCGAAGCGATCGCAATGCCCATGCACAAGGGCAGGGCTACCAGGAAGACCACAACCGACGCCAGCAACTCTCGCGGCAAGGCCGCTTTCAACTGTGTAATGTTCACCGTGTTTCTCCTTTCTCTGTCACATGGCCTTCCCTCTGGCCATGGGCACATTTGGCCCCTGACAAACGCGCAGGCGCGGGCCGCCAGCGAGCATGCCGGCAGGGCAGTCAGGGAATTCAAGGCAGCCGAAGGCCGCGCCACACCCCTGCGGGGTGCAGCCGGCTATCAAGGTTCTAGCGTTGGATGGGTCGCTTAGTAGCGGCCTCTCGGAGTCGCGCAGGGCACCGGCTCACCAGCGGCCAGGGGCATGAAGCTGTCGCTGGCGGCATCGTAGGCTTCGATCCGGCTGGTCTCGATGTCATAGACCCAACCATGGATGTACAGCTCGCCAGCCGCAAGGCGCGAGGCCACCGACGGGTGGGTGCGCAGGTGGTGCAACTGGGCAATGACGTTTTCCCGCGTCAGCACCTGCATGGTTTCGTGCTCGCTGCCGCAGGCGCAGTTGTTCTCGACCACGGTACGTGCCACTTCGGCATGCCGCAGCCAGGCGGAAACGGTCGGCATCTTGGTCAGCGATTGCGGGTTGAGTACCGCACGCATCGCGCCGCAGTCGGAGTGGCCACAGATGATGATGTGGTGCACGCCCAGCGCCGACACGGCGTACTCGATGGCGCTGGAAACACCACCGTTCATCTGGCCATACGGCGGAACCACGTTGCCGACGTTACGGGTAACGAACAGGTCGCCTGGCGAGCTCTGGGTGATCAGCTCGGGGACGATGCGCGAGTCGGCACAGGTGATGAACATGGCGCGCGGCGTTTGCGCGGTAGCGAGCTTCTTGAACAGCTCTTGCTGCTCAGGGAAGACGTCATGGTGGAAACGCAGGAAGCCGTCGACGATGTGCTTGAGGGCGGCATCGGCGCTCTCCGCGGGGGCCTGCGGAACGACCTTGGATGGGTCCTTGACGGGCATGATTCATCCTCTTGACGGTGAGTTGGTAAATCCATTTTACCGGTGAAAGATTCTGGCTATGCGAGGAATTAGATGACACGCACAGGCCATAGATCACAGTCTTCGTGGACTGGTTTCCTACGCTAGCGGGGAAAACTTAACTGAAACTTAATTCGGAGGCTCTAGAACGGGTGTTCCAGATAGATAAGGCGGGAATTGGATAATAGCAAAAACACATCAAATGCCAAGACCCCCGAATAAGATTATGTGCTTGGATTAGTCCCATTAAGGGTCAAAACAATGCCATTTGCCCACCGGGCGGACAGAACGCCGAGCAATCCAGCATTTGCCCCTGCCGCCCCTCCAAATCCAACTTGCGCATGGCCTTGGCAAAGCGTTGCGCCAGCAACTCTGCGAAAACGCCCTCACCACGCATGCGCGCGCCAAAGCGGCTGTCATACAGCTCGCCACCCCGGCTCTGGCGAATCAGGCTCAACACATGGCTGGCGCGCTGCGGGTAGTGGTCCTGCAGCCATTGCTCGAACAGCGGTGCCACTTCCAGGGGCAGGCGCAGCATCATGTAGGCTGCGCTCTGCGCGCCAGCCTCCTTGGCGGCTTGCAAAAGGTGCTCCAGTTCGCTGTCGTTGATCATTGGAATCATCGGCGAACACAACACGCCCACCGGCACACCCGCCTCGCGCAGCACCCGGATTGCCCGCAGGCGGGCCTTGGGCGAGGCCGCACGCGGTTCGAGCACCCGCTTGAGGCCATCGTCCAGTGTGGTCAGGCTGATCATCACCCGCACCAACCGCTGGCTGGCCATTTCGGCCAGCAAATCGAGGTCACGCAATATCAGCGAACCTTTGGTGACGATGGTCACCGGGTGGCGAAAACGTAACAGCACTTCCAGCAAGCGCCGGGTCAATTGGTGCTCACGTTCGATCGGCTGGTAGGGGTCTGTGTTGGCACCCAGGTTGATGGGGGCGCACACATAGCCAGGCTTGCTCAGTTGCTCGGCAAGTACCTCGGCAGCGTTGGTCTTGGCGATCAGTTTGGTTTCGAAATCCAACCCTGGGGACAAGTCCCAATAGGCGTGCGAGGGCCTGGCATAGCAGTAGATGCAACCATGCTCGCAGCCTCGATAGGGATTGATGGAGCGATCGAAGGGCAGGTCGGGTGACGTGTTGCGGCTGATGATCGTCTTGGCCGTCTCAACCCGCACCTCGGTGCCTTGGGTAAGTGGAACCTCAAGGTACCAGCCGTCATCCTCCGCCACCGAATGGCTCGGAGCGAAGCGGTTGTGTGGATTGTGCGCCGTCCCACGGCCTTTGGGTGGTGCTGGAAGATTCATCGCCAAACCCTATACTGTATAGATGAACAGTATAGGGGCAAGGCTCAACTTGCCAGCACCTCTGGTCAGGCCAGCCCGTGCCAACTCAGGTAGGTGGCATGGCTTGGAGTGCGGCCAATATTGCCTGCCTCATGGGCGAGCGGGCGAGCATGCCTGCCTGGCGGAGCGGTAGAGCCTTGATCTTCTACCACCCCGACACAGGCAGGCGGGCCTTAGTCAGCCGGTTTCTTCAGCTTGGGATTGGGGAAGAACTGCACCGTCTGTACCTTGGCCGGCGCCGCCTTGGGCGCCAAGTGGTTGACCCGCGTCCCCAGCTCCTTGGGTACCGACAGCCCCTGTTCATTCAAGGTGTCGGTGAAGCCGCAGGCCACGCACTCTCGGTGCGGCACGTCGTCTTCGCTCCACATCATCAACTTGTCCGGCTCGCTGCACGCCGGGCAGACCGCCCCGGCGATGAAGCGCTTCTTGGTCTTGTTCACAGCTACCTCGCTCATGCCGCCGCGTCCTCGCTCAGCCCGCAGTGGCGCAGCAATGCATCAATGGAAGGCTCACGGCCACGGAAGTCGACGAACAGCACCATCGGCTCGCGCGAGCCGCCTCGGGCCAGAATGGCCTCGCGGAAGGCGCGGCCTGTCTCGGCGTTGAGCACGCCTTCTTCCTCGAACCGTGAGAAGGCATCAGCCGACAGTACTTCGGCCCATTTGTAGCTGTAGTAGCCCGCCGCGTAACCGCCAGCGAAGATGTGCGCAAAGCTGTTCGGGAAGCGGTTGTACGCCGGTGGGCGCATGACCGTCACCTCGTCGCGCACGCCTTCAAGCACCTGCAACACACTGCGACCATCGCCGTGGCTGGCGTGCAGCTCGAAGTCGAACAACGAGAACTCCAGCTGGCGCACCATCATCATGCCGGACTGGAAGTTCTTCGCCGCCAGCATCTTGTCCAGCAGGTCCTGGGGCAGGGCAGCCCCCGTTTCGTAATGGCCGGAAATCAGTGCAAGGCCTTCCGGCTCCCAGCACCAGTTTTCCATGAACTGGCTCGGCAACTCGACTGCATCCCAAGCCACGCCATTGATGCCCGACACGCCAGCATGCTCGATACGGGTCAGCAGGTGGTGCAGGCCGTGGCCGAATTCGTGGAACAGGGTTGTCACTTCATCGTGGGTCAGCAACGCAGGCTTGCCCGGCGCAGCGGGCGTGAAGTTGCACACCAGGTTGGCCACCGGGCTTTGCAGCTCACCACCCGCGGTACGGCGGCGGTCGCGGGCACCATCCATCCAGGCACCGCCACGCTTGTTGGCGCGGGCATAGAGGTCGAAGAAGAAGCGGCCGACGTGCTGGCCGTTTTCCTTGATCTCGAAAAGGCGTACGTCCGGGTGCCAGGTATCAAAGCCTTTGAGCTCTGCGATTTCGATGCCGTACAGGCGCTGGACGATGCTGAACAGGCCGGACAGTACCTTGTCGATCGGGAAGTAGGCGCGCAAGGTTTCCTGGGACACGCTGTAGCGCTGCTCGCGCAGCTTTTCACCGAAGTAGCCGGCGTCCCAACTGGCCAGCTCGGGGCAACCTTGCTCGGCAGCATAGGCCTTGAGCTGCTCCAGGTCCTGCACGGCGAACGGCTTGGAACGCTTGGCCAGGTCGCGCAGGAAGCTCAGCACCTGGTCGCTGGACTCAGCCATCTTGGTGGCCAGGCTCAGCTCGGCGTAGTTCTTGTAGCCCAGCAGTCCGGCCAGTTCCTGGCGCAGGTCGAGGATCTCGCGCATCACCGGGCCGTTGTCGAACTGGCCGGCATTCGGGCCCTGGTCAGAGGCGCGCGTGCAGTAGGCGGCGTACAGTTCTTCACGCAGGGCGCGGTCGCTGGCGTAGGTCATCACCGCATAGTAGCTGGGGAATTCCAGGGTGATCAGCCAGCCATCGAGGCCTTTGGCCTGGGCGGCAGCCGCCATCTGCGCCTTGGCCGAATCGGTCAGGCCGGCAAGCGCGGCTTCGTCGGTAACGTGCTTGGTCCAGGCCTGGGTGGCGTCGAGCAATTGGTTGGAGAAGCGGCTGCCCAATTCGCTGAGCTTGCTCTGCACTTCGGCGTAACGCTGCTGCTGGGCAGGTGGCAGGTCGATGCCCGACAGACGGAAGTCGCGCAGTGCATGCTCGAGGATGGTTTTTTGCGCCACATCGAAACCGGCGGCCTCAGGGCTGTTGACCAGAGCCTCATAGGCCTCGAACAGCGCGCGGTTCTGGCCCAGTTCGGTAGAGTAGGCACTGAGCGCCGGCAGGCAGGACTCGTAGGCCTCACGCAGCTCTTTGCTGTTGCACACCGCATTGAGGTGGCTGACCGGGCTCCAGGCAGCGCCCAGGCGGTCGTTGAGCTCGTCCATGGCCAGCACCAGGCCGGCCCAGGTGGGGTTCTTGCCTTGCTTTTCGAGGATCTGGGCAATGGCTTTACGGTTATCGGCCAGGATCTCTTCGATCGCCGGCAGCACGTGTTCGGCACGGATCGCCGAGAAGGGCGGCAGATCATAAGACTGCAGAAGCGGGTTGTTCGCACTCACGGTTTGGCTACCTTGGCAGAAGAAACACTGCCCCATCTTAATTACAATCGACGCCGACCGCAGCAGGCAGCCTGCCTATCGGCACAGATGAGAGACCCTATCATGGCCATTCGTAGCTTCCAGCAACACACTCCGAAAGTTGGACCACGGGCCTTCGTCGACCGCTCGGCGGTAGTGCTGGGCGATGTGGAAATCGGTGAAGACAGCTCTGTTTGGCCGTTGACGGTGATCCGCGGCGACATGCACCGCATCCGCATCGGTGCAAGGACCAGCGTGCAGGACGCCAGTGTGCTGCACATTACCCACGCCGGCCCGTTCAACCCGGACGGCTTCCCGCTGATCATCGGCGACGAAGTGACCATCGGCCACAAAGTCATGCTGCATGGCTGTACCCTGGGCAACCGCATTCTGGTCGGCATGGGCAGCACGATCATGGATGGCGCCATCGTCGAAGACGAGGTGATCATCGGCGCCGGTAGCCTGGTGCCGCCGGGCAAGCGCCTGGAGAGCGGCTACCTGTACGTGGGCAGCCCGGTAAAGCAGGCACGGCCACTGACCGACAAGGAACGTGCCTTTTTCCCTTATAGCGCCGGTAACTACGTGAAGCTCAAGGACCAGCACCTGGCCGAAGGCTACGACCGCCCGGAATGAACCTGACCACCGAGACCACCATGCACCAGCAGAATATCCTTTTCGACCTTGACGGCACCCTGACCGACCCGCGCCTGGGCATTACCCGTTCGATCCAGTACGCCCTGGCCAAACTGGGCATCGACGAGCCAGACCTGGCGCGGCTCGAGCACTTCATCGGCCCACCCCTGCTGCAGGCCTTCATGCAGTTCTACAGCTTCGATGAAGCCAAGGCGTGGGAGGCGGTGAATTTTTACCGGGAGCGCTTCCGGGTCACCGGCCTCTACGAAAACCTGGTCTTCGAAGGCGTGCCGGAACTGCTCCAGGACCTGAACCGTCAGGGCCGTACGCTGTACATCGCAACATCCAAGCCTTGGGAGTTCGCCCGTGAGATCGCCAGGCACTTTGCCTTCGATCATCACTTCAAGGTGATTTACGGCAGTGAACTGGACGGCACGCGCACCAACAAGGTCGAGCTGATTCGCCACCTGCTGGACGAGGAAGGACTGGACCCGGCGCAGACCCTGATGATCGGCGATCGCAAGCACGACCTGATCGGGGCGCGCAGCAATGGGTTGCAGGCAGTGGCAGTGGGGTACGGGTTCGGCAGCGACGAAGAATTGAAGGCCCACACGCCTGAGTTCCACTACGCCACCTTGGCTGAGATGCATCAGGCGTTCATCAAGGCCTGAGCGCGCGTGTAGCTAGCCGGCTTGCCGGCGATGGGCCGCATAGCGGCCCCCAGCGTTCACTGACCCGCCACCAATCGAGCCAACATCGCCTTGCGCTGTTCGCCCGGCAACCGTCCCAGCGCTTCTACCTTCTCGTAAAACCGGGCCCAATCCCCCCCAACCTCACGGAACACCGCCGCAAACGCCGGCACCCATTGATCATACAGCCCGAACGGCAACAGCTTGGCATTGCTCATCGGCCCATACATCCAGGCGTCATAGCGCTTGTCCCCAGCCCACTGGCTATCTCGCACCTGGCGATACTCCCGCCTCAAGCGCTCGAACTCTGCCTGCTTGGCCGCACGTTTGTGGGTGTCATCCAGCGGCCCGGCATAGATCGCCTGCAGCCGCTCGCGACTGGCGAGAATCAGCCGTATGAACTGGTCACGCTGCAGGCTCTGCTCACCCTGATTCGCTTCAAGCCCACGGGCGGCGCGCCATTGCCGCGATCCTTCGTGCTCGACGAACGTGGCGAAGGACTCGTTGAACGCCGTGTCGTCCTGCACATACACGCGCTGATGCGCCAGTTCGTGGAAGATCAACGCGGCCAGGCGCTCATCGCCCCAGCCGACCATCGACGACAGGATCGGGTCGTCGAACCAGCCAAGCGTCGAATAGGCTTCGACACCGGCCACATAGACATCCATGCCCGCCTGGCGCATCACCGCCGCCGCGCCGCGGGCTGCACCCTGTTGGTAATAACCGCGGTAGGCGACGCAACCGGCCACAGGGAAACAGTGCGTCACCGGCTGCAGCGAGAGCTCAGGCGTAGCGAACACATTCCACACCACATAGGGCCGCCCGAGGTCGGCATACACCCGGTAGCTACCGTTGTCCGGCAGGCCCAGTTGCTTGCTGGCGAACAGCCGCGCCTGCTCGGCGTGTTGCAGGCGGGCCCGCAACTGCGGGCTGCTGGCCGGGTCGGCGAGTACCTGCTCCACCGGCTGACGTGCACGCAACAGCTGCCATTGACCATCGGCCAACTGCCCGTAATAGGCAAGGCTGCTGCAACCACTCAGCAGAAAGGCGCCCAGCACTGGAACCAAAGTGCTGAAAACGCGGTCGAGTGGCCCAGGGCCTGAGCGCTTCAAAAGAAAAAACCAGACCATCTTGGACTATCCATTCGCTCACGGCCGATGCACTCCAAGACTATCTCGCCAAGGGGGAGTTTCGCCATGCGTGCACTGTTCGTCGCCGGCTCATTGTTGCTGACGTCTGCCTGTTCGACCCTGCCAGACCCGGACCCGAACCAAGCGTGGATCGACCTCACCCCACATGACGAGAGTTCGCTGCACGCGGTGCAGGTGGATGAGCGCGATTGGGCTGACACCCGCTATTTCGAGGTCCAGCCCGGTAGCCACGAGCTGACCGTGCGCTACCAGTTCCCGGTCACACCCAGCAATATCGGCCCCGTTGAGGCACCGTTGTGGCGCGACTGCCAGCTCAACTTGACCTTCAAGGACTTCAACGCCGGCCAGCGCTATAGCCTGCAGGCAGGCAGCATAGGCTTCCGGCCCTGGATCAAGCTCTATGACCACCAGCAAAAACTGGTCGGCCAAGGCCTGCCGGCGGGCTGCCAACGCACCTGAAGCCTGCAAACGGCGCTATGCTTGTAACTTGTGAATCGCAAGTGGGAGTTTCACCATGCGCCAGCCCATGATGCTGATGGCCCTCAGTGCATTGGGGGCATGCGCCAGCCCCTTGCCCCCCGTAGACCCTAAGCAAGCCTGGGTCGACCTCTACACCGTCACGCCCGGCCGAGTCATCATGGCGGATAAGCTCGATGGCAAGCGCCTTGAGGACGGCCGTTACTTCCAGGTCACACCTGGCAAGCACGAACTGGTGGTGCGCTTCGATTATGAAATTTACGGGGGCGGCATGATGAGCCAGCCCAGGGATCGGACGTGTTACCTGACCGTGCGCTTCGACGATTTCAAGGCAGGCGAACGTTACCGTCTGGAGGCGCGGGCACCGGTAATGGAACCGCAAGTGCTCTTGTATGACGCCAGCCGCACCGTGGTGGTCAACGAGCCCAGCAATGTGTTCTGCATTCCCTGAAACCCGGGGCTGCTGTCCAGCCCCGGTTTCCATCGGTGATCATCCGTTCTTCTGATAAATGATCTTTTTGGTCCCGCCATCACAGCTGCCGACGATCATGTTCTGATCCTTGACGTCAGCGTTGGGCACGATCTCCAGCGTGTACGACGGCACACCCTGAGCCTGGATCTTGGCTTCGATCTCGGCCTTCAGTTCCTCGCACGGCTTGACCGCCGCCGAGGCAGAAGTGGCTAGCAGACACGCCAACACGGCGATTACGACGCGTTTCATGGCACTGCTCCTGGTTAGGCAGCTGCGCTGCCGATGCTGTTTAGACTACAGCAAACCGAAGCGGTTGCGCCGCTTAGCCCACCAAGCTGGCGTCCAGGCTGATCTTCGCGTTCAACACCTTGGACACCGGGCAACCCGCTTTGGCCTTGTTGGCAATCTCAAGGAACTGGGCTTCGCTCGCACCAGGCACCTTGGCCTTGAGGACCAGGTGCACAGCAGTGATGGCAAAGCCGTCGGGCTGTTTGTCCAAGGTCACCTCGGCGATCGTATCGATACGGTCTGGGGTCAGGCCCGCCTCGCCAAGCATCATCGACAGCGCCATCGAGAAGCAGCCAGCATGAGCCGCGCCGATCAACTCCTCTGGGTTGGTGCCGGGCGAGCCCTCGAAGCGGGTGTTGAAACCATAAGGGTTCTGCTTCAGGGCGCCGCTTTCAGTCGAAATAACGCCTTTGCCATCCTTCAGGCCACCTTGCCAGATCGCCGATGCAGTCTTTTTCATGATGCCTCCTGGTCACTCGGTTACGTATCTATGGGTTCAGAGGCCACCCACCTTCGGCAAGTTCAGATCAATCGCACCGCAAGCATTGAATCTTCCGAATGTGCCCATACAGAGTTAGAAAGGCCTTCGGCCAATCACTTTTGCGGAGGCTCGAATGACGCAGCTGCGTGACCTGAAAATTTCCACCCTCGACCTGGTGCCTGTGCGGGCCGACGCGGGCCCTGCGCAAGCGTTGCGCAATTCGCTGGACCTGGCGCAGCACGTCGAGCGGTTCGGCTATAACCGTTTCTGGGTCGCTGAACACCACAACATGGACGGCATCGCCAGCTCCGCGACCTCCGTACTGATCGGCTACCTGGCGGGGGGTACTTCAACCATTCGTGTCGGCTCCGGTGGCGTCATGCTGCCCAACCATGCCCCCTTGGTCATCGCCGAACAGTTCGGCACGTTGGCCAGCCTTTATCCAGGGCGTATCGACCTTGGGCTGGGCCGTGCGCCGGGCTCCGACCAGATGACCGCACGCGCCCTACGTCGCGAGCGTTCGGGCAGCGCCGATGATTTCCCGGACGATGTCGAAGAATTGTCGCGCTACCTTGGCCCGCGCACAGATGATCAAAAAGTGATCGCCGTCCCTGGGCACGACACCGAGGTGCCGATGTGGCTGCTCGGCTCCAGCCTGTTCAGCGCACAGCTGGCCGGCATGCGCGGCATGCCCTACGCCTTCGCCTCGCACTTCGCGCCGCGCTACATGCATGAGGCGATCCGTATCTACCGCGACCATTTCAAGCCGTCTACCACGCTGGACAAGCCCTACGTCATGTTGGGCATTCCGATGGTGGTGGCCGAAACCGACGACAAGGCCGAATTCCTGGCCACCTCGGTGTACCAGCGTATTCTTGCCTTGATACGCGGCCAGAGCCTGATGCAGCGCAAGCCAGTGCCGAGCATGGATGGCTTGTGGTTACCGCACGAGCGGGATGCGGTGGGTAGCTTCCTGGGCTTGGCGATGATCGGCAGCCCGCAGAAAGTAAGGGCCAAGGTCGAGGTGCTGCTGGAGCAGACCGGGGCGGATGAGCTGATCTTTACCTGCGACCTGTACGAGCATGAGGACCGGATCAGGTCGTATGAATTGTTGGCGCAAGCCTTGAGGTCTGAGTAATCCCAAATCGCCGGCTAACCGGCGCCCACAGCACACGCCAAAGCCGCGAGGTGTTGGCAACGCTGTGGGGCCGGCTTGCTGGCGGCTAGGCCAGCGTTCAACCACGCCGGTAGACAATTTCCTTGGTGCTACCCTCACAGCTCCCTACCACCTTGCCCGCAGGGTCGCCCTTGCTGACGATCTCCAGTGTGTAACCTTCCACACCCTTGGCATCCAGCTTCGCGGCAATCTCGGCCTTGAGCTCCTCGCAAGGCTTGCCCGCCGCCAACGCGCTACCCGCCAGCGTCATCAGGCCCACCGCCAGAATCAGTTTCTTCATCACTCGCTTTCCTTGTGCAGATGAAAATGGCAAAGGGCGCCGGCAAAGGCGCCCTTGTCTGTATAACGCCATCACGCCGGCCTTAGCCAGCCCGCCACTGTTTCAACTATTGGCGATGCGGAAGCCCACTTTGAGCGTGACCTGAAAGTGCGCCACCTTGTTGCCTTCGATGTGGCCGCGGGTGTCGATCACTTCGAACCATTCCAGATGCTTGATGCTCTTGGCCGCTTCGGCCAACGCATTGTTGATTGCGTCTTCGATGCTGGTGGTCGATGAACCTACCAGCTCGATCTTCTTGTAGGTGTGATGATCGGTCATGAGCGCTCTCCGTGGGTGACAGTGAATTGAGCCTAGCAGCGCAGGCCTGGTTTACCTGCGAGCCGTCAGCCTTGGCGAAAGTTCGATCGCACTTTCGCTGCGGGGCGCAGTCGCAATCCATACAGTCCATACTGCAAAGGAGAGTCACCATGCACCGCAATTCGCTGCGTAAAACATCCCTGGAAAGCATGGAAGCGGAGATCGAAAGCCTCCTGAAGAGTCTGGAGAGCCTCAAACATGATGCCTCGGAGGAGTCACAGAAGTCCGTGAAGGCAATCCGCAGCAACGCCGAAAGCGCATTGAAGCACTCGCGCAGCCTGCTTAGCGATGCTTACGAGGAAGTGAAGACCCGCACCCGCCAGACCGGTATCGCCACCCGTGACTACGCTCAGGAGCACCCGGTGACCACTGCTGGTGTAGCCATCGGCGCGCTCGGCCTGCTCGCGGCCTACCTGCTGTACCGCCGCAACTAACCTGCCTGCCGCTCCAGTTCACGGCGCAGCCACTGCGCCAGTTGCTCGGCGCGCCCGTCTGCGGCGCGCCGCGGCACCCACAGCGCCAGTGCCGCTGCTGTAGGGGAAAAGCCCCACGGTGCACTGAGCCGCCCTGCACGCAAGTCATCCGCCACTAACGGCTGCGGTGCGATAGCCACGCCAAGCCCTGCCACAGCCGCTTCCAGCAGGTAATACAAGTGCTCGAAGGCCTGCCCATACTGCAACGCAGCCCGATCCAACCCCTGTTGTTCGGCCCAGGTCGGCCACGCCTGCGGGCGTGAGGTGGTATGCAACAAGGCTTCGTCCAGCAGCGCTACAGCGGGTGCACTGCGCAACCGCTCGAAACCGGTAAAGAGTGGGCTCAGCACCGGCCCGATACGCTCCTCGGCCAAGACATGTACCTGCATATCCACAGGCCAAGGGGGTTCGGCATACACCAGCAACGCATCGAGCCCCGGCCGGCGTGGGTCAAGGTCGCCTTCGCCCGCTGATAAGTGCAGGCGCAACTCTGGCAGGTCCGCCTTCAGGCGCCCAAGCCGGGGAATGAACCATCGCGCCAGCAGGCTTCCCGAGCACCCCAGCACGAACGGTGCCTCGCTGACATCCCGGCTGAGTTCGCCGCATACGCTGCGCAGCCTGTCGAACGCTTCGCCACTGGCATCACGTAGCCTGACCCCGGCATCTGTGAGTTTGATGCCGCGGCCATCCTTGACGAACAAGGCCACGCCCAAGTGCTCCTCCAGCACCTTGATCTGCCGGCTCACAGCACCATGAGTGACATGCAGTGCCTCGGCAGCCTGGCTGACGCTATTGAGTCTGGCGGTGCATTCGAAGGCCCGCAGGGCGTTGAGGGGAGGGAGGTCGTGGGCCATTTGACGTGTGAGTTTTCCTGACAGGTTTACGCAATCTTATCGGTTTTCAGCCGGGCTTGCCGTGGTTAAAGTAAAGCCCATCACTCATTCATTACGCCCTGGAGCGCCCCATGACCCAGTCCCAATACCGCCCCGGCCCCGACGCCAACGGCCTGTTCGGCTCGTTCGGTGGCCGCTACGTGGCCGAAACCCTGATGCCGCTGGTGCTGGATCTGGCCCGCGAGTATGAAGCCGCCAAGGCCGACCCGAAGTTCCTCGAAGAACTGGCCTACTTCCAGCGCGACTACATCGGCCGCCCCAACCCGCTGTATTTCGCCGAGCGCCTGACCGAGCATTGCGGCGGCGCAAAGATTTTCTTCAAACGTGAAGAGCTCAACCACACCGGCGCGCACAAGGTAAACAACTGCATCGGCCAAGTGCTGCTGGCCAAGCGCATGGGCAAAAAACGCCTGATCGCTGAAACCGGCGCCGGCATGCACGGCGTGGCCACTGCCACCGTCGCTGCACGCTTCGGGCTGCCCTGCGTAATCTACATGGGCGCCACCGACATCGAGCGCCAGCAGGCCAACGTGTTCCGCATGAAGCTGCTGGGCGCCGAGATCGTCCCGGTTACAGCGGGCACTGGCACACTCAAAGACGCCATGAACGAAGCCCTGCGCGACTGGGTCACCAACGTCGACGACACCTTCTACCTGATCGGTACCGTGGCCGGCCCACACCCGTACCCGGCAATGGTCCGCGATTTCCAGTCGATCATCGGCAAAGAGACCCGCGCCCAGTTGCAAGAGAAGGAAGGCCGCCTGCCCGACAGCCTGATTGCCTGTGTTGGCGGTGGCTCCAACGCCATGGGCCTGTTCCACGAGTTCCTCGAAGAACAGAGCGTCAAGATCATTGGCGTGGAAGCCGGCGGCCATGGCGTGGATACCGACAAGCATGCGGCCAGCCTCAACGGCGGCGTACCCGGCGTGCTGCACGGCAACCGTACCTACCTGCTGCAGGACGATGACGGCCAGATCACTGACGCGCACTCGATCTCGGCCGGCCTCGACTACCCGGGCATAGGCCCGGAACATGCCTACCTGCATGAAGTGAAGCGTGTGGAGTACGTCAGCATCACTGACGATGAGGCCCTCGACGCGTTCCACGCTACCTGCCGCCTGGAAGGCATCATCCCGGCCCTGGAAAGCTCGCACGCGCTGGCCGAAGCGATCAAGCGCGCGCCGAGCCTGCCCAAGGATCACCTGATGGTCATCTGCCTGTCAGGCCGTGGCGACAAAGACATGCAAACCGTGATGAACCACATGGCCGCCCAGGAGAAACAGGCATGAGCCGTCTTGAACAACGCTTTGCCGAGCTGAAAGCCGAAGGCCGCTCTGCACTGGTCACCTTCGTCACCGCCGGCGACCCTGGCTACGATGCCTCGCTGCAGATCCTCAAGGGCCTGCCGGCGGCCGGCGCCGACGTGATCGAACTGGGCATGCCGTTCACCGACCCGATGGCCGATGGCGTAGCCATTCAGCTGGCCACGCTGCGTGCGCTGGAAGCAGGCCAGAACCTGGCCAAGACCCTGAACATGGTGCGTGAATTCCGCGTCGACAACCAGGCCACACCGATCGTGCTGATGGGGTACTACAACCCGATCCACCGCTTTGGTGTAGAGCAGTTCGTTGCACAAGCCAAAGAAGCAGGTGTCGATGGCCTGATCATCGTCGACCTGCCGCCGGAGCACGATGCCGAGCTCGCGACCCCGGCCCAGGCCGCTGGCATCGACTTCATTCGCCTGACCACCCCGACCACCGACGATGCGCGCCTGCCACGGGTGCTGGAGCGCAGCTCCGGGTTCGTCTATTACGTGTCGGTGGCCGGTGTGACCGGCGCCGGCTCGGCAACCACCGAGCACGTCACCGAAGCCATCGCCCGTCTGCGTCGGCACACTGACCTGCCGATCAGCGTTGGCTTCGGCATTCGTACGCCAGAGCAGGCCGCAGCGATCGCGCGCCTGGCTGATGGTGTGGTGGTAGGGTCGGCGCTGGTCGACAAGATCGCCCAGGCCAAAGATGCCGATCAGGCTGTTGCCGATGTGCTGAGCCTGTGCTCTGCGCTGGCTGAAGGTGTGCGCGGCGCCCGACACTGATCCCAGTGGCTTCTTCGCGGGTCTGTCCGCGAAGAAGCCGACACATCGCTAACCGCCAAAAACCGATAACTTCAAAGGTCGCAAAGCCCCCATCCAGATCGCATGATCACGGTGATCTGCCAGCTCATCCCCGGTCAGCGGATGCAGAAACACCACCAACCCCTTGCGATACAGCGCCAACCACGGCAACACCACCCCCAACACCTGCGGCTCGAACGCCAGCTGGCAGCTCCAGTCCGGGTGCGGCCCTACCGGCTTCTCGTGCATGCGCCCCATGGTCACGGGAAACAGCCGCGCCGCCTCCTCGCACAGCGCACGAGCCTGCTCGATAGTCGATGCGTCGTAATAAACGTGGGCGTGATAGCCCTTGATCCTCTGCACGATGTCTCCTGATTGCGGTCAAACCATCACCCACCTGCGACGGGAGCGATGCAGTGAAAAATGCCGAAACCCCAGTGTTCAAGCTGGTGCTGTTCGGGGCTGAAAGCCGTTTGGGCAGTGCCCTGATGGTCGAGTTGCTGTCACGTCAGCATGAAGTCACTGCCGTGGTCGATGACCTCAACCGCCATGCTCCGCGCCCGGGCCTGCATTTCAAGATAGGCGGGCTGGGTGATGCCGACCAGGCGGAGCAGGGCGCAGCGGGGGGCTCGGCGGTGGTTGCCCTGCTGTCGGCGCTAGTATCCGGTGACCTTGCCGCGCAAGGGCGGATGAGCGAAGCGTTGGTCGCCGGCCTTTCTCGCACGACTATACGCCGGGTGCTGCTGGTGGGCGATTTCGATGTGCTGGACGCGCCGGGCGAGTACACCGAAGAAGAACGTGAGTGTGTGGACCAGGTTGTAGATGCACTGCAACGCAGCCCTTTGCACTGGACGTTGATCAATGCGCCACAGCCACTCATGGACCTGGAGCGAATGGCGGCGGGGATGGCCGACATGCTCGAGCTGGACCTGCATCGGGGCGAGCATCTGAACTTCGTGACGTAAGCCGCCAGGGGCCTACAGGTACGCACTAGCTCAAGCCACGCCACGGGCCTGTAGGCGCTGGCTTGCCGCCGATGGGCTGCCCAGCAACCCCATTCACCGAGTCCGCTCACTTTCCAGCCAATCCACAAACCGCTCGATCAGCGCCCCACGCCGCTTGCGCGGCGGCAGCACCACGTAATACCCCCGCGCCGAACGCAAGCTACCCTCCAGCGGCCGGCACAACAACCCTTGCTCGACCAGCCCATCGACCAGATGCCGCCAGCCGATAGCCACGCCTTGTCCGGCAATTGCCGCCTGGACCAACAGCGTGTAGTTATCGAACCGTAACTGCCCTGGAGGCGGCGGGCTTTGAACGCCAAAGCCACGAAATACACCCGCCCAGTCGAACCAGCGGCTGGCCTGCTCGCCACGCAGATGAAGCAGTGGCAATCGTTGCAAAGCCACAGCTGACAAGGGTTTGCCATGAGTCAGCCGAGGGCTGCAGACCGGGAATACTTCTTCATCGAACAGCCATCGGCTTTCGCCCTGGTGGAACCGGCCATCACCAAACAACACCGCCACATCGATGTCCGGCCGTAACATCCCCTGGCTGCGCTCACCGGTCACCAAGCTCACGTCCACCTGTGGATAAGCTTCGTGGAACCGCTGCAATCGAGGCATCAGCCAGAACGCTGCGAAGGCGAAGTCAGTGGCCACCTGCAACACTTCGCGCTGGTCCCGTCCGCTGGCTTGGGCAACGCCGTCATCCATGGCCTGCAGGGCTTGATGCACCTGCTCGAACAATACCTGCCCGGCGTCAGTCAGCGCGATGCCGCGGTAGATACGGTCAAACAGGCGCGTGCCCAGCTGAGCCTCCAGTCGTTTGACCTGCTGGCTTACCGCCGGTTGGGTAGTGCCCAGCTCCAAAGCCGCCGCCGTGAAACCACGCAAGCGGGCAGCGGCCTCGAATACGCGCAGCGCGTCGAGTGACAGGTCGGCGAGGTGGTCAAACATAAGCGCAGCTAATCCCAGTCATTGCCCGCCATGGGCTTTACCCATGTTATCCACAGTCGCATCTTGATAGGCAAGCAGTTCGCATAACCTTCAACGATGGAATCGAACCATGACGCGACCGAATATCCTGTTCATCATGGCCGACCAGATGGCCGCCCCCATCTTGCCGATATATGGCCCCTCACCGATCCAGATGCCCCACCTGAGCCGGCTCGCCGATCAGGCGGTGGTGTTCGATTCGGCCTACTGCAACAGCCCGCTCTGCGCCCCCTCGCGCTTCACCCTGGTAAGTGGCCAACTGCCCAGCCGCATTGGCGCCTATGACAACGCCGCCGACTTCCCAGCCGATATCCCGACCTACGCCCACTACCTGCGCCGGCTTGGCTACCGCACCGCACTGTCGGGCAAGATGCATTTCTGCGGCCCGGACCAGTTGCACGGCTACGAAGAGCGCTTGACCAGCGACATCTACCCTGCCGACTATGGCTGGGCAGTGAACTGGGACGCGCCGGACGAGCGGCCAAGCTGGTATCACAACATGTCTTCGGTATTGCAGGCCGGCCCCTGCGTGCGTACCAACCAGCTGGATTTCGATGAAGAGGTGGTGTTCAAGGCCCGTCAGTACCTTTACGACCATGTGCGCGAGAACGATGGTCGGCCGTTCTGCCTGACCGTGTCCATGACTCACCCCCACGACCCGTACACCATCCCCAAGCGCTACTGGGATCGCTACGAGGGTGTGGATATCCCCATGCCACGCGCCGAGTTTGGCCAAAACGAGCTCGATCCCCACTCACAGCGCCTGCTCAAGGTCTATGACCTGTGGAACAAACCCCTGCCTGTGGAAAAAATCCGCGATGCACGTCGCGCCTACTTCGGCGCCTGCAGCTACATCGACGACAACATCGGCCAGCTTCTGCAGACACTGGAGGAGTGCAACCTGGCGGACGATACCTTGGTCGTTTTCTCTGGCGATCACGGCGACATGCTCGGCGAGCGCGGGCTCTGGTACAAGATGCACTGGTTCGAGATGTCGGCGCGGGTGCCGCTGCTGGTCCACGCACCCAAGCGCTTCGCCCCCGCCCGGGTCAGTGCCTCGGTATCGACCTGCGACCTGCTGCCGACGCTGGTCGAGCTTGCCGGCGGTACTGTGGATAAAAGCCTGCATCTGGATGGGCAATCACTGCTCGGCCACTTGCAAGGGCAGGGTGGCCACGACCAGGTGATCGGCGAATACATGGCCGAGGGTACCGTCGGCCCCCTGATGATGATCCGCCGCGGCCCGTACAAGTTCGTGTACAGCGAAGACGACCCGTGTTTACTCTATGACCTGAGCCGCGACCCGCACGAGCGGGAGAACCTCTCCGGCAGCCCGGACCATCAGGCGCTGCTGCAGGCATTTGTCGATGAAGCACACCAGCGCTGGGATATCCCCAGCCTGCGCCAGCAAGTGCTGGCCAGCCAGCGGCGGCGCCGCCTGGTGGCCGAAGCGCTGGCAATCGGCAAACTGAAAAGCTGGGACCACCAACCACGGGTGGACGCCAGCCAACAGTACATGCGCAACCACATCGATCTCGACGACCTCGAGCGCAAGGCACGTTATCCACAGCCCGCACCCCTGGATTGAGAAGAGAAGCCGCCATGCAGAAGTTTTCCACCATCGTGTTCGCCCTGGCCCTGAGCCTGGGCACCGCTACGGCTCACGCCGAAGATGCCCAATGCAGCACCGTGAGGTTGGCCGACCCCGGCTGGAGCGACATCGCCTCCACCAATGCCATCGCCCGCTTGCTTCTGCAAAGCCTGGGTTACCAGGTGAAGATCGACAACTTGGCGGTGCCGATCATCTACGGCGGCCTCAAGGACGGTAAGGTCGATGCTTTTCTGGGCAATTGGATGCCGGCCCAGCAGGGCTTTCATGACAAGTTCATCGCCAATGGCGACGTGCAGCAGCTGTCGCGCAACCTCGAAGGCACCGAGTTCACCCTGGCAGTGCTCGATTACGTGTGGAATGCCGGTGTGAAAAGCTTCGCCGACCTGCAAAAGCATGCCGATAAGTTCGACAAGAAGCTGTACGGAATCGGCTCGGGCGCGCCAGCCAACCTGTCGCTGAAGGAGATCATCGACAAGAATGAATTCAACCTCGGCCAATGGAAGCTGGTTGAATCGAGTGAACAAGCGATGCTGGCGCAGGTGGACCGCGCCGTTAAGAAAAACCAGTACATCACTTTCCTGGGCTGGACCCCGCACCCGATGAACGTAAAACTGAAGATGCATTACCTGACGGGCGGGGAAAAGTGGTTTGGCAGCAAGGGAGAGGTCTACACCCTGACCCGCAAAGGTTATCCACAGGCCTGCCCCAACCCTGCAAAATTGTTGGGTAACCTGAAATTCACCCTGGACATGGAAAACAGCATCATGGCTGAGGTTGTGGATAAGAAGATGAGTTTCGATGAGGCGGCCAAGGCGTGGGTCAAGGCGCATCCGCAATGGCTGGAAGGCTGGTTGGCGGGCGTCACGACCAAAGACGGCGGCGATGCCAAAGAGGCTGTAAAAGCTGAGTTGTAGAGGCTGGACCGACCTCATCGCCGGCGCGCCGGCTCAGCTAGAGCCGTAGGCTCGCCCTCTGTGATCCCCCTGCGGGGGCCGGCTTGCCGGCGATGAGGCCAGCCAAACCAACACAAGATCCGAATACGAGAGGGATGATGATTCAGTTGACCCACCTGCTGCCCTTCTTGACCTGGCTGCCCCGTCAATCGGGCCGTAGCCTGCGCGAGGACCTGCTGGTCGGACTCAGCGGCGCCATCCTTGCCCTGCCGCAATCCATCGCCTATGCCCTGATCGCCGGCTTGCCTGCCGAATATGGTCTTTATGCGGCCATCGTGCCAGTGCTGGTCGCCTGCCTGTGGGGTTCGTCCTGGTACCTGATTTGCGGACCGACCGCCGCCATCTCCATTGTCCTTTACGCCAGCATCAGCCCCTTGGCAGTGGCCGGTAGCGCCGATTACGTGACCCTCGTGCTGCTGCTGACCTTCCTCGCTGGCATCTTCCAACTGCTGCTCGGGCTGCTACGCTTCGGCGCAGTGGTCAACTTCGTCTCCCATTCGGTGGTGCTTGGCTTCACTCTGGGCGCCGCCATCGTCATTGCCCTCGGCCAATTGCCCAACCTGCTGGGGATGGATTTGCCGAGCCAGGCCACGGCATTGAAAACGGTACAAGACCTGGCAAGCCATGCTGGCGAGGTCGACTTGCCCTCCCTGATCCTGGGCTTGATTACCGTGCTTGTCGGTGCGGCCTTCAAACTCTGGCGGCCACGCTGGCCGAGCCTGTTGATAAGCCTGATCGTGATCAGCCTGGTGGCCTGGTCGCTGCCCGGTTTCTTTGGCCATGTACCGCGCGTGCCAGCATTCTCCGGCCAGCTCCCCCCACTCAGCCCACTGCCGTTAGTGGATGTGGAGCTGATGCTGCGCCTGCTGCCCAGTGCCGTGGCGGTGGGCATGCTGGGCCTGGTGACCAGCCTGTCGATCGCCCGTTCGCTGTCGGCACGCTCCGAGCAGCTGATCGACGCCGACCAGGAAATCCGCGCCCAAGGCATGTCGAACATCGTCGGGTCATTCTTTTCCGGCTACCTGTCTTCTGGATCCTTCACCCGCTCTGGGCTCAGCTACGACGCTGGCGCCCGTTCCCCCATGGCCGGGGTGTTCTCGGCGCTGTGGGTAGCGCTGTTCGCCGTCACGGGTGCAGGGTTGATCGCACACCTGCCGATACCGGCCATGGCCGGTAGTATCCTGCTGATCTGCTGGGGCCTGGTGGACCACCGCGCAATACGCGCGCTGTTCCGGGTCAGCCGCTCCGAGTTCCTGGTCATGGCCCTGACCGCTGCCGCAACCTTGCTGTTGGAGTTGCAGACAGCGATTTACGCCGGTGTGCTGGCTTCGCTGTTCTTCTACCTCAAACGCACTTCACGGCCTCGGATTCAGCAGAGCCGCGAAGGTCAGGCCGATGTACTGCGAGTAGGCGGATCGATCTTCTTCGGTGCAGCGCACTACCTACAGGTGCGCCTGCAGCGTTGCCAGGGGCCGCATGTGGTGATCGATGCACGGCAGGTGAATTTCATCGATTACTCGGGTGTGGATATGTTGCACCGCGAGGCGCGGCGGTTGCGCCGGGCGGGCGGGAGTTTGACCTTGCTGCGCGCCAGGCCGCAGGTGGTCGAGGAATTGCAGAAGCTGGAAGGGGTGGAGCTTTGCCCAATTCAATTTGCGCAGTGATCATTGGGGGCTGCTTTGCAGCCCATCGCCGGCAAGCCGGCTCACAGGGGTATCACAAGGCCTGAACAATTTACGCAGTGATCATTGGGGCTGCTTTGCAGCCCATCGCCGGCAAGCCGGCTCCCACAGGGGTATCACAAGGCCTGAGGTCGGCGCTGTAGGTGTAGGAGCTGGCTTGCCGGCGATGGGCCGCAGAGCGGCCCCAGCAATCTCAGGCCCGCGCCAGCTGCCGTCGCAACTCAGCCAACACCGGCGCGGTGTCCGGCCGCACCCCACGCCAGATGAAGAACGCCTCAGCCGCCTGCTCAGCCAGCATGCCCAGCCCATCCAGGACCTTTGCTGCACCCAGCTTGCTGGCCCACTGGCAGAACGGCGTGGGCTCCTTGCCATACATCATGTCGTAGCACACGGTACGCCCGGCCTCGACCAGGCTGTCGGCAATCGGCGGCAGCTCGCCGGACAGGCTCGCCGACGTGGCGTTGATGATCACGTCCACCGGCTCCTGCAGCCAGGCGAAACCGCTGGCCATCACCGGCCCCATCTCATCGAACTCGCGTGCCAGCTGCTCGGCCTTTTCCAGTGTGCGGTTGGCAATTACCAAGGATTGAGGCTCATGCGCCAGGATCGGCTCCAGCACGCCACGCACCGCGCCCCCGGCGCCAAGGATCAGAATACGTTTGCCAGCCAGTTCAACCCCGGCGTTCACGGTGAGGTCACGCACCAGGCCGGCGCCATCAGTGTTATCGCCCCGCAGCGAGCCATCGGCCAGCCTGCTCAAGGTGTTCACCGCGCCGGCCCGTTGGGCACGCGGGGTGAGGCTGTCACACAGGCGATAGGCCTCTTCCTTGAATGGCACGGTCACGTTGGCGCCGCTGCCTTGCTTGAAGAAGCCGCGGGCGCAGTCGCTGAATTCGTCCAGCGGCGCAAGCAGCGTGCTGTATTCCAGGTCCTGTCCGGTCTGTTCGGCGAACAGCCGGTGAATCAACGGCGACTTGCTGTGGCCGATGGGGTTACCAAACACGACGTACTGGTCCATGGGGGCTCCTCGGTTATCCACAGGCTTACTGGCCGAGCCAGTCGCGGTCCTGCAAGTAGTACTCGGTCAGGCGGGCTTCTTCGCTGCCGGGCGCTGCCTTCCAATCGTAACCCCAGCGCACTTGCGGTGGCAGCGACATCAGGATCGACTCGGTGCGGCCGCCGGACTGCAGCCCGAACAGGGTGCCCCGGTCGTAGACCAGGTTGAACTCCACGTAGCGGCCGCGGCGGAACTCCTGGAATTCGCGCTGCTCGGCGGTGTAAGGCGTGGCCTTGCGACGCTGGACGATCGGCAGGTAGGCGTCGACGAAAGCATCGCCGATGGCGCGAATGAACGCGAAGCAGGTATCGAAATCCCACTCGTTCAAATCATCGAAGAACAGCCCGCCAATGCCTCGTGGCTCGCCACGGTGCTTGATGTGGAAATAGCGGTCGCACCAGGCTTTGTAGCGGGGGTATACGTCTGCGCCGAAGGGCGCACAGGCCTGCTCGGCCACGCGGTGCCAGTGAATGCAGTCTTCTTCGTTGCCGTAGTACGGGGTCAGGTCGAAGCCACCGCCGAACCACCACACCGCCTCTTCGCCTTCTTTCTCGGCAATGAAGAAGCGCACGTTGGCGTGGGACGTCGGCACGTGCGGGTTGTGCGGGTGGATCACCAGCGATACGCCCAAAGCCTCGAAACCTCGGCCCGCCAGCTCGGGCCGGTGTGCACTGGCCGAAGGTGGCAGGCCAGAGCCGAACACATGGGAGAAGTTGACCCCGCCTTTTTCGATCACCTTGCCGTCGCCAATCACTCGCGTACGGCCCCCGCCACCGGCTTCGCGCACCCAGGCATCCTCGACGAAGCGGGCGCCGCCGTCCTCGGTTTCGAGGGCAGAGCAGATGCGGTCTTGCAGGTCGAGCAGGTAGGCTTTCACGGCCTCGGTGCGGCTAGTCATCGGGTCACCAGAAACGGGCAGGGAAGAATTCGCCGCGTAGCATACCACCGCAAACCTGAGCGCCGCAGTTGACGGCGATCAAGCAAAGGCGTCCGATAGAAGGCCTTTTCCGATCCCGACAACAGGAGTGCGAGATGGCCAAGCGTATCCAGTTCAGCCAGCATGGCGGCCCCGAAGTGCTGCAACTTGTAGAGTTCGATCCGGCACCGCCGGGGCCGCAGCAAGTGCGCGTACGTAACCACGCGATCGGCTTGAACTTCATCGACACCTATTTCCGCAACGGGTTGTATGCGCCGCCTGCGCTGCCGTCGGGCCTGGGCACAGAGGGCGCCGGCGTGGTCGATGCAGTGGGCGAGGGCGTCACCCGCCTGAAAGTGGGTGACCGCGTGGCCTATGGCGGCGGCCCGCTGGGTGCCTACAGCGAGGTGCACACACTGCCGGAAGCCAACCTGGTCAAGCTGCCCGAAAACATCAGCTTCGAGCAGGCGGCAGCGGTAATGCTCAAGGGCCTGACCGTGCAGTACCTGCTCAAGCAGACCTACGCCGTGCAGCCCGGCGATGTGATCCTGTTCCACGCTGCCGCCGGTGGCGTGGGCTCGCTGGCCTGCCAATGGGCCAAGGCGCTGGGAGCCAAGCTCATCGGCACCGTGAGTTCTGCCGAGAAGGCCGAACGGGCCAAGGCGCTGGGCGCTTGGGAAACCATCGATTACAGCCACGAAGACGTGGCCAAGCGGGTGCTGGAGCTGACCGATGGCAAGAAGTGCCCGGTGGTGTATGACGGCGTGGGTGCCGACACCTGGCTTACCTCGCTGGACTGCCTGCAACCGCGCGGCTTGATGGTGAGCTTTGGCAATGCATCGGGGGCTGTGAGCGGGGTGAACCTTGGGATCCTGTCGCAGAAAGGATCGCTGTACGTCACTCGCCCGACCTTGGCGACCTATGCCAATAATGCCGAGAACACCCAGGCCATGGCCGATGACCTGTTTGCGATGATTGGCAGTGGCAAACTGGTTGTGGATATCCAGCAAAGGTATCCGCTGAGTGAGGCGGCCAAGGCGCAAGCTGAGCTGTCGGCGCGCAGGACTGTTGGGTCTACTGTTTTGTTGCCTTGAGAAGGACAGGGGATTGCACCAGGGCGACCAGGTGCTTGCCTAGAGGTGTTCAGTACCTGTGAGATCGAGCGCCGCCCGCGTGACGCTCGACCTCATAGGCACTGAACACCCTCAGGCACCTGTCAGCGCTCACACCTTCTTCTGAGGCTGCGGACTCGACTGGTTGCCATCTACAACCAAACGCATGGGTAGCAGCTCTACCCGACCGCAGCTGATCAATGGATGCGCGCAAGCGCTTGGCATTGGCTGATGAGCCCAACAGGTACATGGTCTCCTGCATACCGTTGTTATCCTCAAGTGGAATCATAACCACCGGCTCGCCGCGCTGGCGCGTAACGATCGCAGGTTCGTGATCACGACATACATCATCCATCGTCTGCTTCAGATCGGCGCGAGCCTGGCTAAAAGTCAGTACATGCACTTCGTCAGACCCTTCCCAGGCAGGGCTGGATCAGGTTTTTTTCGGCCCAGGCAACGCTGCTGAACAGGCAATAGGCTTGATGGCTCCTGCTAATGGATCTGGCAGAGACCTGCTCAAAAAAAGTAAAAGCCTAGGCACACACCTCAATATCCCATGGTCGGGAGACTTGAGAATGCAAAGCATAAATTGGATGTCTTCTGATGGGCAGGTGATTGCTTTCGACAGAAACCGTAGGAAATAGTACTTGCCCTGGTTTTTGTGGTGTTACCTAGATCGAGCGTCCTCGGCGGAAATGTTTAGGTTGACGCTGAAGAGCGGGTCATGGCCGGCGTCGCAGTGGCCAAAGGGGCGGGTGGTGGTGCAGGGTAGGGGTGGATCGGGGACTATTTTCTTCATCACTGGAAATGCTCTTCAAGGTCGCCAACCATCACTACCACGTGAATGGGTGGCGACTGTACGCGAGGTGGTAGACCCGGGCATTTTCCAATCCAGGCAGGCTCGAAAGCCTCCCACGCACAGCCGCCATGGACTGTCATGGAAAAAATGCATACGGGCTACCACACCCGATCGCCAAGTTATTTGGCGACGGGTAGAGCCTAGAGACACTGGTTCCTACTGAACAGGTGATGGCAGGGGACGCGGCTCGAAGGATATTTCCCAATCCTCAAACCGGACAACCATTCAAGACAAAATCAGAAAAATCTGCAGGGGTTTGCGGCCCAATCGCCGGCAAGCCAGCTTCCCCACCGACCGCACCGGCTTCAAGCCCTGTGCAGAACCTGTAGGCGCTGGCGTGCCGGCGATCGAGGGCGAAGCCCTCGCCAGCGGCATTAGCCCGGGCGCACAACCTCGCCGGTTGCCAGATTGCGAATCACACTCGGGTTCTTCCGCCCCCCCAGCGCCCCGCCAAGCACCAGATCCAACTGGCCGTGGAAGTACTGCTCCACCCGCAACCGCGTCTTCGCCGCCGGGCGCCCGCCGGGGTTGCACGAGGTGGAAATCAGCGGCCCTACCAGTGAACACAGATCACGCACCACTGGGTGATCGCTGACGCGCAGCGCCACGGTGTCATGCTGCCCGGTCACCCACTCGGGCAACAGGTCCTGGTGCGGCACCAGCCAGGTGTTGGGCCCAGGCCAGGTGCTGCCCATGCGGTCGATCCAGTCTTCCGGGAAGTCCTCGAACAAAAAGTCGAACTGCCGGATGTTGTCGGCGACCAGGATCAGCCCTTTATCCACAGGCCGCGACTTGAGCGCCAGCAAGCGATACACCGCGTCCTCGTTCCATGGGTCGCAGCCCAGGCCCCAGACCGCTTCTGTCGGGTAGGCGATCACCGCACCGGCCCGAATCTCACGCGCGGCTTGTTGCACACGCCAACTGCTCACCATTTGTGTCTCTCCGCATTTAAGCCATGCCGCAGTTTACTTAGCCAGCGCGGGCAAACCAACGCCCGGCTTCATTGGTCACCCGGCCATCGAGCTCCAGCTCGGTCAATTGCGCCAGTACTTGCGCCAAAGGCAGCTCAGTACAAGCCGCGAGTGCTTCGCTGGTCTGCGGCGCAGCATGCAGCAAGGCGAGTAGGGGATGCGACGGTTTATCCACAACGGCTGGCGGCAGGTTCTTCCAGCCCTGCAAGCTTTCCAGGATCTGACCCACGCTTTCAACCAGCAGTGCGCCGTCGCGAATCAACTGGTGGCAGCCCTTGGCGCCGGGGTGGTGGATCGAGCCGGGAACGGCATAAACCTCACGGCCTTGCTCGGCAGCCAGACGTGCGGTGATCAACGAACCGCTGGCCAGGCTCGCCTCTACCACCAGCACGCCGAGCGACAGGCCACTGATGATGCGATTGCGCCGCGGGAAGTTGCCTGGCAGCGGCCCGGCATCGAGCGGGTACTCGGAAACCAGCGCGCTACCGCTGTCGATCATCGCGTTGGCCAGGTCGCGGTGGCGCTGTGGATAAAGTTTTTGCAGCCCGGTGCCCAGCACACCGATCGTGGCGCCCCCGGCCTGCAACGCGGCCCGATGAGCGGCACCGTCGATCCCCAAAGCAAGCCCACTGGTTATGGTGAACCCGGCCTGCGAGAGGCAACGGGAAAATGCCTTGGCGGTGTCGAGCGCCGGGGGTGAAGCACGCCTGCTGCCCACTATCGCCAGCTGTGGCCGTTCGAGCAAAGCCGGGTCGCCTGCGACGAAAAGCAGCGGCGGGGCATCATCGATTTCACCCAGCAGCGCGGGGTAACCAGGGCTGTCCCACATCAGCAAATGCTGGCCCGGATGCTCTATCCAGGCCATTGCAGCCAATGCCCCGTCGCGTACTTCGGCACTGCGCCGGGCGTCGATGGTGGCCTGGGCGACCCCCAGGGCACGCCAGGCGCCAGCCGGTGCACTGAGTGCAGAAGAAGCGCTGCCAAAGGCTTGCAACAAGGCGTGAAAACGACGCAATCCCGCCTCGGGGAGGCGGTGTAGACGTAGCCGCGCTTCCAGTTCGGCAGGCGGGCAAAGCGACGAATGGTGGAACGGCATGGAGATCATCCTTGATCGAAACAGGGCCATTTACGTGGCACAACCTGTGGATAAGTTTGTGGGTAACACTTTGAAAAGCTGTCTATTAAATGGACGCTATCAAGCCCATAGACACCCTAGACGAGCTTGCCAGGTGCCGAAATCTTCGATTCCCTTTATTATGTGTGCTCAGTTTTCAACCGAACGCACAGTGATTGCCTGACCCTATGGCCATTTTGAACATTCTCGAATTCCCAGACCCGCGCCTGCGCACCATCGCCAAACCGGTGACGGAGTTCGACGACGCCCTGCGCCAGCTGATCGACGACATGTTTGAAACCATGTACGAAGCGCCTGGCATCGGCCTGGCTGCCACACAGGTCAACGTCCACAAACAGGTTGTGGTCATGGACCTGAGCGAAGACCGCAGCGAGCCACGGGTTTTCATCAACCCGTCGGTCGAAGAGCTGACCCACGACATGGGCCAGTACCAGGAAGGCTGCCTGTCGGTGCCGGGCTTCTACGAAAACGTCGACCGCCCGCTGCGTGTGCGCGTCAAGGCGCAGGACCGTGACGGCAAGCCGTTCGAGCTTGAAGCCGAAGGCCTGCTGGCAGTCTGCGTGCAGCACGAGTTCGATCACCTTAACGGCAAGCTCTTCGTCGACTACCTGTCCCAGCTCAAGCGCGACCGGATCAAGAAGAAGTTGGAAAAGCAGCACCGCCAGCAAGCCTGATCCCCACCTTCCAGAAGGCTTGCTCCGGCAAGCCTTTTTCTTTTTTGAAGCGAGAACTCCATGCGCATCGTCTTTGCAGGCACTCCAGAGTTTGCCGCCGAACACCTCAAGGCCCTGCTCGACAGCCCCTACGAGATCGTGGCCGTCTACACCCAGCCCGACCGCCCGGCCGGCCGCGGCCAAAAGCTGATGCCAAGCGCGGTCAAAGCGTTGGCGGTGGCGCATGGCATCCCTGTGTTCCAGCCGCCAACCCTGCGCAATGAGGATGCCCAGGCAGAACTCGCGGCGCTCAAGCCGGATTTGATGGTAGTGGTCGCCTATGGCTTGATCCTGCCCCAGGTGGTGCTGGATATCCCGCGCTTGGGCTGCATCAACAGCCATGCTTCCCTGCTGCCACGCTGGCGCGGCGCGGCGCCGATCCAGCGCGCCGTGGAAGCGGGCGACGCCGAGAGCGGCGTTACCGTGATGCGCATGGAAGCAGGCCTGGACACTGGCCCGATGCTGCTCAAGGTGGTCACGCCAATCAGTGCAGAAGACACCGGTGGCAGCCTGCACGATCGCCTCGCCACAATGGGGCCCCCAGCCGTCGTGCAAGCCATTGCCGGCCTGGCTGATGGCAGCCTGCACGGCGAGGTGCAGGACGACGCCCTGGCCACGTACGCGCACAAGCTGAACAAAGACGAGGCGCGCATAGACTGGAACCGCCCGGCCGTGGAGCTCGAGCGCCTGATCCGCGCCTTCAACCCCTGGCCGGTGTGCCACAGCACCCTGGATGGCGAAAGCGTGAAAGTGCTGGCCGCCAGATTGTCCACAGGGGAAGGCACCCCTGGCGAGATCCTGTCCGCCAGCAAAGACGGCCTCGTGGTCGCCTGCGGTGACCAGGCCTTGAGCCTTACCCGCCTGCAATTGCCTGGCGGCAAGGCCCTGGCCTTCAGCGACCTGTTCAACAGCCGCCGCGAGAAGTTCACCGCCGGCAAGGTGCTTGGCCAATGAACCCACGCCTCGCCGCCGCCCGTGCCTTGGCCGCAGTGCTCAGTGGCAAGGCCTCGCTGAACAGCTCGCTGCCTGCGCAACTGGACAAGGTCGAGGAACGCGACCGCGGCCTGACCCAGGACCTGGCGTTCGGTACCGCCCGCTGGCAGCCGCGCCTTGACCTGCTCGCCGCGCAACTGCTGCAGAAGCCATTCAAGACAGCTGATGCCGATGTGCAGGCACTGCTGCTGGTAGGCCTGTACCAGTTGTTCTACACGCGCATCCCGGCCCACGCCGCCATTGGCGAGACGGTCGGTTGTGCCGACAAACTGAAAAAACCGTGGGCCAAGGGCCTGCTCAACGCCGTGCTGCGCCGCGCCCAACGTGAAGGCGAGGCGCTGCTCGCTGGCATGGAACGCGACCCGGTCGTACGCACCGCCCACCCACGCTGGCTGCAGAAGGCGCTCAAGGCGTTCTGGCCCGAACAGTGGGAAGCCATTTGCGCGGCCAACAACGCTCACCCGCCCATGATCCTGCGGGTCAACCGCCGCTACCACAGCCGCGATGACTACCTGGCCCTGCTGAGCGAAGCCGGCGTTGGCGCCAGCGCCTGTCGCTTTAGCCGTGACGGCATTGTGCTGACTGAAGCCTGCGATGTGCGCAGCCTGCCGGGCTTTGCCGACGGCTGGGTGAGCGTGCAGGACGAGGCCGCGCAGCTGTCGGCCGACCTGCTTGAACTGGCCCCCGGCCAGCGCGTGCTCGATGCCTGCTGCGCCCCGGGTGGCAAGACGTGCCACTTGCTTGAGGCAGAAGCGGGCCTGGCTCATCTGGTGGCCATCGACCTGGAAGCCAAGCGCCTGACGCGGGTGCGCGAGAACCTCGACCGCCTGCAGCTGGACGCCGAGCTGATCGCCTGCGACGCCCGTGACACCACCAGTTGGTGGGACGGCAAGCCGTTCCAGCGCATCCTGCTCGATGCGCCCTGCTCAGCTACCGGGGTCATTCGCCGCCACCCGGACATCAAGCTGACCCGTCAGGCTGATGACATTCCGGCGCTGGCCGCGCTGCAGGGGGAGTTGCTCGATGCCCTGTGGCCGACTCTGGAGGTGGGGGGCATGCTGCTGTACGCCACCTGCTCCAGCCTGCCGACCGAGAACACCGAAGTGATCGAGGCCTTCCTTGCCCGCACTCCGGGCGCCCGTGAGCTGGACCTGGCCACCGAAGCGGGTATCCGCCAGCCCCATGGCCGCCAGCTGCTGGCCCAGGAAGGCGGCCATGACGGCTTCTACTATGCCAAGCTGATCAAGATCGCCGCCTCGCGCGGTTAAGAAAAAAGGGTTAGGGAGTAGCGGATGAAGATCATCATCCTTGGCGCAGGCCAGGTAGGCGGTACGCTGGCAGAGCATCTGGCCAGCGAAGCCAACGACATAACTGTGGTCGATACCGACGGCGACCGCCTGCGTGACCTGGGCGACCGCCTGGATATCCGTACCGTGCAAGGCCGCGGCTCGCTCCCGACGGTCCTGCGCCAGGCCGGCGCCGATGACGCAGACATGCTGGTTGCGGTGACCAACAGCGATGAAACCAACATGGTCGCCTGCCAGGTCGCCTATTCGCTGTTCCACACGCCCACCAAGATCGCTCGCGTGCGTGAATCGGCCTACCTGACCCGCGAAGAACTGTTCGACAACGACCATATCCCGGTGGACGTGCTGATCAGCCCCGAGCAGGTCGTGACCAACTACATCAAGCGGCTGATAGAACATCCAGGTTCGCTGCAGGTGATCGACTTTGCCGAGGGCAAGGCGCAGCTGGTAGCGGTCAAGGCCTATTACGGCGGCCCATTGGTGGGCCAGCAACTGCGCCAGATCCGCGCGCATATGCCTAACGTCGATACCCGTGTGGCAGCGATCTTCCGCCGTGACCGGCCGATCACCCCACGGGGCGACACGGTGATCGAGGCCGATGACGAGGTGTTCTTCATCGCCGCGAAGAAAGACATCCGCGCCGTGATGGGCGAGCTACGCCGCATCGACGAGACCAACAAACGTGTGGTCATCGCCGGGGGCGGGCAGATCGGTGAGCGCTTGGCCGAGGCCATCGAAAGCCGCTATCAGGTGAAGATCATCGAGATGAGCGCAGCCCGTTGCCGGCACCTCTCCGACACCCTGGAAAGCACCGTGGTGCTGCAGGGCAGCGCCTCGGACAAGGACCTGATGCTCGAAGAGAACATTGCCGATGCCGACATCTTCCTGGCCCTGACCAACGATGACGAGGCGAACATCATGTCGTCACTGCTGGCCAAGCGCCTGGGCGCGGGCAAGGTGATGACGATAATCAACAACCCGGCGTATGTAGACCTCGTACAAGGCGGCGAAATCGATATCGCCATCAGCCCCCAGCTGGCTACCATCGGTACCTTGCTGGCGCACGTGCGCCGTGGCGATATCGTCAGTGTGCACTCCCTGCGCCGAGGTGCGGCCGAGGCTATCGAGGCGGTGGCACATGGCGATTCGAAGTCGAGCAAGGTGATCGGCAAGGCTATCGAAGACATCACCCTGCCGCCGGGCACCACGATCGGCGCGATCATCCGCGACGAGCAAGTGCTGATCGCCCACGACGATACAGTGATCGAGTCGGGTGACCACGTGATCCTGTTCGTTGTGGATAAAAAGCACATTCGCGACGTGGAGAAGCTTTTCCATGTCGGCTTGAGTTTCTTCTAGAGGAGGCGGGCATGCGCGAATCGCTGGAGAAGATGCTGGCCAAGGGTGTGGATAACCCGCTGCTGCGGTTTGGCCTGGGCAAGGCCTGGCTGGACGAGGGCAATGGCGCCGAAGCGGCGGTGCATCTGGCCCGTTGCGTGGAACAGGACCCAAAGTATTCGGCAGCGTGGAAGCTGCTGGGCAAGGCGTACCAATTGCAGGGTGACCTGACGGCGGCGCGCAAGGCCTGGGAGGACGGGGTGGTGGCGGCGCAGGCCCATGGGGACAAGCAGGCCGAGAAGGAAATGGCGGTGTTTCTCAAGAAGCTGAACAAGGTCTGAAGTGCCGGGGCTGCTGTGCAGCCCATCGCCGGCAAGCCGGCTCCCACCGGGTTTGCGCTGGGCTTGAGAGCAGCGCAGTACCTGTGGGAGACCAGGGTATCTGTGGAAGCAGCAAGGTACCTTTGGAAGCAGCGGTTTTTTTGGACTGCCCCCCAAAAGTTGGACAGTTTTAAGCTGCAGCCCGAGTCCTGTACTCCACAGGGCTCAGGCCATTGAGCCTGAGCTTGATGCGATCATGGTTGTAGTAGTGAATGTACTCATCCAGACC
>NZ_JBIVGN010000026.1:0-66582 GCF_044748705.1 Pseudomonas sp. NPDC089758
CTCGCACGAGTGGCATTCGCCCTGATGAGAAATCAGGACGAATACGTTACCAAAGGCGGGAAAATGGCTTGCTGATAACCATAGAATCTCCCACAGGGATTTGGACCGGCTTTTAGGAATTGGGCAAGAAGCTTGCTTCCATAGGCAAAGCGCAGGCCTGAAGAACTGCGCGATCGTGGTGGGAGCCGGCTTGCCGGCGATTGGGCTGTGCAACAGCCCCCCGTGTCTGGTTAACAAAACATAACGTCCTGCTCGTTGTGTTCCCGCAATCATCCCCGCTACGATGGCCCGAAGCTATTGCAGGCCTCTACTACAGGGTTTTCGCAGTACCTGCAAGGCACAGACCCACCAAGAACAACAAACAGGGGATGGTCATGAGGGAGCGGGTGATGACGCATGCCAGGCGCAGTGCCTGGCCGTTGGCGGCCAGCGCAACGCTGGCGCTGGCACTGGCGATGTGGGCGGGGAGCACGCAGGCCGCCGCTGCCCAGGAGTATTCCACCGAATCGGCAAAGGCCAGCCAGAGCCTGCTGATCGACGCCGCTCATGCTGGCAAGCGCCTGGTGGTGGTGGGCGATCGCGGCCACATTCTTTTCTCCGATGACCAGGGCAAGACCTGGACCCAAGCGCGGGTGCCTACCCGGCAATTGCTCACCGCAGTGTTCTTCATCGACGACAAGCGTGGCTGGGCAGTCGGGCACGACGCGCAGATTCTCGCCAGCAACGATGGCGGTGCGACCTGGAGCAAGCAGTTCGAAGACCTTGCCCGTGAAGCCCCGCTGCTCGATGCCACTTTCCTCGATGCCCAGCACGGCTTTGCCGTGGGCGCCTACGGTGCATTGCTGGAAACCCGCGACGGCGGCCAGCACTGGCAGGACGTCGCCGAGCGCCTGGACAACCCCGACCAGATGCACCTCAACGGCATTGCCCAGATCAGGGATGCCGGCCTGTTCATCGTCGGCGAGCAGGGCAGCATGTTCCGCTCCAGCGACAGCGGGCAGAGCTGGAGCAAGGTCGACGGGCCCTACGAGGGCTCGCTGTTCGGCGTGATCGGCACCGCCCAGCCGCAGACGTTATTGGCCTATGGCCTGCGCGGCAACCTGTTCCGCTCCACGGACTTCGGCGACAGCTGGCAGCCGATCGAACTCAAGGCCGCACGCGGCAACCTCGAATTCGGCCTGGCCAGCGCTACGCTTCTGGATGATGGCAGCCTGGTATTGGTCGGTAATGGCGGCAGCGTGCTGCGCAGCATCGATGACGGGAAGCGCTTCACGGTCTACAACCGCGCCGACCGTATCGCCTTGGCCGGCGTCAGTGGCCTGGCCAATGGTGGCTTGCTGCTGGTAGGGCAGGGTGGTGTCCACCTGGCCACCGCTGAAGGAGCCGACCAGGCAGCCCAGGAGCCTCGCCCATGACCAGTCGAGAGAGCATCATGCACCCCCACCACCAGGACAAGCCCACGCTGCTGGAACGCCTGATTTTCAACAACCGCCCGGTGGTCATCGCCCTGTGCGTGCTGGTGAGCATCTTCCTGTTCTGGCAGGCCTCGCAGATCCGCCCCTCGACCAGCTTCGAGAAGATGATCCCGCTCGAACACCCGTTCATCGAGCAGATGATGGCGCACCGCAACGACCTGGCCAACCTCGGCAACACCGTGCGCATTTCGGTCGAGGCGGTCAACGGCGACATTTTCGACAAGGACTACATGGAGACCCTGCGCCAGATCCATGACGAGGTGTTCTACATCCCCGGCGTCGACCGTGCGGGCCTCAAGTCGTTGTGGAGCCCCAGCGTGCGCTGGAGTGAAGTCACCGAGGAGGGGTTCTCCGGCGGTGAAGTCATCCCCAATACGTACGACGGTTCGCAGGACAGCCTCGACTCACTGCGCGACAACGTGCTCAAGTCCGGCCAGGTCGGGCGCCTGGTGGGCAACAACTTCAAATCCAGCATCGTCGATGTACCTTTGCTGGAAAGCTACCCCGATCCGCAAGACCCCGGTAAGCAGGTCAAGCTGGACTATCAGCAGTTCTCGCATCTGCTCGAGGAGAAAATCCGCGACAAGTTCCAGGCACAGAACCCCAATGTGAAGGTGCACATCGTCGGCTTCGCCAAAAAGGTCGGTGACCTGATCGACGGCCTGGTGATGGTGGCGATGTTCTTTGGTGTCGCGCTGGTCATCACCTGGGTCTTGCTCTACTGGTTCACCTGGTGCATCCGCAGCACCATCGCCGTGCTGATCACCACCTTGGTGGCAGTGGTCTGGCAATTGGGCCTGATGCATGTGGTGGGCTTTGGCCTGGACCCTTACTCGATGCTGGTGCCATTCCTGATCTTCGCCATCGGCATTTCCCATGGGGTGCAGAAGATCAACGGCATCGCCCTGCAGTCCAGTGACGCCGAGAATGCCCTGACCGCCGCCCGGCGCACCTTCCGCCAGCTGTTCCTGCCCGGGATGATCGCCATTCTCGCCGACGCCGTGGGCTTCATTACCCTGCTGATCATCGACATCGGCGTGATCCGCGAACTTGCCATCGGTGCGTCGATCGGCGTGGCGGTCATCGTTTTCACCAACCTGATCCTGCTGCCGGTCGCGATTTCCTATATCGGCATCAGCAAAAAGGCCATCGAGCGCAGCAAGGAGGACGCCACCCGTGAGCACCCGTTCTGGCGCCTGCTGTCGAATTTCGCCAGTGCCAAGGTGGCGCCGGTGTCCATTGCCCTGGCCCTGGTCGCCTTCGCTGGCGGCTTGTGGTACAGCCAGAACCTGAAAATCGGCGACCTCGACCAGGGCGCGCCGGAGCTGCGCCCGGACTCGCGCTACAACCAGGACAACAACTTCATCATCAGCAACTACTCGACCAGCTCCGATGTGCTGGTGGTGATGGTCAAGACGCCCGCCGAAAGCTGCTCGATCCACTCGACCATGGCACCGATCGACGAGCTGATGTGGACCATGGAAAACACCCCCGGCGTGCAGTCGGCGATCTCCCTGGTGACGGTGTCCAAGCAGGTGATCAAGGGCATGAACGAGGGCAGCCTGAAATGGGAAACCTTGTCGCGCAACCCTGACATCCTCAACAACTCCATCGCCCGCGCCGACGGCCTGTACAACGCCGACTGCTCGCTGGCACCGGTGCTGGTGTTCCTCAACGACCACAAGGCCGAAACCCTCGAGCGGGTCACCAGCGCTGCCAAGGCGTTTGCCGAAAGCCACGACAAGGACGGCTTGCAGTTCCTGCTGGCGGCGGGCAACGCCGGGATCGAGGCTGCGACCAACGAGGTGATCAAGTCGGCCGAGCTGACCATCCTGATCCTGGTGTACATCTGCGTGGCGGTGATGTGCCTGATCACCTTCCGCTCCTTTGCTGCCACTTTGTGCATCGTCCTGCCGCTGGTGCTGACCTCGGTGCTGGGCAATGCGCTGATGGCATTCATGGGGATCGGCGTGAAGGTCGCCACCTTGCCCGTGGTGGCGCTGGGCGTGGGTATCGGTGTCGACTACGGCATCTACATCTACAGCCGTCTGGAAAGCTTCCTGCGTGCCGGCCTACCGCTGCAGGAGGCCTATTACCAAACCCTGCGTTCGACCGGCAAGGCGGTGCTGTTCACCGGCCTGTGCCTGGCCATCGGCGTGTGCACCTGGATCTTCTCGGCCATCAAGTTCCAGGCCGACATGGGGCTGATGCTGACCTTCATGCTGCTGTGGAACATGTTCGGTGCGCTGTGGCTGCTGCCGGCGCTGGCGCGGTTCCTGATCAAGCCCGAGAAGATGGCAGGCAAGCAGGGCGGTTCGATCTTCGCCCATTGAGTGCGGGGGGCCGCTTTGCGGCCCATCGCTGGCAAGCCAGCCCACAAGGCCTGTGGAAGCCGGCTTGCCGGCGATCACCTGTGAAGCCGGTGCCATGCAACGCAGGGTCAAGGTTATAATGCCGGCTCACTTGCAATGGGTACCCCCATGTCCTCCCTCACCACCGCCCTCGCATCCTGCGACATGCTACTGATCGACGGCCTCCACGCCTTCGACTTCACCCTCGATGCAACAGGCCTGACGGTCGAATGCATGGACGGCCGCCAACACCGTCGCTGGACCTTCACTGCCGAACAGGTCGCCGCCGCCATCGGTGCCGGTGACGAGTGGCAACTGCACGATGCCCAGGGTGAGCATCGTCTAGTCTGTATGAGTGCCTTTCGCGCCCCGGATGAAGAAGAACACCATGAACCGGACTTGGACGAGCCTGCTGACCGCTAGCCTCATGACCCTGACTTTCACTACCCAGGCTGCCACGCTGCTGGTGGGCAGTTACACCGATGGCGCCAGCCAAGGTATCTACCGCTACCTGTTCGACAGCAAGACTGGCCGTATCGACCCCACGCCGCAGCAGGTGGTCAAGAGCGTCAGCCCGTCGTGGCTGGTACTCTCGGCCGACCAGCGGCAACTGTTCACGGTCAACGAAACGCCGCAGGGCCATGCCAGCAGTTTCAGTGTGAACGGCAACGGCGAGATCAAGCCGCTCAACCAGGTGGCCAGCCGTGGCGATGAACCGACACACGCCAGCCTGAGCCGCGACCAGCGTTACCTGTTCGTCGCCAACTATGCTGTCGCCCCCGACCCGGGCGGCAGCCTGGTGGTGATCCCGGTGGCCAAGGACGGCAAGCTCAAGGAGGTGGTGCAACAAGCGCGGCACAAGGCCAGCGGCGTCAACCCCGAGCGCCAGGCCGGTGCCCATGTGCACGCCGTGGTGCTGTCGCCCGATGGCAGCCACCTGTATGCCAGCGACCTGGGCGCGGACAAGGTGTTCATCTACCGCTACGACGGCGCCAGCGTCGACCGGCCCCTGAGCGCTGCGATACCGGCGTCCGTCGAGCTGCCGCCCGGCAGCGGCCCGCGTCATCTGTTGTTCGATGCCAAGGGGCGGCATGCCTACCTGACACTGGAAATGAGCGCCGAAGTGGTCGTGTTCGATGTCGACGACGCTGCGCTGCACGAACGCCAGCGCCTGCCGCTGACCGAGCAGAAAGACGCTGCGGCCAAGGCCGCGGGCGGACTGCACCTGTCGGCAGACGGGCGCTTCCTGTATGTCAGCAACCGTGGCACAGCCAACGAGATCGTGGTTTTCAGCGTGGGCAAAGAGGACGGCCAATTGGCCTTTTTGCAGCGCCGTTCGGTAGAGGGCGACCACCCACGGGAGTTCGCGCTGGACCCAAGCGACAACTTCCTGCTGGTGGCCAACCAGAAGAGCAACCAGATCGTGGTCATCCGTCGCGACCCGCGTACTGGCAAGCTCGGTGAAACCGTGCAGACCTTGCCACAGGACGCGCCTTCGGACCTGAAGTTTATCGATTGACTATCGATGGACGTGATAATCCCTACCACCGCAATGAATTTCTGTGGCGGACCTCAGCGGCGTAAGTTTGACCCAAGGCCCAGGCGGGCCAACGTCAAACCACCGAAGTCGAGGTCTGCCCAGATGAACTTCAATCTTTTCCCGGTCATCGCCGCATCCGCCCTTTCCGCCTCAGTCGTGCTGCCGGCGCATGCCCAGGCTGATTCCCGCAACAAGGTAACCGCCACCCACAGCTATACCGAGCAGTACCTGCGCCAGAGCGCCCATTTTCATGCGGCCTTGAGCGCTAAACACAACCTGTGAGCCCTGCGCGAACCGCGACAGGCGCGGGCCAACTCACTTGGCCATCACCGCCTTGAACAGCTCAGACGCCAACCACCTCTCCAGCCAGCTCCGCACACGCGGATAAGCCGCCTCGGCGAACCACTGCGGTTCGACCCCGGCAAACTGGCGCATCAGGGGCAACAGCGCGGCGTCGACCAGGCTTGCATGGCTGGCCAGCAGGTAAGGCCGGCCTTCTAGCAGCTGCTCAAGCTCGGCCAGCCAGGCCTCGGCCTGCTGGCGGTAGTGTTCGCGCGTGTGCTCGGGGTATCGCTCGGCATATTTGTACAGGTTGACCTGCGCTTTGAACTCGCTGTCGTTGCGGGCAATAAGCCGTTCAGCCTGTCGCGCGGCGGCAGGGTCGGCTTGCAACCGCCAGTCCTGCGGGTCATTGCGCTCGAGCGCCCAGCGCATGATGTCCAGGCTTTCCTCCAGCACGCCTTCACCGGTATCGAGCACCGGTACCGTCCCCTTGGGTGACAAAGCCAGCAAGGCGGCCGGCTTGTTCTTCATCGCCACTTCGTGGATGTGCACCTCGCACCCGGCATAGTGCAGGGCCAGGCGCGCTCGCATGGCCCAAGGGCAGCGGCGGAAGGAGAAAAGAATCACCCGCACACCTCGACATCACTCAGGCCATTGCCCTGGCGACGCACCTGGATCTGCACCGGAATACGCTCGTGCATCTCTTGTACGTGAGAAATGACCGCGACCTTGCGCCCCTGCGCCTGCAGACCGTCGAGGGCGTCCATGGCCAACTGCAGCGACTCAGGATCGAGGCTTCCGAACCCCTCGTCGATGAACAGCGACTCGATACGCAGGGTGCTTGAGGCCATTGACGCCAGGCCCAGGGCAAGCGCCAGCGAGACCAGGAAGGTTTCACCGCCAGACAAGGAGTGCACAGAGCGCAGTTCGTCGCCCATTTCGGTGTCCAGCACCAGCAACCCCAGGGCGCTGCCGCCACGTTTCAGACGGTAGCGCCGCGCCAGTTGGCGCAACTGGGCGTTGGCATGGTGCAGCAGCAGGTCGAGGTTGTAGCCCTGGGCGATCTTGCGGAACACATCGCCAGAGGCTGAGCCGATCAGCGCATTCAGGCGTGCCCAGCGTTGCCACTGTTGGTGGGCCTGTTCGATTTCGCAGGCAAGGGCCTGGTACGCCTGCTGGCGACGCTGGTCGTCAGCCTGCTGCGCGCGCAACTCGGCGCATTGCTGTTCCTGAGCGGTCAGTTGCTCGGCAAGGCCGGCCAGTGCTTGCTCAAGGTCTTCGCCATGCAGGTCACCCTGTGCCTGAGCGGCGTGCTGCTGCAGGCGCTGTTCACGTTCCTGGAGCAGCACGCGGCCTTGCTCGATGGCGTTTTCTGCTGCCTGCAGCTGCTGGCGCAGGGTACTGAGCTGGTTATCGTCCATGGCCAGCAGGCGGTCCAGCCCGCTGTCATCCAGTTCGGGATGTTCGCTGCGCCATTGCGCGACTGCGTGCTGAAGCTGCTGGCACTCCTGCTCCAGCGCCTGCTGGCGCTGGGTATTGGCCTTCAACTCCGCGGCCAATTGCACGCCCTGGTTGCGCAGCGCCTGCAGGCGCTCTGCGGTTTCGGCATCGAGGGCGCGGGCCTGTTCCAGCTGCGCTTCGAGGTGGTGTTGCCACGCTTCGGCGCTGCTATGTTCGCCGAGCAGCGTGGCCAGCTCCGCCTGGGCCTGCAGGCGCTGCGCTTGGAGGGCGTCGAGGGTGTGCTGCAGGTGTTGCTGAGCCTGCAGGCGCGTCTGCTGCTGGTCGCGTAGCTTGTCCAGTTGCAGTTGGCGCGCGTGCTGCTCGTCCTGTTCGTCCTTGCGCTGCTCCAGCTGTTGCAGGCGCTGCGCGATCTGCTGGTCGAGGCTGAGGAAGGCATTGGCCGGATCATCACTCAAGGCCTTCAGCACATCAGCCGGAAGCACATTGGCCAAGTCATCGAGGCCTTGTTGCAGATGCTGTTCATCGTTGGCCAAGGCCTGGTGCTGTTGCTCCAGGTGGCGTTGGGCCTCTTGCTGCGCCTGCTGCGCGGCCTGCAATTGCTGGGTGAGGCGGGCGGCGTCTTTTTGCAGGGCGAGCAGGGCGCTTTGACGCTTCTCGTCCTTTTTGATCTCATCGTCCAGGCGCTGCAGCTGGCTGTCCAGCCACGCGGTACGGGCCTTGTCGTCCTGTGGCGCCAGGGCAGGCCAGAGGGGGTGCGACTGTACCTGTGCAACCAGCGGCTGCAACTGTTCGCCCAGCTGCGCCTGTTGCTGTTGATGGTCCTTGAGCTGGGCGTTGACCACGCCAAGCTGCGTGCGCAGCTCCACCAGTTTGCCGTTGAGCGTTTCGACGTGCTTTTGCGCAGCATCCACTTCGGCCTGGTCATGTCGGCCCAAACTCTGCAGCAAAGCCTCAGGCTGGTGGAACGGATGTTCAGCGCTGCCACAGACCGGGCACGGTTCGCCGTCGCGCAGTTGGCCGCGCAGCTCTTCGACGCTGGTATTGCGTGCCAGGCGCTGACGCTCCAGCAACTGGCGTGTGAGGTTGAGCGCCTGCTCGGCCGCTTCCAGCTCCGCCTTGGCTGCGGTGCCTTCACCGATCAGCTGTTGGCGTTGCTGCATGGCCTGCTGGTGACGTTCTCGCAGCCCCTCCAGCTGACTGCGCAGCTCCTGCTCGCGGCCATGCAGGCGCGACAGTTCTTCGACCGCCCGCTGCTGTTTGCGATTGTCCTGCAGCATGTTGCCGAGCAGGTCGATTTGCTCCGCCAGCGCCTGCGGCTCGGCTTTGGCTTCGCGGAACATCAGCTCGAACGCGTCATGCTGGGCCTGCCACTGCGCGTTGGCCTCGCTGGCGCGCGCCTGCAGGCCAGGCAGCTCCTCACGGCCCTTGCTCAGGCGCCCGCCAATCACCATGACTTGCTTGAGTTGTGGCAGGTAGGCCTGCCAGGCATTGGCCAGGCCGGCCAGGTGCTGGCTGTCTGCCAAGGCCGTGTCGATCTGCGCCAGCTGTTGCAGGCTGCGCTGCTGGTGTTCATCCAGTTGCTGCAACTGTTGCTGGCCTTCGGCGACGTGCAGGTCGGCCTGCTCCCTGGCGGTGCGTTGCGCCTCCAGCTCAGTGTCGAGGCGCGCCAGGCTGTCCTGGCCGGCAAACGCCTGGCGCAGGCGCGGGGCACTGTCGCTGTGCTTCGCCTGGCTGTCGGCCAGTGCCTGGCGCGCGGCTACCAGCGCCTGCTCCAGCGCCTGGGTGTGCCCCTGCAGCTCAGCTTGCAGCTGTTGTTGCTCGGCAATCTGCGCCGCCAACGGCGTCAGCTGTGCGGTCAGTACTTGCTGGCGATGGAACTGGTGCCGTTGCGGTGCCAGGCGTTCCAGGCGCTGCAGGTCGAGGCGTTGCTCGGCCATGGCTTGCCAGTTCTGCTCGGCAGCGTGCAGGGCGGCGCCGGCTTCGCTGAGTTGCGTCTGCAACAGGCGTTGCTCGTTGAGCCAGGTGCGCTGTTGCTCCAGCTGGCGCTGGCGGGCTTGCTCGGCCTTGAAGTGTTGCTGCGCCTGCTCCAGACGCGTGTCCAGCTCGATTCGGGCTTCGGCGGCCATCGGCAGCAGGTGGCTGGCACGGTCTTTCAGCGCGTTGTGCGCCTCGCCGGCTTCGCGGGCCTTGCTGAAGGCACGCTGGCCCAGGCGCGTGTAGATTGCGGTGTTGGTGAGTTTTTCCAGCAGCTCGCTGCGTTCTTTGTCGTCGGCCTTGAGAAAGGCGCTGAATTCACTCTGGGCCAGCATCACAGCACGGGTGAACTGCTCGAAGTTGAGCCCCAGACGGGTTTCGATCAGTTGCTTGTATTCGTTCTTGCCACTGCCCAGCACCTGCTCACTGTCCAGGTCATAGAGGCTCTGACGGCTGGACTGCAGCTTGCCATTGGCCTTGTCACGGGCACGGTTGGCTTCCCAGCGCGCGCGGTAGCGGTGGCCGTCGATGCCGACGAAATCGACCTCGGCAAAGCCGCTGCCGGTGCCGCGGCGCAGCAGGTTGCGCGGGTCCGAGGTGGGGATTTCGCCATCGGCATCTGGCACCTTGGCTTCGCGGCCAATGTCATTGAGCCGCGGCACAGTGCCGAACAGCGCCAGGCACAGGGCGTCGAGCAAGGTGCTCTTGCCGGCACCGGTAGGCCCGGTGATGGCGAACAGGCCTGCGCTGGCCAGGGGTTCGGCGGTGAAGTCGATGTCGACCGGGCCGGCCAGGGATGCCAGGTTCTTCAGGCGGATGGCGAGAATCTTCATGGCTGTTCCTCTTCCAGCTGGACGTCCTGCAGCAGCAGGGCGAAGTCGGCCAGGGCCTGCTCGTCGGCGGGGTTGCCATAAGCCTGTTCCCAAGCGCGGCTGAACAGATCCTGCGGGGTCATCTGCGACAGTTCGACGAACTCAAGCTCGCTTTCCTCATCATTGCCACGGCCGGCATATTCGGCGCTGATGCGGATCAGCCGCACCGCCTTGCCGTGCAGGGCGCTTTCGATCTGCTGGCGCAGGTCTGGCTGCGGCTCGTCCAGCAGCACGCGCACTTCGAGCCACGGCTGGCGGTTGGGGTCGTCGAGCAGGTCGATCACCGGCAGTTCGGCAAGCTGCTCCAGCAGTTCGCCCAAGGGCGCAGGGCCGATGCGCTGCAGGGCCACGGCGCGTGGCACCGGGCGCGGCTCGACGCTGACCAACTCGGCGCCGTCGAGCTCGACTTCCAGCACCTGGTGCGGGTAGTTGATTTCGGCGAACGACAGTGGGATCGGCGAGCCGCTGTAGCGGATGCGGGTTTCGCGGTTGACCTTCTGCGGCTTGTGCAGGTGGCCCAGGGCAACGTAGCTGATGGCCTTGTCGAACAGTTTGGCCGGAAGGGCTTCGGCGTTACCGATGATCAGGCTGCGCTCGGAGTCTTCGGACACCGCGCCGCCGGCCATGTGCGCGTGGCTGATGGCGACCAGCGCCTGGTCCTTCTTGCGCTTTTTCTGCGCGGCCGCGATCAATTGCTGGTGCACCTGGTTGATGCCCTGCAGGTAATCGTCACCCAACTGCGGGCCGGTGACCTCGGCTGGGCGCAAAAAAGGCAGCGCCAGGCACCAGGCTGCGACCTTGCCGCGGCCGTTGGTCAGCGGGATCAGCAGGCGTTCGGCGTCCAGCTGGCCCTCATCCAGCCAGTGCACGCGCCCTAGCGCGTGGGTGCGCAGACGCCGCATGAGCGCGGCAGGTAGCTCGATGCGCGAGCCGGAGTCATGGTTGCCGGCGATCATCACGATGTCCAGCTTCGGCTGTTGCTCGTGGGCCTGGACGATGAAGTCGTATAGCCGCTCCTGAGCTTTGACCGGCGGGTTGACCGTGTCGAAGATGTCGCCGGCGATCAGCAGCGCGTCGGGCTGGCGCAAGCGCAGCTGGCCGAGCAGCCAGTCGAGGAAGCAGGCGTGTTCGAAGTCGCGTTCCTGGCCGTGCAGGCTTTGGCCCAGGTGCCAGTCGGAGGTGTGAAACAGACGCATGGATGACCTGTTGGATTGGGACATGAAGGCTTCGGTGCTTGGCGTCATGACATCGCCAAGGTGGCCTTCGAAGGAGGGCGGTATGGTAACTCAAGTGGCTTGGCGATTGTCTGGAGCCTGGCCGTGTTCGGTGCATTCAAAGGGCGGGGCAGTGCGCTACAAGGGCAATCCATTATGCGAACGGGTCGACATAGTGGCCATCTGCTTGCTTGATGCCAGCCATCGCCGATGCTCTAATCCCTTACCCCGGCCGCGGCGCTTGCAGTGCTGCGGGTGTGGGCTACCGGATCCCATCTGAAAAGGAATTTTTATGCAAAGCACGCCACAAATCCAGGCCGACTACGCCAACCTCAAGCCTAAATGGCAGGAGCGGTTCGCCTTCTTCGATCAGCACGGCGGCCCACGTGAAGCGACCTACAAAGCCGCGTTCCGCGCTTTGCCGTTTCGCAAGAAACTGTTGATCAACAACAATTTCCTCGGATTCTTCTTTGGCCCGATCTACTGGTTCGTCCTAGGCATGTGGAAGAAGAACCTGGTCATGCTGGCCATCATCATTGGCGTCGGGCTGCTTGAAGGCGTTTACGAGGCTGCCACGGGTAATGCAGTGCCTCGGGCGCTGGATCAAGGCTTCAGTGTGGCCTTTGCCCTGTTGTACGGCATGTTGACCAATTACGCTTATTACTTGAAACAGACCAAAGGCGAGCAGGGCTGGAACCCGTTTCAGGGTCACCGCTTCATCTGATCGCTCAGGGTTGTCGCAGAGGGGGAGCAGCCAGGATCGCATCCTGGTTTGGACGGGCTTGTCTGACGTGCGCTACAGCACGCTAGACGGGCCCGCGCGCTCTCCCAATCACTTCGGATAAAGCGGTGGCAAGCCCCCTGGCTCCCCAGACGGCAGTAACACGTGTTCTGCCGGTGGAATCGTCCCTATCGCCCGCCACAGATCCTCTCCCTGCCAATATTGGCCGCTCTCGCTATACAACGCCCCGTTCAAACCATCCAAAGCATCCGACAGCGGCACGAACCGCGCCGCCATCTCCGCCAGGGTCTCTGGCTGTTGCCGCGCCCAGGCATCGAGCGCCTGGCGGGTGGCCTGTGGGTCGTTGGCCTGGCAGGCGCGCTTGAGGTCGTCCAGCAGGGTGCGTGGGCTGGGGCCAGTCTGGGCGGCGCGCAGCACGGCCGGTTGCGAGCGGGCGCGCCACCACAGGGTGAAGCCCAGTAGCGTGGTCAGGGCGAACACCAGGGTGGCGAGCTGCCAGGGCCAGAGCAGGCTGCTGCCCGTGCTGGCATCACCGACCGGGCTCTCGGCGCTCAGGGCCGGGTTGTCCTGCACGTTCAGGGTGCGCGCAGGCAAGCTGGAATGCTCCAGGTGGTCTTCGCGGGTGTTCCACCAGGTGACCTCCAGTGCCGGCAGCGCCAGCTCACCACTGTGGGTCGGCACCAGTGCTTCGCGCTCCTCGCGGTTGGCGGTCATGCCGCGCTCGCTGATTTCGTTGCGCAGCAGCGGTTGGTCCGGGTAGCGGCGCAGGCCGACGATTTCGGTGGCCGGCAATTGTGGCAGTTGGGTGCTGGACAGCCCCTCGGCGCGCAGGGTGATGCTGCGGGTCAGGGAGTCGCCTATCTGGGTTGGCTGTGTGCCGGGGTCGGGGTTCCAGTGTTCTTCGAGGGCCAGGCTACGGGCTGGCAACCACGGTTCGGCTGCGGGCCAGGCGGCGGGGATAGGGCGAACGTTCAGGCGCAGCGGCAGTGAACTGACCTGTACCTGGCGGCCTGTACGTGCGCTGCCCGCAGGCTGCTGCGCATTATCGGCAGCAGTGGCGGTGAACGTGAGGGGCGCGATGTCCAGGCTGCCGCTCTGCTGCGGATAGAGTGCGTAGCGTGTCTCGATCACCCCGTGGCGTACGCCGTTGATGTCCTTCTCATAGGTACGCGAGTCCCCCAGCGGTTCGACTTTGGCGTTTTCCAGGCGCAGCGGGCTAAGGCTGCTGTCGTCGTACAGCGACACCGAATGGTAGATGCGCAAGGTCAGCACGGCCTGCGCCTGGACATAGACATCACTGGTGTCCAGGGTAGCCTCGATGAACACCTGGGACGCGCTGTCCGGGCGGTCGGCATCCGCTTGCACCACCTGCAGGTCGATGGCCTGGCTGCGCGATTGCCCCAGTTGCAGCTCAGGGATACGCAAGCTGCCGCTGCGCCGCGGCAGCAGGGTAATGATCCAGCGAGTGCTGGCCCGGGTCTCGCCATCGAGGGTGTGCAGGCTGTTCAGCTGACGCGTGCCGCGTACTTCGAAGTCGCCGTCCAGGGCGCGCAGGTCGGGCTTGCCGAACTGGGTCACGTCCTGGCTTTCGAGGGTCAGCTCCAAGGTTTCACCGGCCTCCAGGCGGGTGCGGTCGACACTGGCCTGCAGGGTCGGTTCGGCCTGGGCGAGCACGGCCCATATCAGGCTGAGGAGAAAGACGCCAAGGCGACTCATCGTTGGGATTCCTGATGCAATTGCTGTTCGTACCAGAATTTTCGTCGCAGCAGCTGCGCCGGGTTGTCGGGGATCTCCCGCAGCCATTGTTCCAGGGCTTGGCGTTGTTCGGCATCGAGGCTGGTCGATACCGGCCGCTTGGGCGGCTGGGTGATGCTGTCATCGTCGCCCACCTGGTTACCGGGTGCGGCCTGGTTGTTGCCACTGCCTTCAACGGGTTGATCGGTGTTTGTCTGTTCTTCGCTGCCCGGCGAACCCTGGGCGGGGCTGCTCGCCGAGCTGCTGTTGCCCTCGGTCTCGCTGCCCGGCGTGCCTTGGGCATCGTCTTGGGCCGGTTGTTCCTCGGCCTGGCCTTGACGCTGCTGTAACAGTTGTTGGACCAGGGCCTGGTTGTCCAGCGCCGGCTTCAGGTCGGGTTGATGCTCCAGGGCCTGCTCGTAAGCATCCAGGGCGGCTTCCAGCTCACCGCTGCGGGCCAGGGCGTTGCCTCGATTGTAGTGGGCAGCGGCGGTATTGGCTTGGCCGAAGGCGGTGGCGGCAGCGGCATAGTCACCGGCCTGGTACAGCGCCATGCCGCGCCATTGCGGGTCCTGGAAGTGCCGCGCGGCTTCCACCGGGCGGTTTTGTTCAAGCAGGCGCTTCCCTTGCTGATCGGGGCGCAACCACAGGTCATTGAACTCGAACGCCTGGCTCGGCTGCGGCAGGGCCAGCAGCAGCGGCAAGCAGAACAGCCAGCCGCGCCGACCCGCGCAGGCGGCCAGCAGTAACAGGGGTATCAACAGCCAGTAGCCTTGGTCGGCCCAGCTGTCGAGCTGCAGGTTCTGGCCGTCATTGCGCAGGATGCGCGGGTTGTCGTACAGGCCGAGGCCACGCAGGTCGAGGTCGTCGATCCGGGCATGACGGTAGCGTCCTCCGGTGCCGTTGATGAACGCCCTGAGCCCGCCGCTGTCCAGGCGCGGTACCAGAATGCCGCCTTGCTCGTCCTTGAGAAACTCGCCGTTGGCCTGGCGGACCGGCGCCCCTTCGCTGGTACCGATGCCGAGCATCAACAGGCTCGGGCCCTGGCGGCCAAGGGCCTGGACAATGCCCTGGCGTTCCGGGTCGCTCAATGCCGAACCGATCAGCAACAGGCGGCCTTGGCCCAGGCCGCTTTGCGCCAGCAGGGCCAGGCCCTTCTGCACGGCCAGGTCGGCGCGCTGGCCGGGCTGCGGCATGATCGACGGGTCGATGGCCTCGAGCAGGTTGCGCGTGGTGCTCAGGTCGTCGGACAGTGGCACCAAGGTGTGCGCGCTGCCAGCGTAGACGATCAAGGCCGTCTGGCTGTCGCGACGGTGTTCGAGCAGGTCAAGGACCTTGCGCCGCGCCTGCTGCAGCCGGTTGGGCGGCGTGTCCTGGGCAAGCATCTGCGGGGTCAGTTCCAGCAGGATCACCAGCGGGTCGGCCGGGCGTTGGCGGGTTTCTTCCAGGCGCTGCCAGCTCGGCCCGAGCAGCGCCAGTACCGTCAGTAACCAGGCAAGGCCCAGTGCGACCCAGGGCATTTTGCTGTGGCTGCCGCTGCCGCCACCGAGCAGCACCGGGTGGAAGGCCGGCGGCAGGATCATCTGCCAGCGCCCGGCGCGCCTGCGCCGGTGCCAGAGCTTGAACACCAGCCAGGCGAGCAGCGGTACCACCAGCAGCCAGAGCGGGCGCAACCAGTGCGGCCAGAGGTCGATCATCGCCGCCTCCTCAGGCGCAGCCTTTTGAGGCGCTCACGCCATTGCGGGTGGGGCTGCAGGAAGCGTGGCCGGCGCAGCGCACGCTGCAGCAGGTTGTCTGGCCATTGCACCGCCACCACCAGCAGCACGCTGAGCAGCAAGGCCAGGGCCAGTGGCCAGGCATACAAAGCGGTTGCCGTGCGGGCCTGGGTTGGCTGTTGGGCGACCGGTTCCAGCTGGTCGAGGGTATCGCCGATCGCATCCAGTTCGGCGCCGTCGTGGGCACGGAAGTAGGCGCCATGGGTCAGGTCGGCGATTTCCTTCAGTGAGGCCTCGTCCAGGTCCAGGCTGGGGTTGAGGCCGAGCAGGCCCGGCGTACCGCTGGCCTCAGGGTTGGCGCCGATGCCGATGGTGTAGATGCGCACGTCTTCCTGGGCGGCCAGGCGGGCAGCGGTCAATGGATGGATCCGCCCGCCGTTGTTGGCACCGTCGGTGATCAGTACCAGCACCCGGCTCTGCGCCGGCCGCTGGCGCAAGCGCTTGACCGCCAGGCCGATGGCGTCGCCGATGGCGGTGTTCTTGCCGGCGATGCCAATCTGCGCTTCGTCGAGGAAGGTGCGTACGGTACGCCGGTCGAAGGTCAGGGGTGCCTGCAGGTACGCCTGGCTGCCGAACAGGATCAGGCCGACGCGGTCGCCTTCGCGGTTTTGCAGGAAATCGCCCATCAGCGCCTTGACCAAGTCGAGGCGGCTGACCTCTTCGCCCTGCCACTGCATATCGGGGAAATCCATGGAGCCGGACACATCCACCGCCACCAGCAGGTCCCGGCCGCTGGCGGCCACCGGTAGCGGCTCGCCCAGCCACTGCGGACGGGCAGCGGCGAGCAGCAGCAACAGCCAGATCAGCGCGAACGGTGCCTGCTGACGCAAGGTCGGCAGGTTCAGCCGTGCCCGACGCCCGGCCAGGCTTTCGAGTTCATTGAGAAAGCCTACCTTGAGCACCGGCTCGCCGCTGTCGGCGGCAGGCAGCAACAGGCGCGCCAGCCACGGCAGCGGCAGCAGCAGGAACATCCACGGCCAGGCCAGTTCAAACATGTTTGCGGATCCAGGTTTCGACAGCCTGACTGAGCCCGGCAATGGCCTTGTCGTCAAGCTTGCATTCCGGCTTGTACGCGCCTTCTACCAGCACCATCCAGCGGGTCAGGCCGGCAGCGGGGCAGCGGTTGTCGAGGAACGCCAGCCACTGGCGGCCATTGAGGGTATGGCTGTTGGCGCCGGGGTAGTGGTTGCGGCACAGGCGCTTGAGCAAGGCGTTGATCTGTTGCAGCCAGGCCCCGGCCGGCGCGCCGTCGTAGGGGCGCGGCAGCAGGGCCAGCTCGGCCAGGGCTTCCAGGCGTACCGGGTCCAGCGGTTGCTCGGCACGCACTATCCTGCGCTTGCCTGGGCGCCAGCGGCGCAGCCGCCACAGGCCCCAGGCCAGGAAGGGGAGGACGCCAAGCAGCAGCCACCAGCCTGGTGCCGGTGGCCACAGGCCGATCGCTGAAGGGGGGATCAGCGGTTGCAACTGGTCCAGAGGGTTCATTGGGCGCTGCTCTTCATGAACCGCTCCGTGGGCGCTGTGCATTCAGGTATTCGCGCAGTTGCTCGATCATTTCGCTCTGGGTGCTCAGGGGCATCAGCAGCACACGCAGTTTCTGGGCCATCAGCTCCCAGCGTTCTATGCGTGCTTCGGCCTGCTGACGGTAGGCCTGGCGCAGGTTGGTGTCCAGGGTGTCGAGCTCCAGGTGCGCGCCGCGCTGGGAGAAACGCAGCAGGCCTGCTGCCGGCAAGGCATGGTCGAGGGGGTCGGACACTGGCATCAGCAGCAGGTCACAATGGCGCGAGAGCATCGCCAGGTGCTGTTCAGCCTGGGGGCTGAGTGAGCGCTCGTCGCAAATGACGATGGCCAGGCTGCCTGGGCGCAGTACTTCACGCGCGCGGCGCAGCGCCAGGCCCAGGCTGTCGGCGTGGGGCGCGGCTTCGGTGTGCAGCGCCTGATTGACCTTCGCCATACGGTTGAGCAGCTGCAGCAGGCTCTGCTTGCTGCGCCGCGGCTTGATTTCATGGTGTTCATCATCGCCGAATACCAGCCCGCCGATGCGGTCGTTGTGGCCCAGCGCTGCCCAACCGAACAGCGCCGCGGCCTGGGCCGCAAGCACTGACTTGAACATCAGCCCCGAGCCGAAGAACAGGCGCTGGCTTTGCTCGACGAGGATGAAGATCGGCCGCTCGCGCTCTTCATGGAACAGCTTGGTATGCGGCTCTTGGGTGCGTGCGGTGACCCGCCAGTCGATGTTGCGTACGTCGTCACCGGCCTGATAGACACGCACCTGGTCGAAGTCCACGCCGCGCCCGCGCAGCTTGGAGTGGTGCAAGCCTACCAGCGGGCTGCGCTGGCCAGGGCGGGAGAACAACTGGATTTCGCGCACACGGTGGCGCATGTCGATCAGCTCGGCGAGGCCGATGCGGATGCCGGGTTCGGCCTGCTGAGCGGTGGGCATGGGGTCAGGCAACGGCGACGACGTCAAGGATGCGCTGGACCACGCGATCCTGGTCGACCCCGGCCGCTTCGGCTTCAAAGGACAGGATGATGCGATGGCGCAGCACGTCGAACAGCACGGCCTGGATATCCTCGGGGCTGACGAAGTCGCGCCCGGCCAGCCAGGCATGCGCCCGTGCACAACGATCCAGGGCGATGGAACCGCGCGGGCTGGCGCCATAGGCGATCCAGTCGGCCAGCTCGGTATCGAACTTGGCCGGTGTGCGCGTGGCCATCACCAGTTGCACCAGGTATTCCTCCACCGCGTCGGCCATGTACAGGCCGAGGATTTCCTTGCGTGCGGCAAAGATGGCCTGCTGGCTGACACGCCGTTCAGGTTTGACTTCGCCTCCCAGCGCTTCACCGCGGGCCTGGGCAAGAATGCGTCGCTCCACCGCCGCATCGGGGAAACCGATTTTCACGTGCATCAGAAAACGGTCGAGCTGGGCTTCCGGCAGCGGGTAGGTGCCTTCCTGCTCGATCGGGTTCTGCGTGGCCATGACCAGAAACAGCGGCGACAGGTCGTACGTACTGCGCCCGACACTGACCTGGCGTTCGGCCATTGCCTCGAGCAACGCCGACTGCACCTTGGCGGGTGCCCGGTTGATTTCGTCGGCCAGCACCAGGTTGTGGAAGATCGGCCCCTGCTGGAAGACGAAACTGCCGGTTTCCGGGCGATAGATTTCAGTGCCCGTGATGTCGGCCGGGAGCAGGTCGGGCGTGAACTGGATGCGATGGAACTGCGCTTCGACACCTTCGGCCAGCTCTTTGATGGCCTTGGTCTTGGCCAGGCCCGGGGCGCCCTCGACCAGCATGTGGCCGTCGGCCAGCAGCACGATCAACAGCCGCTCGACCAGTTTTTCCTGGCCTAGGATCTGGGAGGAAAGAAAGGTGCGTAGCGCGATCAGCGCTTCACGGTGTTCCATCGGCGGCGGTTCCTGGGATTGGGCCAGGGCGGGCGCGTAGCGCGACGGACCTGGCAGGGGTGGATACTTTAATCTATCCGGGGGGTGGCGACCAATTACGCCCCGGTTTTTTATGCGCATCGAAAGGTTGCACTATCCGCATGCCTTTGCGGTGTTCTCTGATTTGCGCTGGCGGTGATCTGGCGCTTGCTTGTGCTCTTCGAATCATGAAGGAGCATGATGATGAGCAAGCAGTCTGCTGCGCCTGCCCCGGTTACCCTGCGGGTGGGCGTTTTTTTCGACGGCACCGGCAACAATCAGGGCAATGCTGCACCCTTGGCCGCCACCGGCCACGGCTGCGCAGGGGGCAGTTACGCCAATGCCCGCAGTAACATTGCCCTGCTGCACGCGCTATATCCCTGCGGGCCCGTGCACGGGCAGGTCCATCTCAACGTGTATGTGGAAGGGATCGGTACAACGCACGGTGGCCCTGACTCGCCCTTCGCCCAGGCGACGGGGCGCGGAAGCGCGGGGGTGGCGGCGCGGGTAGAGCAGGCGCTGGCAGAGGTTGGCAGGCAGTTGCGCGATTATCGGGCAAAGCATCCGCAGTTTGTGCCCACGTGCATCGAATTCGACCTGTTCGGTTTCAGCCGCGGTGCGGCGGCGGCCAGGCACCTGGCCAATCGCCTGGGCACGGATGAGGCGGGCCTGCCGGCTGAGCTGCACGGGCCGAGGGCGATCAACTTCATTGGCCTGTTCGATACCGTGGCGGCAATCGTTGCACCCTTGCGAGGCAGCTTCGGCCCAGCCAGCGATCGCCACGGCGGCTTGCGTCTCGGGCTGGACACGCGTGTCGCCCGGCAGGTCGTGCAACTGGTGGCAGGGGATGAGCAGCGCCACAACTTCCCGCTGGTGCGTAGCGACAACGACATTGTCGTGCCGGGTGTGCACTCGAATATCGGTGGCGGCTATCTGGAGCACATGCACGAGCAGGTACTGTTGTGCAAACCGCATTCGAGCCGGGTCGCGCGCACGACACCGGCCCACTGCACGCGCGCCCATGCGGCGGTCACTGGGCTGCTGAGCTCGACCTTTGCAAGCCTGGTCGATCCGCGGCCCCGGCTGCTCAGCTGGGAGGTGCCGGTCCAAGGCAGCCGAGCCAGGCGCGATACCCCGGAAAAGCAGGTGTACGCCGCTGTGTACCGAGAACGTGAAGTCAGTGGCCATCTTTCACGTGTCTACCTCAGCATCATGCGTGAACTGGCCGTGCGCGGTGGGGTAGCGTTCGCCCCTCTGGGCGGTGACGATGCGCATCGCCTGCCGGCAGAATTGCTGCCTGTCAGCCGCAAGCTGCATGAGTTTGCCCTCGGTCAATGTGCGCAATTGCACCTGACGTCCCAGGAGCGAGCGTTGTTGCAGGCGAAATACGTGCACACATCGGCGCACTGGAACGCTGTGAAAGGGCTGGATAACAGTTCGCTGGACGCATTGTTCATCGACCGGCCGGGCAAGGCGGGCAGGGTGCTGCACAGGAACCCGGTGGGTTGACGTACCCGCCGGCCATTTCAAGGGCAGGTCTCAAGCGGGCTTGAATGCGCCGACACGCCCACCGGGCGGTCGACGCACCCGTCGTCTATCGAAGCTCGCTGACGAAGGTCCCTGTGCCATCCAGAATAGTGCGCAAGGTCAGCTCGACCTCTTCCAGGTCAGTCCCTGCGGACGTCAGCACGATCTCCAGGGTTTCGTCACCCTTCAACGCATCCCGATCCCCGGCCGCCACTTCGATCAGCAGGCGCTGGGCGCTCAAGGTCACTTTCAGGCCATCGAGGGTCGACGGTTCATCGTCCAGGGTCAGGTCCACGGTGTCCTCGTCCGGGTAGCGGGTGAGCAGGAACATCTGCCCTTTGTCGCTATGGCAGCACAAGGTCGCCATGTTGTCTTCCTCGTCATCGCAAGGGGTGGCGAACAGCAGGGCGGTGTGGATTTGCATGTGGGCGGCTCGGGTCAATGGAAACGAAAGTGAATTCTGACAGCCTTGGGGGTATCGATAAACGTAAAGTTTCCCCCCCTTGACCGAAATTGTCGCAGCGCTGCAAGCGGTGATGACCGATCAGTCGTTAAGCTTCCGCGAGCCCTGAACTTTACCGTCCGGCTTGCCACGGGTTGGCTATCGTTGATCCGTGATCGTCGGACGTACGCGACGCTTCAACTATTACAAAGCCCAAGCGGAGTACCACAGATGGCGTTCTTCACCGCAGCCAGCAAAGCCGACTTCCAGCACCAACTGCAAGCGGCCCTGGCGCAGCACATCAGCGAGCAGTCCCTGCCACAAGTGGCGCTGTTCGCCGAGCAGTTCTTCGGCATCATTTCCATGGACGAACTCACCCAGCGCAGGCTGTCGGACCTCGCCGGCTGTACCCTTTCCGCCTGGCGCATCATCGAGCGCTTCGACCCCGAGCATCCAGTGGTGCGGGTGTACAATCCCGATTACGAGCGCAATGGCTGGCAGTCGACCCACACCGTGGTCGAGGTGCTGCACCATGACCTGCCGTTCTTGGTGGATTCGGTGCGGACCGAGCTCAACCGCCGCGGCTACAGCATCCATACCCTGCAGACCACCGTGCTGAGCGTGCGTCGTGACGCCAAGGGCAACCTGCTCGAACTGCTGCCCAAGGGCACCCAGGGCGAGGGTGTGTGCCATGAGTCGCTGATGTACCTGGAGATCGACCGCTGCGCCAACGCTGCCGAATTGACGGTGCTCACCCGCGAAATCGAGCAGGTGCTGGCCGAGGTGCGGGTGGCGGTGGCCGATTTCGAACCGATGAAAGCCAAGCTGCAGGAAGTCATGGAACTGGTGGAGCGAACCGCTTTCGCGCCGGTTCACCATGAAAAGGATGAGGTCAAGGCCTTCCTCGAGTGGCTGTTGGACAACCACTTCACCTTCCTCGGTTATGAAGAATTCACCGTGCAGGCCGACAGCGCCGGCGGCCAGATGGTCTACGACGAGCAGTCGTTCCTAGGCTTGCCGCGCCGCCTGCGTGTGGGCCTGACGCCAGAAGAGCTGCGCATCGAAGACTACGCGGTGGCGTACCTGGCCGAACCGCTGCTGTTGTCGTTCGCCAAGGCCGCACTGCCCAGCCGCGTCCACCGCCCGGCCTACCCGGATTACGTCTCGATCCGCCAGCTGGACGCCGATGGCAAGGTGGTCAAGGAACACCGCTTCATGGGCCTTTACACCTCCTCGGTGTACGGCGAGAGCGTGCACGCCATTCCTTACATCCGGGTCAAGGTCGCCGAGGTCGAGCGCCGCTCCGGCTTCGACGCCAAGGCCCACCTGGGCAAGGAACTGGCGCAGGTGCTCGAAGTGCTGCCACGCGACGACCTGTTCCAGACCCCGATCGACGAGCTGTTCAGCACGGTCATGTCGATCGTGCAGATCCAGGAGCGCAACAAGATCCGTGTGTTCCTGCGCAAGGACCCGTACGGGCGCTTCTGCTATTGCCTGGCCTACGTGCCACGGGAAATCTATTCCACCGAAGTGCGGCAGAAGATCCAGCAGGTGCTGATGGAGCGCCTGAAGGCCAGCGACTGCGAGTTCTGGACGTTCTTCTCCGAATCGGTGCTGGCGCGCGTGCAGCTGATTTTGCGCGTCGACCCGAAGAACCGCATCGCCATCGACCCGCAGCAACTGGAAAACGAAGTGATCCAGGCCTGCCGCTCGTGGCATGACGATTACGCCGCGCTGGTGGTGGAGAACTTCGGTGAAGCCCAGGGCACCAACATCCTCGCCGATTTCCCCAAAGGCTTCCCGGCCGGCTACCGTGAGCGCTTCGCCGCCCATTCGGCGGTGGTCGACCTGCAACATGTGCTGGCACTGTCCGAAAGCAAGCCGCTGGCGATGAGCTTTTACCAGCCGCTGACGCGGCTGGGCGAACGCTTGCTGCATTGCAAGCTGTACCACGCGGACACGCCCTTGGCGTTGTCGGACGTGCTGCCGATTCTGGAAAACCTCGGCCTGCGCGTGCTGGGCGAGTTCCCCTACCGCTTGCGTCACGCCAGTGGTCGTGAGTACTGGATCCACGATTTCGCCTTCACGTACAGCGAAGGCTTGAGCCTGGACATCCAGCAACTCAACGACGTCCTGCAGGATGCGTTCATCCATATCGTCCAGGGCGATGCCGAGAATGACGCGTTCAACCGCCTGGTGCTCACCGCCGGCCTGCCATGGCGCGATGTGGCGCTGCTGCGCGCCTACGCCCGCTACCTCAAGCAGATCCGCCTGGGCTTCGACCTCGGCTACATCGCCAGCACCCTGAACAACCACACCGACATCGCCCGTGAGCTGACCCGGCTGTTCAAGACCCGCTTCTACCTGGCGCGCAAGCTCACGGCCGATGACCTGGACGACAAGCAGCAACGCCTGGAGCAAGCCATCCTCAGCGCCCTGGACGATGTCCAGGTGCTCAACGAGGACCGCATCCTGCGCCGCTACCTGGACCTGATCAAGGCCACCCTGCGCACCAACTTCTACCAGCCGGATGCCAACGGCCAGAGCAAGTCGTACTTCAGCTTCAAGTTCAACCCTAGGCTGATCCCCGAACTGCCCAAGCCGGTACCCAAGTTCGAGATATTCGTCTACTCGCCGCGGGTCGAGGGTGTGCACCTGCGCTTCGGCAACGTGGCACGCGGTGGCCTGCGCTGGTCGGACCGTGAAGAAGACTTCCGTACCGAGGTGCTTGGGCTGGTCAAGGCCCAGCAGGTCAAGAACTCGGTGATCGTGCCGGTCGGTGCCAAGGGCGGCTTCCTGCCACGGCGTTTGCCGCTGGGCGGCACGCGTGACGAAATCGCCGCCGAAGGCGTGGCCTGCTACCGCATTTTCATCTCGGGCCTGCTCGACATCACCGACAACCTCAAGGACGGCGGCGTGGTGCCGCCGGCCAACGTGGTGCGTCACGATGACGATGACCCGTACCTGGTGGTGGCGGCCGACAAGGGCACCGCAACCTTCTCCGACATCGCCAACGGCATCGCCATCGATTACGGCTTCTGGCTGGGCGATGCCTTCGCCTCGGGTGGCTCTGCCGGCTACGACCACAAGAAGATGGGCATTACCGCCCGTGGTGCCTGGGTGGGCGTGCAGCGCCACTTCCGCGAGCGCGGCATCAATGTGCAGCAGGACCCGATCACGGTGATCGGCGTCGGTGACATGGCCGGTGACGTGTTCGGCAACGGCCTGCTGATGTCCGACAAGCTGAAACTGGTCGCGGCGTTCAACCACCTGCACATCTTCATCGACCCGAACCCGGACCCGGCCAGCAGCTTCGCCGAGCGCCAGCGCCTGTTCGACCTGCCGCGTTCGGCCTGGACCGATTACGACACCAGCATCATGTCCGAAGGCGGCGGGATCTTCCCGCGCAGTGCCAAGAGCATCGCCATCACCGCGCAGATGAAGGAACGCTTCGCCATCGAGGCCGACCGCCTGACGCCGACCGAGCTGCTGCATGCATTGCTCAAGGCGCCGGTGGATCTGCTGTGGAACGGGGGTATCGGTACCTACGTCAAGGCCAGCAGCGAAAGCCACGCCGATGTTGGCGACAAGGCCAATGACGCGTTGCGGGTCAACGGCAATGAACTGCGCTGCAAGGTGGTGGGCGAGGGCGGCAACCTCGGCATGACCCAGCTTGGCCGTGTCGAGTTCGGCCTCAACGGCGGTGCCACCAATACCGACTTCATCGACAACGCCGGTGGCGTGGACTGCTCCGACCACGAGGTCAACATCAAGATCCTGCTCAACGAAGTGGTGCAGGGTGGCGACATGACCGAGAAGCAGCGCAACCAGCTGCTGGGCAGCATGACCGATGAAGTGGGTGCGCTGGTGCTGGGCAACAACTACAAGCAGACCCAGGCGCTTTCGTTGGCGGCGCGTCGCGCCCGCGAGCGGATCGCCGAGTACAAGCGCTTGATGGCCGACCTCGAGAGCCGTGGCAAGCTGGACCGTGCGATCGAGTTCCTGCCAACTGAGGAGCAGTTGGCCGAGCGCCTGGCGGCAGGCCAGGGCCTGACCCGTGCCGAACTTTCGGTGCTGATTTCCTACAGCAAGATCGACCTCAAGGAGCAGTTGCTCAAGTCGCTGGTGCCTGACGACGACTACCTGACCCGCGACATGGAAACCGCTTTCCCGCCGTCGCTGGTCAGCAAGTTCGCCGAAGCCATGCGCCGCCATCGCCTGAAGCGCGAGATCGTCAGCACCCAGATCGCCAATGACCTGGTCAACAACATGGGCATCACCTTCGTCCAGCGGCTGAAAGAGTCGACTGGCATGAGCCCGGCCAATGTCGCCGGGGCCTATGTGATCGTGCGTGACATCTTCCATCTGCCGCACTGGTTCCGCCAGATCGAGGCGCTGGACTACCAGGTGCCGGCAGAAATCCAGCTTACCCTGATGGACGAGCTGATGCGCCTGGGCCGCCGCGCGACCCGCTGGTTCCTGCGCAGCCGGCGCAACGAGCAGGATGCCGGGCGCGACACCGCGCACTTCGGGCCGAAAATCGCCCAGCTGGGGCTCAAGCTCGACGAGCTGCTGGAGGGGCCGACCCGCGAACGCTGGATGGTCCGCTACCAGAGCTTCGTCGATGCCGGCGTCCCGGAATTGCTCGCACGCATGGTGGCGGGTACCAGCCACCTGTACACGTTGCTGCCGATCATCGAGGCGGCAGACGTGACCGGCCACGAGCCGGCCCAGGTGGCCAAGGCGTTCTTCGCCGTGGGTAGTGCGCTGGACTTGACCTGGTACTTGCAGGAAATCAGCAACCTGCCGGTCGAGAACAACTGGCAGGCTCTGGCCCGCGAGGCGTTCCGCGACGATATCGACCTGCAGCAACGGGCCATCACCATCTCGGTGCTGCAGATGGCCGATGCCCCGCAAGACATGGATGCCCGGGTGGCGCTGTGGGCCGAGCAGCATCGGGTCATGGTCGAGCGCTGGCGCGCCATGCTCGACGACCTGCGCAATGCGACGGGTACCGACTATGCGATGTATGCGGTGGCCAACCGCGAGCTGGTCGACCTGGCAATGAGCGGGCAGGCGGTGGCGGTGCCGTCCTGATCGGTCAGCTGGTCAGCTGAAATGAAAAAGCCCCGGCAGTGATGCCGGGGCTTTTTTTGTCTGCGTTCCACCTGAGGAATGAGCGCGGCCCCGGTAGGGCCGGGCGTCATTTGAAGCGGCGCTCCACGCCTTTTTCCACCAGGATCTTCGCCGAAATCTCCTCTACCGAGAAATGCGTGGAGTTGATGTTGGGGATGTTCTCCCGCCGGAACAGGCTCTCGACCTCGCGGACCTCGAACTCGCACTGGGCAAAACTCGAATAACGGCTGTTGGGCTTGCGTTCGTGGCGGATGGCGGTGAGGCGGTCGGGGTCGATGGTCAGGCCGAACAACTTGTTGTGATGTTTTTTGAGCACCGCGGGCAATTGCAGGCGCTCCATGTCGTCTTCGGTGAGCGGGTAGTTGGCCGCACGAATGCCGAACTGCATTGCCATGTACAGGCAGGTCGGGGTCTTGCCGCAACGCGACACGCCGACCAGGATCAGGTCGGCCTTGTCGTAGTAATGGGTGCGCGCGCCGTCGTCGTTGTCGAGGGCAAAATTCACCGCCTCGATGCGCTCCATGTAGTTGGAATTGCCGCCAATGGAGTGGGACTTGCCTACGGAATACGACGAATGGGCAGTCAATTCCTGCTCGAGCGGGGATAAAAACGTCGAAAAAATGTCGATCATGAAGCCGTTCGACGTCGCCAGGATCTCACGGATGTCCTGATTGACGATAGTGTCGAAGATGATCGGGCGCATGCCGTCGCGCTCGGCGGCGGTATTGATTTGCTGCACCATCGTACGTGCCTTGTCGGGCGTATCGATGTACGGACGCGTGAATTTGTTGAACGGAATGCTATCGAATTGCGCAAGCAGGCTTTGGCCCAGGGTTTCGGCAGTGATGCCGGTGCCATCGGAGATGAAGAACGCGGTTCTTTTCATTTGCGATCTGGGCCTTAAGCTGATGACGTTTCTTGGATATGATAAGTTCGGTTTGCCGAATGCGGCTGTCGGCATTCTCACTTATTTTCCAGGTACAGGCCACAAGCGTCCGGCCCAGTCAAAAGGCAGGCGGGCGCCCTTGAGCTTTTCCAACACAGTTAGTGGAGAGATCACCTTGGTAGAGTACGTAGTTTCCCTCGATAAGCTCGGCGTCCATGATGTGGAGCATGTGGGGGGCAAGAACGCATCCCTGGGCGAGATGATCAGTAACCTTGCCGGTGCCGGCGTGTCGGTGCCGGGCGGCTTTGCCACTACGGCTCAGGCGTACCGTGATTTTCTCGAGCAAAGCGGGCTGAACGACCGCATTCACGCCGCGCTCGACGCGCTGGATGTCGATGACATCAATGCCCTGACCAAGACCGGCGCGCAGATTCGCCAGTGGGTCATGGAAGCCGAATTCCCGCCACGGCTGGATTCGGAAATCCGTACGGCCTTCGCCGAAATGGCCGACGGCAACGACAACATGGCCGTCGCCGTGCGTTCCTCGGCCACCGCCGAAGACCTGCCGGATGCCTCGTTTGCCGGCCAGCAGGAAACCTTCCTCAATATCCGTGGCGTCGATAACGTGATCCGCGCGGCCAAGGAAGTGTTCGCCTCGCTGTTCAACGACCGCGCCATCGCCTACCGCGTGCACCAGGGCTTCGATCACAAGCTGGTGGCGCTGTCGGCCGGTGTGCAGCGCATGGTCCGCTCCGAAACCGGCACCGCCGGCGTGATGTTCACCCTCGACACCGAGTCGGGTTTCCGCGATGTGGTGTTCATCACCGGTGCCTACGGCCTGGGCGAAACCGTGGTGCAGGGTGCGGTCAACCCGGACGAGTTCTACGTACACAAGAACACCCTGCAGGCCGGCCGCCCGGCCATCCTGCGCCGCAACCTGGGCAGCAAGGCGATCAAGATGATCTACGGCGACGAGGCCAAGGCCGGTCGTTCGGTCAAGACCGTCGAAGTCGACCGCGCCGAGCGTGCGCGCTTCTGCCTGACCGACGCCGAGGTCAGTGAGCTGGCCAAGCAGGCCATGATCATCGAGCAGCACTACCAGCGCCCGATGGATATCGAATGGGCCAAGGACGGTGACGACGGCAAGCTGTACATCGTGCAGGCCCGCCCTGAAACCGTGAAGAGCCGCGCCAGCGCCAACGTCATGGAACGTTACCTGCTCAAGGAAAAGGGCACCGTACTGGTCGAAGGTCGCGCCATCGGCCAGCGCATCGGCGCCGGCAAGGTCCGCGTGATCAAGGATGTGTCCGAGATGGACAAGGTGCAGCCGGGCGACGTGCTGGTCTCAGACATGACCGACCCGGACTGGGAACCGGTGATGAAACGCGCCAGCGCCATCGTCACCAACCGCGGTGGGCGTACCTGCCACGCGGCGATCATCGCCCGTGAGCTGGGTATTCCGGCAGTGGTAGGGTGTGGCAACGCCACCCAACTGCTCAAGGATGGCCAGGGCGTGACCGTGTCCTGCGCCGAGGGCGATACCGGCTTCATCTTTGAAGGTGAGCTGGGCTTCGACGTCAAGCAGAACTCGGTTGATGCCATGCCCGACCTGCCATTCAAGATCATGATGAACGTCGGTAACCCCGACCGCGCCTTCGATTTCGCCCAGCTGCCCAACGCCGGTGTCGGCCTGGCGCGCCTGGAATTCATCATCAACCGCATGATTGGCGTGCACCCCAAGGCGCTGCTGAATTACGCGGGCCTGCCGCCGGAGCTCAAAGAGAGCGTCGACAAACGCATCGCCGGCTACAACGACCCTGTCGGCTTCTACGTCGAAAAGCTGGTCGAGGGCATCAGCACCCTGGCGGCCGCCTTCTACCCGAAAAAGGTCATCGTGCGCCTGTCGGACTTCAAGTCCAACGAGTATGCCAACCTGATCGGCGGCAAACTGTACGAGCCGGAAGAAGAAAACCCGATGCTGGGCTTCCGCGGTGCGTCGCGCTACATCAGCGAGTCGTTCCGTGACTGCTTCGAGCTCGAATGCCGTGCACTGAAGCGCGTGCGTAACGAGATGGGCCTGACCAACGTCGAGATCATGGTGCCGTTCGTGCGTACCCTGGGCGAAGCCAGCCAAGTGGTCGACCTGTTGGCCGAAAACGGCCTGGCCCGCGGCGACAACGGCCTGCGCGTGATCATGATGTGCGAACTGCCGTCCAATGCCATCCTCGCCGAAGAGTTCCTGGAGTACTTCGACGGCTTCTCGATCGGCTCCAACGACCTGACCCAGCTGACCCTGGGCCTGGACCGCGACTCGGGGATCATCGCCCACCTGTTCGACGAGCGAAATCCTGCGGTGAAGAAGCTGTTGGCCAATGCCATCCAGGCGTGCAACAAGGCCGGCAAGTACATCGGCATTTGTGGGCAGGGCCCGTCGGACCACCCGGACCTCGCCAAGTGGCTGATGGAACAAGGCATCGAAAGCGTATCGCTGAACCCGGACTCGGTACTCGAGACCTGGTTCTTCCTGGCCGAAGGCCAGGGCGCGGTCTGATGCAGTAAATGCGGGGGCACCTCTGGTGTGCCCCTGCCTGGTTTTTTCCAGGGCGAGTTCCAGCGATGGACCCCGCCCTTTTTTGTGCACCAAGCAAACCTTATGCAAAGCAGCAGTGTTCTATTTCCCGTGGCCTTGCTCAGTGCCGAGCGCCGCGGCGACCTCAGTGAAGACGTCTACCGGATCAAGGCCGGCAACAGCCCTGATCCGAGCGTGGAGCTGGCCTTGACCCGCCTGGGGCTAGCGGACCAGGAGGGCGCCCAAGGCGTGCCGGTGATTCTCCTGCACGGCAGTTTCTCCAATCGGCGCTTCTGGTATTCGCCCAAGGGCATTGGCCTGGGGGCTTACCTGGTGCGTGCGGGGTTCGATGTGTGGATCCCTGAAATGCGCGGTCACGGGCTGTCGCCGCGCAACCACGATTGGCGGCACAACCGGGTCGCTGACTATGCCCGCTATGATTTGCCGCTGATCGCAGCCTTCGTTGAGGAGCAGTCCGGCACCGCACCTCACTGGATAGGCCATTCGCTTGGCGGTACCACCTTGGCGGCAGCGCTTGGCGGTGGTTTCCTGGATGCCAGGCAGGTCGCCAGTGCCGCGTTTTTTGGCACGCAGATCAGCCGGGTGTACTGGCCGTTGAAGGTGCCGCCCGTGGCCTGGGGCGCCAAGCTGCTGCTCAAGCGTTGGGGGCAGATTTCCGGGCCGCGATTCAAGCGCGGGCCTGAGGACGAACCGATTGGGCTGGCGCTGGAAAGCATGCGTTGGCATGGCCTGTTTGGCCGCTTCGGTGACAAGGACAGTGACTGGTGGGCGGGGCTCGCTGAGGTGGATGTGCCGGTGCTGGCAGTGGCTGGCGCGGGAGACTTCCAAGACCCGGTGTGGGCTTGTCGCAAGCTGTTCGATCAGTTGGGGGGTGAGCGCAAGCAGTTCCTCAGGCTTGGCCGCGAGGAAGGCTTCGAGGCGTTCGGGCATGTCGACATGCTGGTGAGCAAGGCGGCGCAGGTGCAGGTGTGGCCATTGGTGGAGCGCTGGTTGCGCCAGCCGTTGCTGCCGGTGCACGAGGCGACCGTGATTGCCGAGCCTGTGCCGGTAGGCTGATTTTCTGCTGGTTGTCGTGGCCCGTGCGGGCCACGGCAGGCGAAATACAGATGACCGAGCAGTCCCGGATGACTGCAACAGCCTCCCCGGTGTAGCCTTGGCAGACACCCGCTTTCGTTGTGACTGACAGGAGCTTCCCATGCAGCATTACGTAACGCCCGACCTGTGCGACGCCTACCCCGACCTGGTCCAGGTGCTGGAACCGATGTTCAGCAACTTCGGTGGCCGCGATTCATTCGGTGGCCAGATCGTTACCATCAAGTGCTTCGAGGACAACTCGCGGGTCAAGGAGCAGGTCGAGCTCGACGGCAAGGGCAAGGTTCTGGTGGTCGATGGCGGCGGTTCGCTGCGCTGCGCGTTGCTCGGTGACATGCTTGCCGAAAAGGCTGCCAAAAACGGCTGGGAAGGCCTGGTGATCTATGGCTGCGTGCGTGACGTCGATGTGCTGATCCAGACCAGCGTCGGTGTGCAGGCATTGGCCAGCCATCCGATGAAGACCGACAAGCGCGGCATCGGCGACCTCAATGTGGCCGTGACCTTCGCCGGCGTGACGTTCCGCCCTGGCGAGTATGTGTATGCCGACAACAATGGTGTGATCGTCTCGCCAAGCCCGCTGGAAATGCCGCAGTGATGCGCCGCACGCGCTGATGGAGCTTTGATGTTCGAGGAAGACAACGCGCAGTGGGGCTTGGTGCACGCCCTGGTGCTCGATGGTAAAGGCGGCGCGCGCTCGATCCCCCGGACCGAGCTGGACGACCTGCAATTACAGCCACAGCAAAGCCTGTGGCTGCACTGGGACCGCAGTCATCCCCAAACCCGTACCTGGCTGCTGCAAGAGAGCGGGCTGAGTGAGTTCGCCTGCGACCTGCTGCTGGAGGAAAACACCCGTCCGCGCCTGCTGCCGCTGGCCGATGAACAGCTGCTGCTGTTTTTGCGAGGGGTAAATCTCAACCCGGGCGCCGAGCCGGAGGACATGGTATCGGTGCGTATTTTTGCTCAGGCGCGGCGGGTGATTTCGTTGCGCTTGCGGCCTTTGCGTGCCAGTGACGAAATTCTCCGTTTGCTGGACGAGGGGAGGGGCCCAAAGTCGGCCTCCGAGCTGCTGCTGTTGATGGGCGAATTGCTCACCGAGAAAGTCCAGGGTTTGGTCAACGATCTGTCGGAGTTGGTCGATCTGGAAGAAGAGAAAGTCGAATCCGACGAACGGTACAGCCCTGAACATGGCAGCTTGCAACAGATTCGTCGTCGGGCCGCTGGCCTGCGGCGTTTTCTCGCCCCACAGCGGGAAATCTATGCCCAGCTGTCGCGCAGCCGGTGGAGTTGGTTCGCCGATGCGGACGCTGACTACTGGAACGAGCTGAACAACAGCCTGATCCGTTACCTCGAAGAGCTGGAGCTGGCCCGTGAGCGGGCCGCACTGCTACTGGAAAGCGAAGACCGGCGGCGCAGCGAGCGGATGAACCGAACCATGTACCGCTTGGGCATCATCACCTGCATTTTCCTGCCCATGAGCTTCGTCACCGGGTTGCTGGGGATCAATGTGGGCGGCATTCCGGGCGCGGAAAACCCCTATGGTTTCCTGCTTGCCTGTATCGTCGTGCTCGGCCTTGCGGTGGGGCAGTGGTGGCTGTTCAGACGGCTGCGGTGGGTTTGAATGCTTATTGGAATGTACCGGGCTTATCGCCGGCAAGCCGGCCCCGACATCGGCCGATGTGTGACCCATCGCCCGCCGCTCTCGTCTCTGACTGACATTGCGCGAGGTGCACATGCACGATCCGTTTGAACAATCCCTGCGTGACCTGCTCAACGCGTCGCCATCCGGTGAAGACCGGGACGACGCTGCGTGCCTGGGTCGCGTGCTGAAAACCGCCAACCGCCAGGTCGGCGCCGGTGACCTGTTCAGCCTGCTTGGCCGTTGGAGCCAGGCGCTGCTGATCGCCGTGAACAATGGCTCGGCGCATGTCGCGCCGGTGCGCCGCACTTCTGCCCGTAACGCTGCCGCTGGCAGCAAAGCTGATAAGGCCGATTGAATATGGAACTCGATCTCTGGACCCAGAGCCTGGTCACTGCCATGACCGCCCTATGGACCAAGGTGGCGAACTTCATCCCCAACCTGTTCGGCGCGCTGGTGGTGGTGCTGCTCGGTTTCGTGGTGGCCAAGCTGCTCGATACGCTGCTGTCCAAGCTGCTGGCCAAGTTCGGCCTGGATCGCCTGATGGCCGGCACCGGCCTGACCAAAATGCTCAGCCGTGGCGGCATTCAGGTGCCGATCTCGACCTTGATCGGCAAGATCGTCTACTGGTTCGTCTTGCTGATTTTCCTGGTTTCTGCCGCCGAATCCCTTGGCCTTGAGCGGGTGTCTGCCACCCTCGACATGCTCGCCCTGTACCTGCCCAAGGTGTTTGGCGCAGCGTTGGTACTGTTGGTTGGCGTGCTGCTGGCGCAAGTGGCCAATGGCCTGGTGCGTGGTGCTGCCGAAGGCATCGGCCTGGAATACTCCGCAGGCCTTGGGCGCATCACCCAAGGCCTGGTGATCATCATCAGCATCTCGGTGGCGATCAGCCAGCTTGAGGTCAAGACCGACCTGCTCAACCACGTGATCGTGATCGGGCTGATTACCGTTGGTCTGGCCGTTGCGCTTGCGATGGGGCTTGGCAGTCGCGAAATCGCTGGGCAGATTCTGGCCGGTATCTATGTGCGTGAGCTTTACCAGGTCGGCCAGCAGGTGCGAATTGGAGAGGTCGAGGGGCAGATCGAGGAGATCGGCACGGTCAAGACGACGTTGCTGACCGATGATGGCGAATTAGTGTCGCTGGCTAATCGAGTGTTGCTCGAGCAGCGCGTCAATAGCCGCTAATTGTCCAAAAGCTGTTAATGTATGCCGCCGCTGAAATCCGCCCACGTGGCCGAGCGGTGACATTGACCTGACTGTCGGCCAGATCCGTTTTGAATAAAGTTCATTCGCCGCCCATGCGTTACGACCCGCGCGAGCTCACCGACGAGGAGTTGGTGGCGCGTTCGCATGAGGAGCTGTACCACGTTACCCGCGCCTATGAAGAGCTCATGCGGCGCTACCAGCGGACCCTGTTCAACGTGTGCGCGCGTTATTTGGGGAACGACCGGGATGCTGACGATGTCTGTCAGGAGGTGATGCTCAAGGTGCTTTACGGTCTGAAGAACTTCGAGGGTAAATCCAAGTTCAAGACCTGGCTCTACAGCATTACCTATAACGAATGCATCACCCAGTACCGCAAGGAGCGCCGCAAACGTCGGTTGATGGATGCCCTGAGTCTTGACCCTGTTGAAGAGGCGTCTGAAGACAAGGCACCGAAACCCGAAGAAAAGGGCGGTCTGGACAAGTGGCTGGTGTATGTGAACCCGATCGACCGGGAAATTCTGGTGTTGCGCTTTGTTGCGGAACTGGAGTTTCAGGAGATCGCGGACATCATGCACATGGGCCTGAGCGCAACGAAAATGCGCTACAAGCGTGCGCTGGACAAGCTTAGAGAGAAATTTGCAGGTTTGGATGAAACTTAGCCCCTTGCGAATATCTCTAACGAATCGGCGAGTTCTGCTAGACTTGCCGTCGAGTTGTCCGCCGGATTTTGGTGGGACTGCTTAACTATCACCAGATGGGGATTTAACGGATGAAATTGAAAAACACCTTGGGCTTGGCCATTGGCTCGCTCGTAGCAGCTACTTCGTTCGGCGTTCTGGCTCAAGGCCAAGGCGCTGTCGAGATCGAAGGCAACGTCACCAAGCAGTACTACGACAGCGAGCGTAACTTCAAGAACGACGGCACCAATCCTGGTGTTCGCCTCGGTTACTTCCTGACCGATGACGTCTCCCTGGACCTGGGCTACAACGAGACTCACAACGCTCGTGGCGAAGTCTTCAACAAAGACATCAAAGGTTCCAAAGCCAAGCTCGACGCTACCTACCACTTCGGTACCGTTGGCGACGCTCTGCGTCCGTACGTTTCCGCTGGTTTCGCTCACGAGAGCCTGGGCCAGGCCACTCGTAGCGGCCGTGACCACTCCACCTTCGCCAACGTTGGCGCTGGCGCCAAGTGGTACATCACCGACATGTTCTTCGCCCGTGCTGGCGTTGAAGCCATGTACAACATCGACAACGGCAACACCGAGTGGGGCCCGACCGTTGGTGTGGGTCTGAACTTCGGTGGCAGCGGTGGCAAAGTTGCTCCGGCTCCTGCCCCAGTTGCTGAAGTCTGCTCCGACAGCGACAACGACGGCGTTTGCGACAACGTCGACAAGTGCCCAGACACCCCGGCCAACGTTACCGTTGACGCTGATGGCTGCCCGGCTGTTGCCGAAGTCGTTCGCGTTGAGCTGGACGTCAAGTTCGACTTCGACAAGTCGGTCGTCAAGCCTAACAGCTACGGCGACATCAAGAACCTGGCTGACTTCATGAAGCAGTACCCACAAACCACCACCGTGGTTGAAGGTCACACTGACTCCGTGGGCCCAGACGCTTACAACCAGAAGCTGTCCGAGCGTCGTGCCAACGCTGTTAAAGAAGTGCTGACCCAGCAGTACGGTGTTGAGTCGACTCGCGTTGACTCGGTTGGCTACGGCGAAACCCGTCCGGTTGCCGACAACGCCACCGAAGAAGGCCGTGCTATCAACCGTCGCGTTGAAGCTCAGGTAGAAGCCCAAGCCAAGTAATTGGTTGAAGCTTCAATGAAAAACCCGGCCTCGGCCGGGTTTTTCTTTATCTGCAATGTGTAGTTTCCAGGCAAGCCTTCAGGCCTGAAAACACCGCATCACCCGGCTGCCGCCATCCACGGGTGGGCCATCACGTTCCCTGCTACCTCGCCAATCACCAGGATTGCCGGGCTACGCAAGTTGAATGCTCTCGCAGCCTCCAGCATACCCCGCAGGTCGCTGCGCCACTCGCGCTGCTCGGGCAGTGACGCGTTCTCGATCATCGCGACCGGCATCCCCGGCGCCATGCCGCCGTCCAGCAAGCCCTGGCGGATCTGCTCCAGCCGCGCAACGCCCATGTACACCACCAGGGTCGTGCCACCCTGTGCCAGCGCTGCCCAGTTCAGCTCGCTGTCATCCTGTGTGTGTGCGGTCACCAGCGTCACCCCACGGCTAATCCCGCGAGCGGTTAGCGAGATGCCGCACTGGGTCGCGCCGGCCAGGCCAGCAGTGATGCCGTTGACCACTTCGACCTCGATGCCATGCCCTTGCAGCCACGAAGCCTCCTCGCCGCCACGGCCAAAAATGCACGGGTCGCCGCCTTTGAGCCGCACGACGCAGCGACCTTGGCGCGCATGGCGCAGCATCAGGCGCTGAATGAACGCCTGGGGTGTGGAGCGGCAGCCCCCCCGTTTGCCCACGGCGATCACCCGTGCCTGTGGGCAGTGTTCCAGCACGGCCGGGTTGACCAGGTCGTCGATCATCACCACATGCGCCTGTTGCAGCGCCCGCACCGCTTTGAGGGTGAGCAGTTCGGGGTCACCGGGGCCGGCACCGACCAGCCAGACTTTTGCATTCATCAGGGTTTCCTCATCGGCAAGGCGTGCTCAGCCCTTGAACAGGCTGAACAGCAATATCAGGTTGAGCAACAGCGACAGTAGGGCCAGGGTGCGCCAGACCTTCAGTGGCTCGCGTTCCAGCAATGGGCGTGGATGGCTGTGCAGCGTCTGGCGGTCACCACGTTCGAGCAGCAGTAACCACTGTTCGGCGGTTTCGAAGCGCTGCGCCGGGTCCGTGGCCACGGCTTGTTGCAGGTTGTGCTGCAGCCACTCTGGCAAGTCGGGGCGATAGCGCGCCGCATTGACCGGTTGGCCAAAGCGTGGGCGCTGGAAGGCTTCGACCTCCCCATAGGGGTAATGCCCGGTCAGCAGGTGGTAGAGCGTCACTCCCGCGGCATAAAGGTCTTGGCGCGGGCTCGGCGGCTGGCCTTCGAAGGCTTCCGGGGCGATGTAGGAGGGCGTGCCGGGTAGTTCGTGGCATGGGTCTTCGGACAGCCCCGGGCAGTACGCCAGGCCGAAGTCCAGCAGGCGCAGTTGGCCGTCTGTGCCCAGGTGCAGGTTATCGGGCTTGATGTCACGGTGCAGCAGGTTGCGCCGGTGCAGCACGCCGACGGCCTGCAGTAACTGGCGGGCCACTTCCAGCCACTGGGCCAGCGGCAACGGGCCCTGCTCGGCCAGTTGTGCGGCGAGGGTTCGACCGCTGTGCTCGCGCATCACGTAGTACAGGTGCTGGCGCTGGCTGGCGGCGTGCAGTTCGGGGAAATGGCGGCCGGCTACGCGGCGCAGGAACCATTCCTCGAGCAACAGCGCCTGTGCAGCGCCCGGCTCCTGTTCGCGTTCGGCAGGCAGGGTTTTCAGTAGCCACGGCTGGCCTTGGCCGTCGCGCACGCGGTACAACAGCGATTGGCGACTGTGCGCCAGCCGCGCCTCGACCTGCCAGCCATCGATTACCTGGCCTTCGCGCAGTTCGCGGGGCAACGGCCATTGCTGCAGTTGGACCAAGGTGTCGCCAAGGTTGGCCGTGCCCACTTGTTCGATCCGTACCAGCAGGGCACTGGCATTGTCCTGGCTGCCATGGTGATGGGCGCTGGCGACCAGTGTATCTGCAGCCAGTTGCAAGTCGGGTTGCTCGCGCAGCACGGCCTGGATGTGCTGGTCACCCAGGCTGGCCCACACGCCGTCACTGACCAACAGGTAGCATTCGCCTGGCTGCAGTTCACCGTCCAGGTAATCCACCAGCAGGTGTTGGTCCAGGCCCAGCGCGCGTTTGAGCACATGCTGCATGCCGGGTTGGTCCCACACATGATCTTCACTCAGGCACTGCAGGTGGCCGTGGTGCCAGCGATAGGCGCGGCAATCGCCGACGTGTGCCAAGGTGAAGCGGCGCCCGCGCAGCACCAGCGCACTGAGCGTGGTCAGTAACGGCTGGCTGCCCTGAGCGCGCAGCCAGCGGTTCTGCGCCGACAGCAGGCGGTCCAGTGCCTGCGCCACGCTCCAGGTTGCGGGGGTGGCGTAGTAATCCATGGCCAGGGCCTGCAGGCTGGCCCGGGCCGCAAGGCCTCCGTCAGCACAGTGGCTGACGCCGTCGGCAAGGGCGAACAGGTAGCCCTTGCTGGCGGCAAGCTCGGGCGCCGGGGTTACCAGGCGCAAGGCGTCCTGGTTTTCCTCGCGCGGGCCGGTGGCGCTGGCCTGGGCGAAACTCAGTTGCAGGCTCATCGGTTCGCCTCAGACCCGCGCCGCAGTGACCGCGGCAGAGCCCCAGGTGGTGCGCCAGCGCTGCTTGACCCCGTGCAGCCCGAACCAGGCCAGCAGGCCCAGGCTAGCGAACAGCCACAGGCCCATCTGGTAGTCACCGGTGTGCTGCTTGATGGTGCCGAGCCCGGCCGCCAGCAGGAAGCCGCCGATGCCGCCAGCCATGCCGATCAGCCCGGTCATCACACCGATCTCCTGGCGGAAGCGTTGCGGGACCAACTGGAACACCGCGCCGTTGCCCGCGCCCAAGCCAAGCATGGCACTGACGAACAACGCCAGGGCCGCGGTGGCGCTGGGCAGGTTGAAGCCCACGGCAGCAATGCAGATGGCGGCCACGCTGTACATGCCAAGCAGGGTGCGGATGCCCCCGAAACGGTCAGCCAGGGCGCCGCCCAGCGGGCGCATCAGGCTGCCGGCGAACACGCAGGCGGCGGTGTAGTAGCCCGCGGTGATCGGGCTGAGGCCATACTGGTCGCTGAAATAGCCGGGCAGGGCGCTGGCCAGGCCGATGAAGCCGCCGAAGGTGACGCTGTAGAAGAACATGAACCACCAGCTGTCGCGATCACCCAGCGCCTTGAGGTAGTCGGCCATGGCCTTTGGCTTGGGCCGTTGTGGTGCATTGCGCGCGAGCAGGGCGAACACCACCACCGTTAGCAGCAGCGGGATCACGGCGAAACCGAACACATTGTTCCAGCCAAAGCCTGCAGCCAGCACCGGGGCCAGCAACGCGGCGAAGACGGTGCCGGAGTTGCCTGCGCCAGCGATGCCCATCGCCTTGCCCTGATGCTGCGGCGGATACCATTGCGAGGCCAGCGGCAGCGACACAGCGAACGAGGCGCCGGCAACACCGAGGAACACGCCGAGCAGCAGGGCTTGTTCGAAGCTGTGCACGCCCAGGTACCAGGCGCAGGCCAGGGCGACAATAACGATGACCTGGCCGATCAGCCCGGCGGTTTTTGGTGAGAGGCGGTCGACCAGCAGGCCCATGACAAAGCGCAGCACGGCACCGGCGAGAATGGGTGTCGCGACCATCAGGCCCCGCTGTTGTGCACTCAGTTGCAGGTCGGCGGCGATCTGTACGGCCAGCGGGCCGAGCAGGTACCACACCATGAAGCTCAGGTCGAAATACAGGAACGCAGCGAACAGCGTGGGCACATGCCCGGATTTCCAGAAGCTGGTACTCATCGAACACCTCACTCGGCAATGCAACGGAAACGAAAAGACGCCGCTACCCGGCCCACTGGCGTGGAGGGGTGAGCGACGTCTTTGTCGGGGTTTGTAGGCAACCGCCGTTGGCTACCGGTGCGATATCTTCAGCAAGAGCTGGGCCAACATTGTACGGCCGCTGCCTAGCCCAGCATCTCGTGCATGGCGATGATCTGCTCAGCCACCTGGATCAGCTTCTGCTGGCGGCTCATGGCCTGGCGGCGCATCAGGGTGTACGCCTGTTCTTCATTGCAGTCTTTCATTTTCATCAACAGGCCCTTGGCCTGCTCGATGCGCTTGCGCTCGGCCAGTTGCTGGTCGCGGGCCTGCAGCTGGGCCTTGAGCGCCTGGTCGCTCTCGAAGCGGGCCATGGCTACATCCAGGATGGGCTGCAAGCGGGCGGCGTGAATACCCTCGACGATGTACGCGCTGACCCCGGCCTGGATCGCCTGGCGCATCACCCCGGGGTCATGCTCGTCGGTGAACAGCACAATTGGCCGTGGCTGGTCGCGGCTGACCATCACCACCTGTTCCATCACATCGCGGTCGGGTGAATCGGTATCGATCAATACCACGTCCGGGCGCACCATTTCGACGCAGGCCGGCAGGTCGATGGTTAAGTCTGGCGCCTCGATCACCTCGAAGCCGGCCTCGCGCAGTGCAGCCTTGAGTCGGCCGAGCTTGTTCTGGGTATCGTCGATCAGCAGGATGCGCAGCATGGCGGTGCCCCTCAAAGGCCGATACGGGCATCGGGCGTATCGCCCAAGGCGTGCAGGCTGAAGCTGCGGGCGTAACCGTAGGGGTCGCTGCCATCCCAACCGATGCCGTCGATCAGCACGCTGCTGCGCATCGGCGTGCCAGGGCAAGCCACGCCGAGCGCATCGGCGGCCTGCTGGTAAAGCGCCAGCTGCTGGACCTGGCGCGCTACGCCGAGGTAGTCGGGATCATCGCGCAGCAGCCCCCAGCGACGGAACTGGGTCATGAACCACATGCCATCGGACAGGTAAGGCACATTGGCCCGCCCCTGATCGAACAGGCGCAGGGCATGCGGGTCCTGCCAGTGGTTGCCTAGGCCGTCCTGATACACCCCGAGCAGGCGCGGTTCGACGTTTTCAAGGGGCGTATCCAGGTAGGCGCTGCTACTGAGCAGCTGCGCGGTGCCGTGGCGATTTTCCTGGTTTTGTTCAATGAAGCGGCTGGCGGCGAGGACCGCTTTGATCAGCGCCCGGGCGCTGTTGGGGTATTGCTCGGCGAAGGTGCGTTCGCAGGCCAGGACCTTTTCCGGGTGGTCGGCCCAGATCGACTGGCTGGTGGCCAAGGTAAAACCCTGGCCCTGCGCCACGGCGGCGCCGGCCCAGGGTTCGCCGACGCAGAAGCCATCGATACGGCCAGCCTGGATGTGCGCCATCATCTGCGCCGGTGGCACCACCACGCTGTTGACGTCGTGCAGGGGGTGAATACCTTGGCTTGCCAGCCAGTAATACAGCCACATGGCATGGGTGCCAGTGGGGAATGTCTGGGCGAAGGTCAGCTTTGCACCCTGCTGGTGCACTTGGCGTGCCAGTGCATCAGGTGTGGTCACGCCCTTGCGTTGAAGTGCGGGGGACAGGTTGATGGCCTGGGCATTCTGGTTCAGGCCCATGAGCACCGCCATGTCCCTGGCCGGTACCCCGCCGATGCCCAGGTGCACGGCGTAGACCAGGCCATAGAGGCAATGCGCGGCATCCAGTTCACCGCTGGCCAGTTTGTCGCGCAGGCCTGCCCATGAGCCCTGACGTTTGAGGTTCAGGGTCAGGCCGTGTTGCTGGGCGAAGCCCTGGGTGGCTGCGACCACCACCGACGCACAATCGGTCAACGCCATGAAGCCGATGTCGAGGCTGGTTTTTTCGGGTGCGTCGCTGCCGTTGACCCATGCCAGGGGTGATGTATTCACGTAGATCCTCGCCTGTACTGAATAGGCTGTGTGCAGGCGATGTAGCAACGCATGTGCCAAGGCGCTGTCATGCCGGCCGCGCGCTGGCTATAATCGCACCCTCACTTACCCCGAGCCTTGCCCGCCCATGTATACCCTGGCCCGCCAGCTGCTGTTCAAGCTTTCCCCGGAAACCTCCCATGACCTGTCCCTGGACCTGATCGGCGCCGGTGGCCGCCTCGGGCTCAACGGCGCGCTGTGCAAGCAGCCGGCGGCATTGCCGGTGTCGGTAATGGGCTTGAACTTCGCCAACCCGGTTGGGCTGGCGGCAGGCCTGGACAAGAATGGCGCGGCCATCGATGGCTTTGCCCAGCTGGGCTTCGGTTTTGTCGAGATCGGCACCGTGACCCCGCGAGCGCAGCCGGGCAATCCGAAGCCGCGTTTGTTCCGCCTGCCAGAGGCAACGGCAATCATCAACCGCATGGGCTTCAACAACCTGGGCGTCGATCACCTGCTCGAGCGGGTGCGCGCCGCGCGTTACAGCGGCGTGCTGGGCATCAACATCGGCAAGAACTTCGACACCCCGGTTGAGCGCGCGGTCGACGATTACCTGATCTGCCTGAACAAGGTCTATGGCCACGCCAGCTACGTAACGGTGAACATCAGCTCGCCCAATACCCCAGGCCTTCGCAGCCTGCAGTTCGGTGATTCGCTCAAGCAACTGCTCGATGCCCTGGCCGAGCGCCGTGAACAGCTGGCTGGCGAGCATGGCAAGCGTGTACCGCTGGCGATAAAGATCGCGCCGGACATGAGTGATGAAGAAACTGCGCTGGTGGCAGCAACGCTGATGGAATCGGGCATGGATGCGGTGATCGCCACCAACACCACCATGGGCCGTGAAGGCGTTGAAAACCTGCCGTATGGCGGGGAGGCGGGCGGCCTTTCCGGTGCACCGGTGCTGGAAAAGAGCACCCATATCGTCAAGGTCTTGTCGGCCGAGCTCAACGGCAAGATGCCGATCATCGCTGCCGGTGGTATCACCGAAGGCCGTCACGCCGCAGAGAAGATCGCCGCTGGCGCGAGCCTGGTGCAGATCTACTCAGGCTTCATCTATAAAGGGCCGGCGCTGATCCGCGAAGCGGTGGATGCGATCGCTGCGATGCCGCGGGCATGATCACGCAGGCATAAAAAAGGGCCCCATCAAGGGGCCCCTGGGCCTTAGCCCGCCGCCCGGATGGGGCGTGCATGGTGACTCGAATTCAGTGTCCTCGTTCAGCCAACGGCGTGATTTTCGTTGAGTCTATGGATGCCAGCGGTGCCAGTCATTCCGTCCCAGTTATCACCGCGACCTTCACGCCAGCCGTTGATCCAGGCTTGGCGAACAGAAGGAAGATTGAAGGGGCAAAGTTCGCGGGATTTGCCGGTGACCCCGTATTGGTAGCCACGTGAATATGCTCTTTCCAACGGATCACGCTTAAGTCTTCTCATAGGGTGTTGCCCTCACTTGTTGACTGTAATGTCCCGTCGGCCTCTCCGAGGCCGGGCAGAGTCTTTCTGCCGGTTTGCGCCCGCTGCCGGCGTGGCGGGCTGAAAGTGCCGCCTCGTTGCGAAGCGGCCTGAGACCAGTTCTAACGAATGCGAGTGACCGAGGGAATGATCGATTTGTCATAAGGACGTAACGTTTCCAAGGGTGAGGGGATAAGTAAATAAATGCGACTCAACCTTGTTTGACGTTGAGCCCGCTATGATCGGGGTTTGCTGAACCTTGACGTCATTTCGCCAGCGTTGCGCTGCGATGAAAGAAATATCTGGTAATGCGACGAAGGGTCACATCATCCCTGAAATCGGTAGAAATTTTATGCACTGCCTGATGATCTAAGCTCTCTCTGCCACTGGCGAGAGTGGATCGATCAGGCGGCCCGGCCCATCAGCTGCAGCATGTCGCGCAGCCAAAGGCCACTCGGACGCTTGCTGGAAGGGCGTTCGGGCAAACATCGGCGGGGCGATGCGTCACCTCGTCAATCAAATAGCCCAAGGCTCTGGAATACACATGTCGGACCGTTTCGAACTTTATCTCACCTGCCCCAAAGGCCTGGAAGGCCTGCTTGCCGAAGAGGCCAAGGCCCTGGGCCTTGACGATGTGCGCGAGCACACTTCGGCCATCCGCGGCGCGGCCGACATGGAAACCGCCTACCGCCTGTGCCTCTGGTCGCGCCTTGCCAACCGCGTGCTGTTGGTGCTCAAGCGCTTCAACATGAAAAACGCCGACGACCTCTACGACGGTGTGAACGCTGTCGACTGGGCCGATCACCTGGCGGCCGACGGTACCCTGGCGGTCGAATTCAGTGGCCATGGCTCGGGCATCGACAACACCCACTTCGGCGCTCTGAAGGTCAAGGACGCCATCGTCGACAAGCTGCGCAACCGTGAAGGCTTGCGCCCGTCGGTGGAGAAGGTCGACCCGGACGTGCGTGTACACCTGCGCCTGGACCGTGGCGAGGCAATTCTTTCGCTCGACCTCTCCGGCCACAGCCTGCACCAGCGCGGATATCGTCTGCAGCAGGGTGCTGCGCCACTCAAGGAAAACCTGGCAGCGGCAGTGCTCATCCGTGCCGGGTGGCCACGAATCGCCGCCGAGGGTGGCGCTCTGGCCGACCCGATGTGCGGTGTAGGTACCTTCCTGGTCGAGGCGGCCATGATCGCCGCCGATATGGCACCCAACCTCAAGCGCGAGCGCTGGGGCTTCAGCGCCTGGCTTGGCCATGTGCCAGCCACCTGGCGCAAGGTTCACGAAGAGGCGCAGGCCCGTGCACAGGCTGGGCTGGCCAAGCCGCCGCTGTGGATTCGCGGCTACGAGGCAGACCCACGGCTGATCCAGCCGGGGCGCAACAACGTCGAGCGCGCAGGCCTGAGCGACTGGGTCAAGATCTACCAAGGGGAAGTCGCCAGCTTCGAGCCGCGCCCTGATCAGAACCAGAAGGGCCTGGTCATCAGTAACCCGCCCTATGGCGAGCGTCTGGGTGACGAGGCCAGCTTGCTGTATCTCTACCAGAACCTCGGCGAGCGCTTGCGCCAGGCGTGCATGGGCTGGGAAGCGGCGGTGTTCACCGGTGCGCCGGAGTTGGGCAAGCGCATGGGCATCCGCAGCCACAAGCAATATGCGTTCTGGAACGGCGCGCTGCCGTGCAAACTGCTGCTTTTCAAGGTGCAGCCTGATCAGTTCGTCACCGGCGAGCGTCGCGAGGCCCAGGCCGAGAGCGGCGATACCCGCCGACCGCTGCCGGTAGCCAATGAGCCTGCACGCCTGTCCGAAGGCGCTCAGATGTTCGCCAACCGCCTGCAGAAGAACCTCAAGCAACTGGGCAAGTGGGCGCGCAAGGAGCAGATCGACTGCTACCGCGTGTACGATGCCGATATGCCTGAATATGCCTTGGCGGTCGACCTCTATCAGGATTGGGTACACGTGCAGGAGTACGCCGCGCCACGCTCGATCGACCCGGAAAAGGCCCAGGCGCGCCTGCTCGATGCCTTGTCGGCGATCCCCCAGGCGCTGGGCGTCGACCCGCAGCATGTGGTGCTCAAGCGCCGTGAGCGGCAGAGCGGCACCCGCCAGTATGAGCGCCAGGCCACCGAAGGGCGCTTCCATGAGGTCAGTGAAGGTGGCGTCAAGCTGCTGGTCAACCTCACCGACTACCTCGACACGGGCCTGTTCCTCGACCACCGCCCGATGCGCATGCGCATCCAGCGTGAGGCCGCCGGCAAGCGCTTCCTGAACCTGTTCTGCTACACCGCGACGGCCAGCGTACATGCTGCCAAGGGCGGTGCGCGCAGTACCACCAGCGTCGACCTGTCCAAGACCTACCTGGACTGGGCGCGGCGCAACCTGTCGCTGAACGGTTTCTCCGAGCGCAACCGCTTGGAGCAGGGTGATGTCATGGCGTGGCTGGAAGCCAATCGCGACACCTACGACCTGGTCTTCATCGACCCGCCAACCTTCTCCAACTCCAAACGCATGGAAGGTGTGTTCGACGTGCAGCGTGACCACGTGCAACTGCTCGACCTGGCCATGGCGCGCCTGGCCCCCGGCGGTGTGCTGTATTTCTCCAACAACTTCCGCAAGTTCCAGCTCGATGAGCACCTGGCTGCGCGGTACGTGGTGGAGGAAATCACGGCGCAGACACTGGACCCGGATTTTGCCCGTAACAATCGCATCCACCGCGCCTGGCGCCTGCAACTGCGCTAATGCGACAGGCAACGTTGCATCGCTAATGGCCAATAGCTATAACTCAGCACAGGGCCATGATTTTCGCAGGACGCTGACGTGACGAGACCGATCTATGTCGAAGTATGGCGTGCGTGCGAAGGTGTTGGGCCTGTGCAGCCAGGCGATGGCTGCCTGGGCAGTGGCGTTGGTGGCGCTGGTGGCCGGCAGCTTGCTGTCGATTGCCCTGGCGCTGGCCACGCATGCGTTTTACAAGCAGCAACTGCGCCAGCGCTTCGAGCTGCTGGCCAGCGAGCGCTATAGCCGTATCGCCGAGCGCTTCGATGACCAGGAGCAGCGCCTGGACAGCTTGCGCCGCTTTTTCAGCTTCTCCAACGAAGTCACCCCAAGCGAGTTCAACGGCTACGCCCGCCCCTTGCTGCAACGTACCCAGGCGTACTCGTGGGCGCCGCGGGTTGAAGGCGCGCAGCGGCTTGAGTTCGAGCGCCGGGCCAGTGCTGCGTTGGGTCAGGCCTACTTGATCCGTGACCTGGACGAGGGGGGCGATTGGCACCCGGCGCCGCCACGTGATCACTACTTCCCTGTGCTTTACACCCAAGCAACCCAGATGCAGGGGCAACCCTACGGGCTGGACCTGCGCGGCCAGGCGGTACGTGACCAGACCCTGATGCGTGCCGTGGAGCCCGGTAGCATGGCAGTGTCGGCGCCGCTGGACATGATCAGTGTGGCGCCGGGCTACGCCCGCGGGCTGTTGATGGTCGCGCCGGTGTTCTACACCGCGCAGGCTGACGGCCCTGCAGGGTATGCCATGGCGCTGCTGAACCTGCGGCAACTGATCACGGACGGCCTGCCGGCCATTGCCGAGGACAACCTGGTGGTACGCATCGTCGACCCCAGTGGGCGCGATGGCCATGAGTTGTTGTTCGACTCGCAGAACCCGGCCGCGCCATTGGCGTTGGTCAGCACGCAGCTGCTGCACCTGGCCGACCATCATTACCAGCTTGATATCCGCCCCAGCCAGGTATTCATGCAGGGCAACCGCTCCTCGGCAGCGCTGGCTGTGGGCTTGCTCGGTGGCCTGCTGAGCCTGTTGCTCAGTGCGTTGCTGTACAGTCTGTTCAGCCAGCGGCAACGGGCGCTCAAGCTGGTGGAGCAGCGTACCGCGCAGTTGCGGGTCAGCGAGCAGTCGTTGCGCGAGACGCATAATCAGCTGCGCAGTGTGCTTGATGCTGCTACCCAGGTCGCTATCATCGCGACCAGCCTCAAGGGCGTGGTCAGTACCTTCAATGCCGGTGCCGAACGCATGCTGGGTTACGCGGCCAGCGAAGCGGTCGGGCACCTTCATCTGGAACACCTGGTCCTGCCTGAGGAACTCAGCCAGCGCGCCCATGCCCTGAGCCTGCGCTACGGGCGTCAGATTGACGGTGGCCAGGCGATGTTCGCCGAGACCTTGCAGGGCGGTGGCGCGCAGCCAGGCGAGTGGACCCTGGTGCGCAAGGACGGCAGCCAGCTGTTGGCCAACATGCTGGTGACCGCAGTGCTCGACGAGCAGGGGCTTTGGGTGGGTTACCTGGCAATTTGCATCGATGTCACCGAGCAGCGTCGTGTGCATGAGGCGCTGGCGATGCGTGATCGGCTGCTGGAGAAGCTCAGTGCCGAGGTGCCGGGCGGCATTTATCAGTATCGCCTGGACGCCAACGGCCACTCGTGTTTCCCCTACGCCAGCCAAGGGCTGTTCGATATCTACGAGATCGACTTGCAGTTGCTGCAGAAGGACGCCACGGTGGTGTTCGAGCGCATTCATGCCGATGACCTTGAGCGCGTGCGACGCTCCGTGCGCGACTCGGCCGAACACCTGTCCCCTTGGCGTGAAGAGTACCGGGTGTGCCTGCCCAAAGCCGGTTTGCGCTGGGTGCGCGGCGAGGCCACGCCCGAGGTCGGTGAAGACGGTTGTACGCTCTGGCATGGTTACCTGACCGACATTTCCGACCTCAAGGGTGTGGAGGAGGATTTGCGTAAGCTATCGGTGACCGACGCCCTGACCGGTATCCACAACCGCCGCTACTTCCAGGAGCGGCTGAAGGCCGAACTGGACCGAGCCCAGCGTGATGATCAGGAACTGGCAGTGATCATGCTCGACATCGACCACTTCAAGAGGATCAACGACCAGTACGGCCATGCCGTGGGGGATCATGTGCTGCGCAGCTTGTGCCAGCGCATCGGTCAGCGCTTGCGGCGTACCGACGTTTTCTGCCGGCTTGGCGGGGAAGAGTTCATGGTGCTGTGCCCAGGCAGCAGCGCCGAACAGGCGCGGCTGTTGGCGATGGAACTGTGGCACGGCGTGCGCAATGTGCCTGTCGAAGGCGTTGGCAAAGTGACCGCCAGTTTTGGCGTGGCTGGATGGCGGCCGGGGGAGGGTGCCGATGCCCTGTTGCTGCGGGCTGATGCTGGCGTCTATGCAGCCAAGCAGGCAGGCAGGGATCGTGTCGAGGCAGAATTGAGCTGAGGTGTGCGCACCGGCCTCATCGCCGGCAAGCCGGCTCCCACCCCAACCGCGCAGTTCTCAAGGCCTGCGCTTTGCCTGTGACAGCACCCGCCTTGCCCAATTTCTAAAAGCCGGCGCAAATCCAAGTGGCAGCCAGCTTGCCGGCTCCCACCGCGACCGCGCAGAGCTTAAGGCCTGCCCAATTTCTGAAGCCGGCGCAAAGCCATGTGGCCGGCTTGCCGGCGATGAGGCCGGATCTGTTGGAGTCAGATCATGGGTTGACGCCTGCCGTCCGGTTACCGGCTTTGGGTTGGCGATACAGGTCCAGCAGTACCTGGTCGAGTACCTGCGATGCACCCCAGGGTTTCGGGTCGTTGAGGATCGCCGCCACTGCCCAGGTATTGCCGTTGCTGTCACGGCTGAAACCCGCGATGGCGCGTACGGTATTCAGGGTGCCCGTCTTGATGTGGCCTTCGCCGGCCATGGCGGTGCGCTTGAGGCGCTTGCGCATGGTGCCGTCCATCCCCACCAATGGCATCGAACTGATGAACTCGGCGGAGTAGGGGCTATTCCACGCCGCTTGCAGCAATGCAGCCATTTCCCGGGTGCTTACCCGTTCAGCACGCGACAGGCCCGAGCCGTTTTCCATCACCAGGTGCGGCGCGGTGATACCTTTCTTGGCCAACCACTGGCGAATCACGCGTTGGGCGGCGCGGGCATCGTCGCCATCGGCGTCGGTACGGAACTGTGCGCCAAGGCTCAGAAACAGCTGTTGGGCCATGGTGTTGTTGCTGTACTTGTTGATGTCCCGGATCACCTCCACCAGGTCGGGCGAGAAGGCCCGTGCCAGCAGGCGCGCGCCCTTGGGCACGTTCTCGATACGGTCACGGCCCTGGATGCTGCCACCCAGCTCGTTCCAGATCGCGCGCACGGCACCGGCGGCGTAGGTCGGGTGATCGAGCAGCGCGAGGTAGGTCTGCGAGTTGCAGCCATCGCCCAACTGGCCGCTGACCACCACATTCATGCCATCGGCTTGAGGCACCGGGTTGTAGCGTACATCGCCAGTGCACTTTCTGGAGGCAACTGGCTTGACCTGGTTGTCGATGCGAATGCTCGCAATGGGTGGCTCAACGGCGACAGTCACTTTGCCGCCATCGTTGCGGGCGACGAAGCGCAGGGCCTTGAGGTTGACCAGCAAGGAGTCGGGCTTGACCAGGAAGGGCTTGTTCATGTCGCCGCCGTCATCATTGAAATGCGGCAGGTTGGGCTGTACGAAGTGGCTACGGTCCAGCACCAGGTCGCCGGTGATGGTGCGCACGCCGTTGGCGCGCAGGTCACGCATCAGCAGCCACAGCTTCTCCATGTTCAGCTTGGGGTCACCGCCGCCCTTGAGGTACAGGTTGCCGTTGAGCACGCCGTTGCTCAGGGTGCCATCGGTGTAGAACTCGGTCTTCCACTGGAATGTCGGGCCGAGCAGTTCGAGGGCTGCATAGGTGGTGACCAGCTTCATGGTCGAGGCCGGGTTGACCGACACATCGGCGTTGAACACGGTCGGCGTGCCAGGGCCATTGAGCGGCAGCATCACCAGTGACAGTGCGCTGTCCTGCAGTTTGCTGGCTTTGAGCGCTTGCTGAACCTTGGGTGGCAGCGTGGTGTTTACAGCCGCAGCCTGGCTGGGCAGGGCGAACGGCAGGAGCATGCCGGCGAGAACGAGGGGGCGGAGCGATTTGATCATATGAGATTCATACCCTGCGGACGAGGGAAAAAGACATAGGGGCTGTAAGAGATGATGGCCCCTCTACGAAATATAGTGCGCATTATGCCCCAAGCGCAGCACTCATGCGCCACGTTCGACGGAAAAGCGCCGTTGTACTGCGGAAACTGTTAAAGTGCCGCGCGTTATTACTCAAGAGGATTGTTTCATGGCTACCAACCGTTCCCGTCGTCTGCGCAAGAAGCTGTGCGTTGATGAATTCCAGGAGCTGGGTTTCGAATTGAACCTGGGTTTCAAGGAAGACCTGTCCGACGAAGCCATCGATGCCTTCCTCGACGCCTTCCTGGCAGAAGCCATGGACGCCAACGGCCTGGACTATGTCGGTGGTGATGATTTCGGCCTGGTTTGCCTGGCAGAACGTGGCTCGGTCAGCGAAGAGCAACGTGCCGCTGTCGAAGCCTGGCTCAAAGGCCGTAGCGAACTGACCTCCATCGAAGTCAGCCCGCTGCTGGACGCCTGGTACCCGGAAAAGCCGATCAACCCGGCTTCCTGATGCTCGGCTGAAGCGGCGCCCGTTCGGGCGGCCGCTTCATCAAGGCTTGGTCAGTTCTCTGGCCAAGGCTTTCTCTACGCGGCGCATGTGCCGTGCCAAAGCCTGTCGCCGCTGTTTCAGCTGCGCTGCGGGCAACCCGTTCTGTTCCAAGGCCTCACAGGCCGCCATCAAGTGCTGCGCTTCCAGCATCCGCGCCGCGCTGAGGATCTTGTGTGCCTGCTCGGCGATGGCCTCGGGCTGGGCTTCAGGGTTCAGGCCCATGAGCGTTGCCAGGTCCTGCTGCAGGCTCATCAGCAACGCCTTGAGAAACCGCTCATGGTCGTTGGGGTTATCGCCAACGATACTGCGCAGACCTTCGAGATGGAACGGTGCCTCCTTTGCGGGCCGCTCCCGCCGGGGGGTGATATTGGCCAGGCGTTGGCTCAAGGTGCGCAGGCTGATGGGTTTGAGCAGGCAGTCGTCCATCCCGACACTTAGGCACTTCTGCCTGACTTCGGGCTGGGCGTTGGCGGTATAGCCCAGGATCACGCAGGGAGTACGCCCGTTCTGGCGTTCTTCGGCGCGCACGGCGGCGGCAAGCTGATAACCGTTCATGTGCGGCATGTTGCAATCGAGGACGATCACGTCGAATTGCCCTTCGCGCCATTTTTCCAGGCCTTCGCTGCCATCGCTGGCAGTGGCCTGGCTCAGGCCAAGGTAGCCCAGCTGTTGCGCCATCAGCATCAGGTTGGCCGGGTGGTCGTCGATCACCAGCACCTTCAGCCGGGCATCGGGGACGTCCATGTCATCGGCTTCCAGCACCTGCGGCGGCAGAGCGTCTACACGTTGCAGTGGGACGCTGAAGCGAACCTGCGTGCCGAAATCCGGCACGCTCTTGATGCTTAGGCTCGCGCCCATCATTTCGCACAGGCTACGGCAGATGGCCAGGCCCAGGCCGGTGCCGGCGCGAGCGCCCTGGCTGTGTGGGTTGGCCTGAACGAAGGGATTGAACAGCCGTTGCAAGTCATCGTCGTGAATGCCGATGCCGGTGTCACGCACTTCCAGCTCCAGGCTGGGAGGCACTGATGGGGCTTCTTCATGCAGGCTGAGGCTGATGCGCACCTGACCCTGCCCGGTGAACTTGATGGCATTGCTGATCAGGTTGGACAGGATCTGCTTGAAGCGTAAGGGGTCGAGCAGGACGTGGCAGCGTGCGCTGGGGTCGATCTCGACGTCGAAGGCCAGGCCTTTTTGCCGTGCCTGGCCATCGAACACGCGGCTCACCGATTCGACCAGCGCCGCAAGGTCGACCGGCTCGGGTGCAAGGGACAGGTGGCCAGACTCGATACGCACGATATCCAGGATGTCACCGATCAGGCCCAGCAGGTCCTTGGCCGAATGGTGGGCGACTTCCAGGGAGGTGCGATCGATCTGCCCTTGATGAGCACGCTTGACCGCCAGTTCGAGCATGCCGATGACCGCGTTCATCGGGGTGCGGATTTCATGGCTGATGGTAGCCAGGAAGGTGCTTTTGGCGCGGTTGGCATCATCAGCCAATTGCTTGGCCTCGCGCAGCTCCTGCACCAGCTTGCGCCGCTCGCTGATGTCGATCCAGCCACCGATGATTCCCTGGACCTCACCGAGTGAATCACGGTACGGCAGGATCCAGTGGTAGATGGTGATTTCGCGATCCTTGAGCCGCAAGGGGCGGTCGATGATCAACGGAACGCCGGCGGCCATCACCTGCAGATAGTCGGCATGGATCTGGCGGGTGCTGTCCGACCCTGCGAACAGGCTGTCCTCCAGGCGCTTGCCGATGACCTCTTCGTGGGTCGCCTGCACCGCTTCCAGGTAACTGGCATTGCAGCTTTGCAAACAGCCCGCTCTGTCCCTTACGTACATGGGGTGCGGGGTGCCGTTGAGCAGTGCGCCCATGAACTCCAGTTGATCGCTCAGGGCCCGTTCGGCGTGCTGGCGCTGTTTGATCTGGCGGCGCAACCGGGCGTTCCACAGCAGCGCGGCCAACAGCAGCACAGCGGTCCCCAGCAACACTTGCATGGCAAGGCGCCTGAAACCCAGCCAGTTGCTGTCGTCATGCTGGCTGTAGCCACTCCAGCGGTTGTTGATCACCCCCAGTTCTTCCGGCGAAATACTCAGCAGCGCCTTGTCCAGGATCGATGCCAGTTCTGTTTCCTGTGCGGAGGTGGCCATGGCGAAGCTCGCAGGCTCGGTACCGACCGTGCTGCGGATCACCAGTTTGGCGTTACCTGCCACGGCATGGTTGGCATCGATCAAGGTCGTGATGACGGCATCGACTGCACCACTGCTCAGCAGTGCCATGGAATAGTAGGGGCTCTCGGTCTCGATCCAGCCGGTCTGCGGGTATCGGGTTGTCAGCAGTTCGGACATTTCGCTGTAGCGGGTGATGGCGATGCGCCGGCCCTGCAAGTGTTCCAGTGAGGTGTACTGGGGCGTTTCGGTGCGCGTCACCAGCACATAGGTGCTTTCCAGGTACGGCCGGCTGAGCTGCAAGTGCTCCTCGCTCATGTCATCCACGGCAAGCGCTGCGATCATGTTGACGCGCCCGTCCTCGAGTCGGGCGATCATCTCAGCGATGCCGTTGGCGCGCTGCACTTCGAAGCGCAGGCCTGTACGCAGGCGGATCAGGTCCAGCAGGTCGGCGGTGATCCCGCGGAAATGGCCATTGCCGTCGAAATACGACAGCGGTGCAGCCGTTTCGTCGATAGCCACCTGCATCACAGGGTGGCGGCGCAACCACTGCTCTTCTTCGGCCGTGAGCTGCAGTTTGCGCTCGCTCAGCAGCAGGTCGCTGCCGGCACTCCAGCGTTTGAAGATGCTGGCGCGCACGGCAGCTGGCTGGCGGTCCAGGGCCAGGTTCACCAGATCCTTGAGAATGGTATCTTGCGCACGCATCGCAAAACTGAAGCCGACGCTTTCATGTTTGCCGAAGCTGGCCATGCGCAGGCGCGGCAGGTGGCCGCGGTTGAGCTGATAGTGCGTGGAGATGGTATCGCCGATGAACACGTCAGCCTGCCCGAACGCTACGGCATTGAGGGCTTGGGAAGATGAACCGAAGGCCAGCAGTTCTGCTTTGGGATAGACAGTGCTGACTTCTTCTCGGGGCAGATAGTGATACAGCATGCCCAGGCGCATGCCCGCCATGCCCGGGTTGAGTGTGCGGCGTTCGTCTTCGCGGGTCACCAGCACTGGCTGGTCCACGGCATAAGGGTCCGAAAGCGCCAGGCCATCGCTCGCTGCTTCATAGCCATTGGCGCTGCCGAGCAGGTCGATCTCACCTTTCTTGAGCGCCTCTACCGCAGCTTGCCGGTTGGGGTAGCGCAGCACTCGAATCGGCACTTGCAGGACCTTGCCGATCAGGCTGGCATATTCGGCGGTAAGGCCTTGATAGTCGCGGCCGCCACTGGTTATGTCGAACGGCGGATAGTCGGGTGCAGACGTGCCCAGCTTCAGGTATTGGCGGCCCATCAGCCATTCCCGCTGTTGCGCGGTCAGCTGTGGGGTGACCGGTGGGGCCGAGGAGCGGGAAAGCAGGGAATACGGCACCGCCTCAAGCTGAGAAGCCTGCGCTGCGCAGCAGGCCAATGGCAGTGCAAGGGCCAGCCAGGCAAGAAGTCGCGCCATGTGACACCTCAGACCAGCGCGTTGCGTTTGGCCATCTCAATAAGGTCGACCAAGGTGTCGACCTGGAGTTTCTGCATCAGGCGCTTCTTGTAGGTACTGACGGTCTTGTTGCTCAGAAACATGCCTTTGGCAATTTCCTTGTTGCTGCGCCCTTGGGCGAAAAGTTGCAGCACCATAAGTTCACGATCATTGACCTGGCGGAAAAGCCGCAGATCGTTATCCGCTGTTTCGTGGTCGGTGTGGATGGCCTGGCTGGGGAAATAGTTGTATCCGGCAAGTACCGCCTTGATAGCGCTGAGCAACTCGCTCAGGTCTTCCTGTTTGCACACATAGCCTGCTGCACCCGAGTGCATGCAGCGTACGGCGAACAGCGCGGGCGATTGCGCGGTGAGGACCAGCACCTTCAGCGGCAACGCCATGGCCTGAAAGCGCGAGAGGACCTCCAGGCCGTCCAGCTTGGGGATGCTGATATCCAGAATCACCAGGTCGGGCAGCGTTTCGCGGATCATCTGCATGGCGTCCACGCCGTTGTCCGACTCGCCGACGACTTTGTAGTTCTGGTTTTCAAGCAGCATACGGACAGCCAGGCGGATGACGGGGTGGTCATCGACAATAAATACGGAGTGCATGTTCAACTTCCCTACGGCGGATGACGAGGCAGGGGGGCACCTTAACCCAGTTGCATCTGACATGGGGTGTGAAGTGGGGCGATTAAACGTATATGGGAAATGGCTTACAGTGGAAAGCAATTAGAGCTACGAAGCGTAAGAGTTTGAATCAGTGTCAAAGGTCTATTGGTAACTTTTTATTTGGAGATGCTCTTTCTGTTTAACAGTTGGCGACATTTGTAGGAAATATCCTTCAATAAAAGGGGCCGCATACGTAAAGGCATGCGGCAGCACCCAGGTTCAGGTCGGGCTGGAGCGGCCGGTCATCTCGCGGGCCATCTCGCTGGCATAGCTGTCGGTCATGCCGGCGATGAAATCGATCATGCGCAGGAAGGCTTTGTGCAGAGAATCATGCGGGTGGGGGGCATTGTTACCAATCAGATCCAGTACGCGGCGGCTCTTGAAGGACGGGGTGCGCCCGCCATGCTGCTCCAGGGCGGCAGCACAGAAGGTGTTGAGGAGGATTTCCAGGGTGGTGTAGGCACCGATTTCGTGCAGCGTTTTGCGCTTGTCCTGGAATATCTTGTTGCGTGCCATGTCCTTGGCCTGAAGCACGCAGCGCTTGGCCGGGCCATGCATGTGCTCGACCAGGTCGCCGCTCAATTGCCCGGCAAGCAAGGCCTGCTGTTGCTCGACGAAGGCGCTCGCAGCGGCGTTGGTCAGGTGCTCGATGGCTTTGCCACGCAAGATCGCCAGCTTGCGTCGTCGCGAATCTGCAGGGCCAAGCTGGCGATAGGTTTCTGGCAAGTCATCGCCGACCAGGTCCAGCAACAGTGCTTCCACTTCGGCGTACTGCAGCAGCTCCATCTCCAGGCCATCTTCCAGGTCGATCAGGCCGTAGCAGATGTCATCGGCTGCCTCCATGAGATAGACCAGCGGATGGCGCGCCCAGCGTTGCTCCTCCAGTAAGGGCAGGCCGAGCTTCTGGGCGATCTGTTCTAGCAGCGGCAGTTCGCTTTGGTAGCAGCCGAACTTGTGCTTCTTGTACCCCAGGGCATCGGCATGCCGGGCGGTCCAGGGGTATTTCAGATAAGTACCCAGGGTGGCGTAGGTCAGGCGGGTACCGCCGTCGAACTGGTGATACTCAAGCTGGGTGAGCACGCGAAAGCCTTGGGCATTGCCTTCGAAGTTGAGGAAGTCGCCGCGCTCGTCATCCGTCATGTCATCCAGCCAGCCGCGCCCTGCAGCCTGCTGGAACCAATGGCGGATGGCATCTTCGCCTGAGTGGCCGAACGGTGGGTTGCCGATGTCGTGGGCCAGGCAGGCGGACTGCACGATCATGCCCAGATCACTGGGTTCGCACCAGTCAGGCAGGCTGCCCCGCAACGTTTCGCCGACGCGCATGCCCAGTGAGCGCCCTACGCAGCTAACCTCGAGAGAATGGGTCAGGCGCGTGTGAATGTGGTCGTTGCTGGAAACGGGGTGAACCTGGGTCTTGCGCCCCAGGCGGCGAAACGCGCCTGAGAAGATGATCCGGTCGTGGTCCTTGTGGAAGGGGCTTCGCCCCAGTTCCTCAGGGCTGTACAGGGCTTTGCCCAGGCGCTCGCGGGTGAGCAGGGTATGCCAGTCCAAGGCTCGCTCTCCTGTGGGTCGAATGGCGTAGCTTCCGGTGTCGCGCGGGGCTGTGCAAGCGGAAAATCGATACCGGCCTTATCGTCGGCAAGCCGTCGCTCACAGGTGCGAGCCACGCTGCAAACGCGTGGGTCACCTGTGGTTGACGGCTCTGGTGGTGGCTCAGGAGCGCCGTGGGCCTTGCAGATACAGCTTCACCAGCGGCAGCAGGGTAGTGCCCAGGCGCACCAGCCGCGACAGGTTGCCGCTGCGCACCCCTTTGCCGGTCAGAAAGCCCAGCGCCACCACCGCACCAATGCCCCATAGAGGCGCGTGCTTGATGCCCAGGCCATCATGCAGTGAGCCGCCCATGCCGCGCAGGCGGTGCAGTGGCTGCAGCATTTGCCCGGACTCCTGGCGGATTTGCTGGCGGTGCATCTCCATGCGCAGGCGCAGCAGGGCTTTGCGCAGCTCTCGTGGGTTACGTGTATTGGGTAGTTCAGGCAGGCTCATGGCAGCAGACGCTCCCGATCCTTGGCAAGTTCTTCGAGGGTGGCGCCAAACGGCGAAGACTCGTCGAACACCGCGGCTTTCAAGCGAAGGCCGCAATACAGCGCAGCCACACCATAAAACACACACAGGCCGATTATCCCGGCCAGGCGATAGCTGTCCCACAGCAACACCAGCAGCAGGCCTGACAGGGCTGTCAGCAGCAGCAGGGCGAACACCAGCGCCAGGCCGGCGAACAGCAACAGGCTCAGGGTGCGTCCTTTCTGCTCCTGCAGTTCGATACCGAACAGTTCGATATGGCTATGCAGCAGCCCCAGAATCGCGGCGCCCAGGCGCCTGCCCGAAGCGCCGGTGCCAATGGCGTCATTGTCCATGGAAGCTCCTTAACGCCGATTGGCCAACAGGCCAATCAGCAGGCCGACACCTGCGGCAATGCCGATGGCCTGCCAAGGGTTTTGCTGTACGTAGTGCTCGGCACTGCCCAAGGCCGCCTGGCCCCGCTCACGTACCGACTCCTGGGTCAGTTGCAAGGTTTCTCGGGCCTGGGTAAGGCGCTCGTGAATCTGCTCACGCAGCTCATCGGCCTGGTCGCCCGCCAGATTGGCGGTGTCGGCCAGGAGCTTCTCTGTGTCACGGACCAAAGCCTGAAAGTCCGCCATCAATATCTCTTGTGCAGTCTTTGCCGATTTGCTGGCCATGGTGCTCTCCCTGTGTCGATGTGTAGGTCATTCGAGTTTCGCTGTGCGCTGAAGGTTCACTTCCGTTGCTGGTATGGGCCTTGCTAAAGAAGATTGCCACAACGCGGGGCGTAAACCGCAGCGGTGCGCCGATTAAGGGCAACGACCCCGGCATATACCGATAAACCTTAACCCAATCCACGACAAACCCAAGAAAAACCACGCAGGCTTCGCTCGGTTCACCGTACCCGGGCAGTGGGCTGGCACCGATCCGGTGCATGGATGCAGGTTCTTGAACTGTCCTGGTGCCTTTTTTCAGTCAGGTCTGCCTTTTCATGGACAACATGCACAGCGCCATGGACACCCTGGTCCACGGCTCCAATACACTTTTCATCCTCATGGGCGCCATTCTGGTGCTTGCCATGCACGCGGGCTTCGCGTTTCTCGAAGTGGGCACCGTGCGCCACAAGAACCAGGTCAATGCCTTGTCGAAGATACTCAGCGATTTCGCCATCTCGGCGCTGGTGTACTTCTTCATCGGTTACTGGGTTGCCTATGGTGCGAGTTTTCTGGCCCCGGCATCCCAGCTGGCCGCCGACCACGGCTATGCGCTGGTCAAGTGCTTTTTCCTGCTGACGTTCGCAGCAGCGATACCGGCGATCATCTCCGGGGGCATCGCCGAGCGTGCGCGGTTCGTGCCTCAGCTGTGTGCCACAGCGTTGATCGTAGCCTTCATTTACCCGTTCTTCGAGGGCGTGGTATGGAATGGCAACTTCGGTGCTCAGGCATGGCTGCAGGCGCGCTTCGGTGCGCCGTTCCATGATTTCGCAGGGTCGGTGGTGGTGCATGCGATGGGCGGCTGGCTGGCACTGGTGGCAGTGCTGCTGCTCGGGGCACGGCGGGGGCGGTACCGTGAGGGTCGGCTGGTGGCCTTCGCGCCATCGAGCATTCCGTTCCTGGCACTGGGCTCGTGGATCCTGATCATCGGCTGGTTCGGCTTCAACGTCATGAGCGCGCAGACCTTGCAAGGCGTCAGTGGCCTGGTGGCGATCAATTCGCTGATGGCCATGGTCGGCGGCACCCTGGCAGCCTTGTTGGCCGGGCGCAACGACCCGGGTTTCCTGCACAACGGGCCGCTGGCTGGGCTGGTGGCGATTTGTGCAGGTTCGGACCTGATGCATCCGCTCGGTGCGCTGGCTACTGGCCTAGTGGCGGGCGTGTTGTTCGTGTGGAGCTTCACTGCCGCGCAAAACCGCTGGAAGATCGACGATGTACTGGGCGTGTGGCCATTGCACGGGCTGTGCGGGGTATGGGGCGGGATCGCCTGTGGCATCTTCGGGCAGGCGAGCCTAGGCGGTATGGGCGGTGTCAGCCTGATCAGCCAGTTGATCGGGAGCCTGTCAGGGGTGCTGATCGCGCTGCTTGGCGGCTTTGTGGTGTACGGGCTGATCCGTGCGGTCCTCGGTCTGCGCCTGAGCCATGAGCAGGAGTTCCAGGGCGCCGACCTGTCGCTGCACCGCATCGGTGCCACCAGCCAGGATTGAGCGAGTCAGGTGCACATGGGGCGGTAGCGACCTAGAATAGGCTTCTCATCCACGCCAAACCGGGTCTCGCCCCATGCTGCCTGAATGCCAACTCTTCGGCACCGTCGGGTGCCACTTGTGCGAAGTGGCCGAAGCTGTGCTCATGCCTTTCGTCGATCATGGTCTGCTGGTCGAGCTGGTCGATATCGCCGACAGCGAGGCGCTGTTCGAGCGCTACGGGCTGATCATTCCCGTATTGCGTCGTTGCGATACTTCGGCGGAGCTGCTTTGGCCGTTCGATCCTGAACAGGTCGTGGCCTTCCTCGCGCAATGATGGCGGCAGGGGAAGCATCGCCTGCCTGCATGCGCTGAGTTGTTGCTCGAAGATGCCGTACCGGCGACAGACGCCGGTACTTCATCATCGTCGAGAATGCAGTCATGTTCATCACACCAAACTTTACCCTGGAAGAGATGGTTGCCTCGCAGGTCGCCTCTCGCGAAGGGCTGGACAATACGCCACCCCAGCAAGTCATCAGTAACCTTCATCTACTCTGTCACGCCCTTGAGCAGGTTCGAGCATTGTTCGGTCTGCCGGTGATCGTCAGCAGTGGTTACCGCTCACCCGCGCTGAACAAACGTATAGGCGGCTCTTCGCGTAGCCAGCACCTGCACGGGCTGGCTGCAGATTTCAAGATATTCGGCATCAGTAATCGGGAGGTGGTCCGCCGGGTGAGCGCAAGCGCAGTGAATTTCGACCAGATGATCCTCGAGTTCGACAGTTGGGTCCACCTGTCGGTAACCCCGGACGTGCCGCGTCGTGAAGTGCTGACCATCCGCAGGGGCACAGGCTACCTGCCAGGTTTGCGGTGAGGCGCGGATGAATTGACGGCGGGGTGTGCAAGTTCGTATGCTGTATATAAATACAGTATCGAGGTAAGCCCATGCTCAATGTCGAGCAACTCAAGTACAGCGTCAACCGCATGCCGGTGGAGCGGGTATGTGACGCGGTGCTGGAACTGCGCCTCGAAGGCCTGGTCACCGATGACCGTACGCCGTTCGGCAAGGTCCATTTCAACACCTGCTTCGCCGAGATCGAGGCCCTGTTTCAGCGGGCCGGGTACCATCGAGGGTTGGATGTGGTGGGATACCAAGGCTTGCTGTATGCGCTCTATGATCCAGGCCGCTGGGAGCCCGTGCAGGTTCTGCGCTGGCTGAAGGCACGCAGCGAGGCCGTGGTCCAGGCTGGTTGAGCTGGCGGGGTTGGGGGATAATGCCCGGCCCTGCCTGCCCCGAGTCTCGCCATGACCACGCCATTCGACCCCGCCCGCCAGCAAGCCAGCACGGTCTGCCTGCCACCTGGCAACTGGGCGACGGTACTTGATTGCCTGTGCGACCATTTCAAGGCGATCGAGCGTGCCCAGTGGCTTGACCGTTTTGCTCGTGGCCGGGTGCTCGACGCCGAAGGCCGGGCGATCGCAGCCGACCTGCCTTACCGCCGCGGTATGCGCCTGCACTACTTTCGAGAAGTGCCCAACGAGCGGCCGATCCCGGTTCAGGAAACCATCCTGCATGTGGACGAGCATCTGGTGGTGGCCGACAAACCGCATTTTCTGCCGGTTACGCCAACCGGTGAATATGTCGAACAGACTTTGCTGCGCCGTCTGATCCGGCGTCTGGACAACCCCCACCTGGTGCCGTTGCACCGCATCGATCGGCATACCGCAGGGCTGGTGTTGTTCTCGGCCAACCCGCAAACCCGCAGCGCGTACCAGCGTCTGTTTCCCGAGCGTCGTATCGACAAACGCTATCAGGCCATCGCCCCAGCCTTGCCCCAGCATGATTTTCCGCTGGTGCATAAAAGCCGCCTGGTACATGGCGAGCCGTTTTTCCGTATGCATGAGGTACAGGGCGACGATAACAGCGAAACCCTGGCCGAGGTGCTGGAGAAGCGGGGGGAGTTGTGGCGCTACGGCCTTTCGCCGGTGACTGGCAAGACCCATCAACTGCGGGTGCACATGGCGGCACTGGGGGCGGGGATTTGTAATGACCCGTTCTATCCAGCGCTTCTCGAGGTGGAAGATGATTACCAGCGGCCATTGAAGCTGCTGGCACACAGCTTGCGCTTTGCCGACCCGTTGACGGGGGAGGAGCGGTTTTTCGAGAGCCGCCTGACCCTCGGTTGGTAGTGCCCCTTCACGGTTAGTGCCTCGAAGGGGCGCTGTGTTGTCAGCGGTTGAAGCGCTCCACCAGTGAGTACTGGCCACCGGCGGTAGTGGTCAATGCTTCGCTGAGCTGTGCAGAGTGCTGCGCCTGTTCGGCTGTCTGGTCGGCCAGTTCGGCGATCGTGCTGATGTTGCGGCTGATCTCATCGGCCACGGCAGTCTGCTCTTCAGTGGCTGCTGCGATCTGGGTCGCCATGTCGGTAATGTTGGCCACCGCCTCGCTGATCCCCACCAACGCCTGGTCCGCCTGCATCACACGTTCTACGCCCTCCTGAGCCTGGCGATGGCCAGACTCCATGGTGAGCACGGCGTTGTTGGCCGTCTGTTGCAGCTTGGCAATCAGGCCATGGATCTGCCCTGTGGACTCAGCGGTGCGCTGGGCCAGCTGGCGCACTTCATCGGCCACCACGGCGAAGCCACGGCCCATCTCGCCAGCGCGGGCCGCTTCGATGGCGGCGTTCAGTGCCAGCAGGTTGGTCTGGTCGGCAATGCCCTTGATCACATCGACCACGCCACCGATTTCGTCGCTGTCCTTGGCCAGTTGTGTCACGGTTTCGCCGGTTTCACCCACGGCCGCCGACAGGCGCTCGATGGCGTCGCGGGTTTCACCGGCGATCTGCCGGCCCTGGCTGGTCAGGCGGTTGGCTTCCTGCGTGGCATCGGCAGTGCGCTGTACATGGTTGGCCACCTCTTGGGTCGTGGCGGCCATCTGGTTGACGGCAGCGGCAACCTGCTCGGTCTCGACCCGCTGGCGCTCCAGCCCCGAGGAGCTCTTATGGGCCAGGACATCGGACTGGCGTGCCTGATCGCTGAGGTGTTCGGCGCTGTCCTGCAGGCGGGTCAGGCAGGTTTTCATGCGCGCGTCCTGGCTGAGCAGGGCCATTTCCAGGCGCGCCTGAACGCCACGGCTGTCGGTGAACATCTGCGCGATCAATGGGTCGGAAGTGGTCTGTTCGGCCAGGCGCAGCAGGCGTTTGAGGCCGCGTTGTTGCCAGCCCAGGCCCAGCAGGCCGAGCGGCACCGACAGGGCGGCGGCCAGGGCGAAGCCCCAGGAATGCCCGAGCCAGTTACCGATCAGGAAACCGACCTGGCTGACCAGGATGAAGGGCAGCCAGTCCTGCAGCACTGGCAGCCACTTGTCACGGCGCGGAACGGCGGGTTTGCCCTGGTTGATGCGCTGGTACAGGGCTTCGGCGCGGCGGATCTGCTCGGCGGTGGGCTTGACCCGCACCGACTCGAAACCGGTCACCTGATTGTTGTCGAAGATCGGCGTGACATAGGCGTTGACCCAGTAATGGTCACCCGACTTGCAGCGGTTCTTGACGATACCCATCCAAGGCTGGCCTTGCTTGAGGGTCTGCCACATGTGGGCGAATACCGCAGGGGGCACATCCGGGTGGCGTACCAGGTTGTGCGGTGCGCCGACCAGTTCCTCGCGCGTGAAGCCGCTGATCTCGACGAACGCATCATTGCAATAGGTGATCACACCCTTGGCATTGGTGGTCGAGATCAAGCGTTGTTGGGCAGGGAAAGTCCTTTCCCGTTGAGTGATCGGCTGGTTGTTACGCATGGGCTGAGTAATCCGCAAGGCTTTCGACAGATATCGGCAAGCCAGAGTTTTTATTGAATGGAGATTTAACTTCGTTGATCTGGCGCAGGAACAGGCGGCTGTGATTGCGTTAGCAGCCTGGCACGTTCGCGAAAGAAGGCGCCACTATTGGCGATGTATTGCCGATGATGACGTGCGGGTCAAATCATGACCGATTGGCAGGCCAAGCGCCAGCCGCGGAAACAAAAAGGGGCGCATGTGCGCCCCGGTCACTGGGTTTCAGCTGGCGATCAGTTGCCGCAATACATAGTGCAAGATGCCGCCGGCTTTGAAGTATTCCACTTCATTGACCGTATCGATCCGGCACAGCACCTCGATGTCTTGCTGCTGCCCGTCCTCACGGGTGATGCGCAGTTGCAGGGTCATGCCGGGTTTTACCTGAGCCCCGGTCAAGCCCAGGATGTCGATTTGCTCTTTGCCGGTGAGCCCGAGTTGCTTGCGATCGTGCCCGGCTTTGAACTGCAACGGCAGCACGCCCATGCCGACCAGGTTGGAGCGGTGGATGCGCTCGAAACTCTCCGCCAGTACCGCTTTGACCCCCAGCAGGTTGGTGCCCTTGGCTGCCCAGTCGCGGCTGGAGCCGGTGCCGTATTCCTGGCCGGCGATCACCACCAGTGGTGTGCCTTGAGCCTGGTAGCGCATGGCCGCGTCGTAGATCGAGAGCTTTTCCCCGGTGGGTACGTACAACGTGTTGCCGCCTTCTTCACCGGCGAGCATTTCGTTGCGGATACGGATGTTGGCGAAGGTGCCACGCATCATCACCTCATGGTTGCCCCGGCGTGACCCGTACGAGTTGAAGTCATGAGGTTCCACGCCTTTTTCGCGCAGGTAGCGCCCGGCCGGGCTGTCGACCTTGATGTTGCCGGCGGGGGAGATGTGGTCGGTCGTCACCGAATCGCCAAGCAGGGCGAGAATGCGCGCGCCCTGGATGTTCTCGATCACCGGCAGTGGCCCGCCAATGCCGTCGAAGAACGGAGGGTGCTGGATATAGGTGGAGTCGTCCTGCCACACGTAGGTGGCCGCCTGCGGCACTTCGATCGCTTGCCACTGCGCATCACCTGCGAATACTTCGGCGTACTCCTTGTGGAACATCGCCGTGTCGACCTTGGCCACGGCGTCGGCGATTTCCTGCTGGCTGGGCCAGATGTCGCGCAGGTACACGGGCTGCCCGTCCTTGCCTGTGCCCAGTGGGTCACGGGTAAGGTCCAGGCGCACGCTGCCGGCCAGCGCGTAGGCCACCACCAAGGGTGGCGAGGCCAGCCAGTTGGTCTTGACCAGCGGGTGCACCCGGCCTTCGAAGTTGCGGTTGCCCGACAGTACCGAGGCCACGGTCAGGTCGGCGCTACCGATGGCGTTCTCGATGGCCTCGTCCAGTGGGCCGGAGTTGCCGATACAGGTGGTACAGCCGTAGCCGACCAGGTCGAAACCCAGTTGGTCCAGGTAAGGGGTGAGCCCGGCGGCGTTGTAATAGTCGGTGACCACCTTGGAACCAGGTGCCAGCGAGCTCTTCACCCAGGGTTTGCGCTGTAGCCCTTTCTCCAGCGCCTTTTTCGCCACCAGGCCAGCCGCCATCATCACGCTGGGGTTGGAGGTGTTGGTGCAGGAGGTAATGGCGGCAATCACCACGGCGCCGTCGCGCAGGGTATAGGTCTGGCCTTGGTGGCTGTAGTCGATCTCCCGGGCCTGGTCGGCGTTGCCCACCGCTACACCGCCACCGCCTTCGCTTTCCAGGCGGCCGACTTCTTTGGCCAGCGGTTTGGGCTGCAGTTCGATGAAGTGGTCGAACGCTTGGCTGACCTGGCCGAGCGCAACGCGGTCCTGCGGGCGCTTGGGCCCGGCCAGGCTTGCTTCGACGTCACCCATGTCCAAGGCCAGGGTATCGGTGAACAGCGGTTCCTGGCCTGGCAGGCGCCACAGGCCTTGTGTCTTGCAGTACTGTTCGACCAGTTGCACCGTCTGCTGCGGCCTACCCGAAAGGCGCAGGTAGTCCAAGGTGACCTCATCGACGGGGAAGAAGCCACAGGTCGCGCCGTATTCCGGCGCCATGTTGGCAATGGTGGCACGGTCGGCCAAGGGCAGGTCGGCCAGGCCGTCACCGTAGAATTCGACGAACTTGCCGACCACGCCTTTCTTGCGCAGCATCTGGGTCACGGTCAGCACCAGGTCGGTGGCAGTGATGCCTTCGCGCAGCTTGCCGGTAAGCTTGAAACCGATCACTTCCGGGATCAGCATCGACACTGGCTGGCCGAGCATGGCAGCCTCCGCTTCGATCCCGCCAACGCCCCAGCCGAGCACGCCCAAGCCGTTGATCATGGTGGTGTGCGAGTCGGTGCCGACCAAGGTGTCTGGGAACGCATAGGTGCGCCCGTCGGCCTCACGGGTCCATACCGTACGGCCTAGGTACTCCAGGTTGACCTGGTGGCAGATGCCGGTGCCCGGCGGCACTACGCGGAAGTTGTCGAACGCGCTCTGGCCCCAGCGCAGAAAGGCGTACCGTTCACCGTTGCGTTGCATCTCGATGTCAACGTTTTCACTGAACGCCTCGGGGCTGGCGTAGCGGTCGACCATCACCGAGTGGTCGATCACCAAATCCACAGGCGACAGCGGATTGATTCGCTGTGGGTCGCCCCCGGCCTTGGCCATGGCAGCGCGCATGGCCGCTAGGTCGACGACCGCTGGCACGCCGGTGAAATCCTGCATCAGTACCCGCGCCGGGCGGTATTGGATTTCGCGATCGGCACGACGGTCTTGCAGCCAGTCGGCGAGCGAGCGCAGGTCGTCGCTGCTGACTGTCTTGCCGTCTTCCCAGCGCAGCAGGTTTTCCAGCAGCACCTTGAGCGACATGGGCAGGCGCTGCAGGTCTCCGAGCTGTCGTGCCGCTTCGGCAAGGCTGTAGTAGTGGTAGGTCTGATCGGCCACTTCGAGGGTTTTGAGGGTGTTCAGGCTATCGAGCGAGGGCATTGCCAACTCCTTATGCACCGGTGCCCGGCATTGGCTGGTTGATGCCGGTGTCACCGCGGTGTTTCGGCCCGCACGGTACGGACCTGGCTGAAGAGTCAGGTTAGACCGGTTTGTCTGCCCTGACCCTATTCTGGACCGGCGGGGCATGTCGCAGGTTCCGATCTTCCTTTATCATCGCCGCCCTGCCGGCGCCTTTGGTGCGTCAGCCGTAGTGGAGTGAGAGATGAATACCCTGTTCATGCATAGCCGGCCCGGGTTCGAGGGCGAGGTCTGCGCGGAGATCAGCGAACACGCTGCCCGCCTGGGGGTTGCCGGTTATGCCAAAGGCAAGCCGCAAAGCGCCTGCGCCGAGTTTGTCTGCGCCGAAGCCGAAGGTGCGCAGCGGTTGATGGCGCAGTTGCGCTTTGCTCAACTGATCTTCCCGCGCCAGTGGGCGCGTGGGAGCTACATCGAACTGCCTGAGACCGATCGGGTCAGCGTGTTGCTCGAGCATCTGCGGGCGTTGCCGGTGTTTGGCAGCCTGTGGCTGGAGGTGCTCGACAGCAATGATGGCAAGGAGCTGTCGACGTTTTGCCGCAAGTTCGAGGTGCCGCTGCGCAAGGCGTTGGAAAAAGCCGGGCGTTTGGTCGATAACGCCAGCCTGCCTCGGCTGTTGCTGACGTTCATCAGTGGTCGTCGGGTATTCGTTGGCGTTGCCGATGCGAACAACAGTGCGCTGTGGCCGATGGGCATTCCTCGCTTGAAATTCCCGCGGGAGGCGCCGAGCCGCTCGACGTTGAAGCTGGAAGAGGCGTGGCACCAGTTCATTCCGCGCGAGCAGTGGGAGCAGCGGTTGGGCGATGACATGACCGGGGTTGATCTGGGGGCATCGCCGGGTGGCTGGACTTACCAACTGGTACGCCGGGGCATGCTGGTCACTGCGATCGACAACGGGCCGATGGCCGAGAGTTTGATGGACACTGGCCTGGTGCAACACTTGATGGCCGATGGCTTCACCTGGCAGCCCAAGCAACCGGTGGACTGGATGGTCTGCGATATCGTCGAGAAGCCTGCGCGTACCACTGCGTTGATCGAGACTTGGTTGGGGGAGGGCTTGTGCCGGGAGGCGGTGGTCAATCTGAAATTGCCGATGAAGCAGCGATATGCCGAAGTGCGTCGGCTGCTGGACCGCATGGAGGCGACCTTCAAGGCGGGCAAGGTCAAGGTTTCGATTGCCTGCAAGCAGCTGTATCACGACCGTGAGGAAGTGACCTGCCATCTGCGCAGGCTGGACCTGAAACCGCGAAAATAAGCCGCTGCCGCTGCCGCTGCCGCTGCCGCTGCCGCTGCCGCTGCCGCTGCCGCTGCCGCTGCCGCTGCCGCTGCCGCTGCCGCTGCCGCTGCCGCTGCCGCT
>NZ_JBIVGN010000026.1:66680-66840 GCF_044748705.1 Pseudomonas sp. NPDC089758
CTGTTCTGCTTCTGCTTCTGCTTCTGCTTCTGCTTCTGCTTCTGCTTCTGCTTCTGCTTTTGCTTTTTGCTTTTCAGTGCGCGGTAGATCAGACGCTGCAGATTGCGACTTCAGGAGGCCGAACGGAGGTCTTGCGGAGGGAGGTGACGGGCATGGATGC
>NZ_JBIVGN010000027.1:0-46054 GCF_044748705.1 Pseudomonas sp. NPDC089758
TGAGAGCGGGTCTGGATGAGTACATTCACTACTACAACCATGATCGCATCAAGCTCAGGCTCAATGGCCTGAGCCCTGTGGAGTACAGGACTCGGCCTGCAGCTTAAAGCTGTCCAACTTTTGGGGGGCAGTCCATGGATTGCGCCGAGTTTTAGAAATGGGTAAGACCGTTGCTTCCACAGGTAAAGCGCAGGCCTGAAGAACTACGCGGTCTCCAGTGGGAGCCGGCTTGCCGGCGATTGGGCTGCAAAGCAGCCCCGGTTCAGCACATCAGTTGCGGTCCAGCCACACGGTTTGGGCGTTGGTGAACTCGCGCACGCCGAAATGCGACAACTCACGGCCGAAACCACTCTTCTTCACCCCACCGAAAGCCACGCGGGGGTCAGAAGCGCAGTAACCATTGATGAACACCCCACCGGTGTCCAACGCTGCCGTCATGCGCTCGGCCAGGGCATAGTCTGCGGTGTAGATGGTCGATGCCAGGCCGAATTCGCTGTCGTTGGCCAGCTCCACTGCATGTTCGGCATCGCGGGCAGTGATGATCGCGGCCACCGGGCCGAACAGCTCCTGCTTGAACGCGGTCATGGCCGGGGTGACGTCGGCGAACACGGTCGGAGCATAGAAGTTGCCCACCCCTTCGACCTTGTTGCCGCCCAACAGCAGGGTGGCGCCTTCGGCGAGGGTCGCCTGGACCTGGTCATCGAGCTCGTCGCGCAGGTCGTAGCGTGCCATCGGGCCGATGTAGGTGTCATCTTCCAGCGGGTTACCGACCTTCAACTGGCGCGTTGCCTCGACGAACTTGCGGGTGAATGCCTCGACGATGCGCTCTTCCACGATCAGGCGCTTGGCTGCGGCGCACACCTGCCCGGTGTTCTGGTAACGGCCGACCACGGCGGCTTTAACCGCAGCGTCCAGGTCAGCGTCGGCCAGCACAATGAACGGGTCCGAGCCACCGAGCTCGAGCACGCACTTCTTCAGCGCAGCACCGGCCTGGGCGCCGATGGCCATGCCGGCACGCACGCTGCCGGTCAACGTCACCGCAGCGATGCGCGGGTCGTTGATGGCGCGGGTGACACCGGCCGGGGTCACGTTGAGCACCTCGAACACGCCTTCGGGCAAGCCAGCATCTTTGAACAGCTCGCCCAGCAGGTAGGCACTGCCCATGACGTTCGGCGCATGCTTGAGCACGTAAGTGTTGCCGGCCAGGATCGCCGGTACGGCGCCACGCAGCACCTGCCAGATCGGGAAGTTCCACGGCATCACCGCCAGGATCGGGCCCAGCGGGCGGTATTCGATACGCGCTTTTTCCACCTGGGTCGGCTCAGCCGCAAGCATCGCCGGGCCGTGCTCGGCATACCACCGGCACAGGCCGACGCACTTGCTCACTTCACCCCGGGACTGGCTGATCGGCTTGCCGATTTCGCGGCTGATCATCTGCGCGAAGGTTTCGGCTTTGGCCTCAAGGGTGTCGGCCAGGGCAAGCAGGTACTCGCTGCGCTGACCCAGCGACACCTGGCGCCACTGGCGGTAACCAGCCTTGGCACGTTGCAGCGCCGCTTCCAGTGCGGCGTCGGTGTCGAAAGGGTAGGTGCCGATCTGCTCGCCGCTGTGCGGGTCGATGGAGATGGCGTGGGTCAGGCTGCTGATCTCGCTCATGGCTGGACACTCATTGTTGTTCATGGGTGAAGCCAGACTAGTGGGCTAGGGCTTTAATGAAAACTGAATAATAATGAGCGAAACATTCACGTTTGGAGAATGACTGTGGACCTGGTGCAACTGGAGATCTTCAAGGCCGTGGCCGAGCAGGGCAGCATCAGCGCCGCCGCCCAGCACATTCATCGGGTGCCGTCCAACCTGACCACGCGTATCAAGCAGTTGGAGGAAGACCTGGGTGTCGAGCTGTTCATCCGGGAAAAAAGCCGGCTGCGCCTGTCGCCGGCTGGCTGGAACTTCCTCGAGTACACCCGGCGCATCCTCGACCTGGTGCACGAGGCCCGGTTGACGGTGGCGGGCGAAGACCCGCAAGGCACCTTCGCCCTGGGCTCGCTGGAGAGCACCGCAGCGGTGCGCATACCGGCATTGCTGGCCGCCTATAACCAGCGCTACCCGAAAGTCGATCTGGACCTCTCCACCGGGCCGTCGGGGACCATGCTTGAAGGCGTGCTGTCCGGACGCCTGGTGGCCGCATTCGTCGATGGCCCGTTGCTGCACCCCACGCTTGAAGGCATGCCGGTATTCGAGGAAGAGATGGTGATCATCTCGCCACTCAACCACGCGCCGGTAACCCGAGCGCAGGATGTCAACGGTGCGAGTATCTATGCCTTCCGTGCCAACTGCTCGTACCGCCATCATTTCGAGAACTGGTTCGTCCAGGACCAGGCGGTACCGGGCAAGATCCACGAGATGGAGTCCTACCACGGCATGCTCGCCTGTGTCAGCGCCGGTGCCGGCCTGGCCATGTTGCCGCGCAGCATGCTCGACAACATGCCGGGTTGCAGCACGGTCTGCGCCTGGCCGATGTCGGAGGATTTCCGCTACCTCAAGACCTGGCTGGTGTGGCGCCGGGGTACCGTCTCGCGCAGCTTGAGCATGTTCGTCAAGCTGCTCGAGGAGCGGCGCGCTGGCTGAGACGGCGCTGCATATTAGCCATTAGTGGCAATTTACTTCCAACTTCCTGATTACTTGGACGATAATCAGAAAAGTATTACCTCGTGTGACCGGTTGGATGCACCGGTCACCGTAAAAATCGAGGGGCGAGAAGCCCCCGCTTGCCCGTGTTGACCATCAGGAGATGTCATCGATGAAAACCCGTTTCGCCACTATGCTGGCGGCCGCCGCATTGGCTTTTTCCGGGGCCAATCTGGCCCAGGCCGCGCAGGTGTCTGGCGCCGTGGGCGCCACCAGCCAGGGCGACATGACCTACCGTATCGGCCTGGCCTTCGACTGGGACAAGAAATGGCTGCAAAGCAGCACCGGCTTCGTGTCCGGTTACTGGGACGCGGCCTACACCTACTGGGAAGGTGGTGAGGCCAGCGGTGCCCACTCGCTGTCGTTCAGCCCGGTGTTCACCTACGAATTCAGTGGCTTCACCTACACCCCGTATGTCGAGGCAGGTATCGGCCTGGCAGCATTTTCCAAGACTGATGTCGGTGATCAACGCCTGGGTTCCTCGGTCAACTTCGAGGACCGCATCGGCTTCGGCCTGAAGCTGCCGGGCGAGCAGAAAGTCGGCATACGTGCCATTCACTACTCCAACGCCGGTATCAAACAGCCCAACGACGGCATCGAATCCTACTCGCTGTTCTACAGCAAGGCGTTCTGAGACTGCGGGCCGTGCCAGCGGCCCCGGCCATTTCAGAAGGTGTACGATACCCCGGCTTGCACCGTACGCGGTGCACCTGGGTACACGTAAGTGTTGAACGCCCCCTCGTCGTAGCCTTTGTTGAACACGTTGTTCACATCCAGGTTCAGCCGCACATGCTCGTTGACCTTGTAGAAGCTGTGCAGGTCCACCACGCTGTAGCTCGCCATGGTGTAGGTCGTGGCGGCGGTCTGCCCGGCACGCTCATCGATGTACTTCACCCCGACCCCCAGCCCCAGGCCCTTGGCCAGGCCGTCCTGAAACTCGTAGGTGTTCAGCAGGCTGAAGCTGTTGCGCGGGATGTTGGCCAGGCGCGTACCGCTGGGTACGGTGTTGTCCTGGGTCACCTCGGCGTCGACGTAGGCATAGCCACCGATCACACGCCACTCGGGGGTGAGGTTGCCGGCAATGTTGATGTCCAGCCCGCGGCTGCGCACCTCACCGGCGGCGATGCTGTAGGTGCCGGACGGGTCGTTGGGGTCGCGGGTCAGCACGTTTTCCTTGACGATGTGGTAGACGGCCGCGTCGATGCTTAGCGGGCGATCCGGCGCTTCCCACTTCATACCCAGCTCATACGACTTGCCTTTCTCAGGGTCGAAACCACTGCCTTGCAGGCTGGCGCCACTGTTGGGCTTGAACGAGCGCGCGGTATTGGCGTAAACGGCAAGCGTGTCGGTGAGGTCATACAGCAGGCCGAAACGGGGGGTGACGCCGTTTTCACCCTTACTGAAGTCGCCAGCGTTGTTCAGCTTGTTGTCGTAATCATGCTCGTAGCGCTCGAAACGCACCCCGGCGAGGGCTTTCAGGCGCTCGGTCAGGGCGACCTGGTCCTGAATGAAGGCCGCCCAAGTCTTGAGGTTTTCCTTGTCGTGGGTAGTCGTGCGGGTCAGGGCAGGGCGGGGCTGGCCCAGCACCGGGTCGAAGATATCGACCGGATAGGCGTCGGCACCGGCGGCCGAGCGTTGAATGATCGAGCTGTAGTCGTAATCTTCGTATTCGATACCGGTCAGCAGGGTGTGGGCAAAACCACCCGTGTCGAAGTGGCCGGTCAGGTTGAGCTGGTAGTCACGGTCGGTCCATTCGAGCTTGCGGTAGTTGAAGTTGCGCCCCAGGGTGCGGCCATCGGCCTGCAACGCATTGGCCTCCACGGCGTTGCCCTTGAGTGAGCCATCCAGCCACTGCATGCCGCCGCCCAAGGTCCAGTCATCGCTGAGCGCGTGCTCGAAGCGCAACTGCGCCATGTTGTTGTCGTTGTGCAGCAGGTTGTCGCTGCCTTTTTCCCAGATATTGGTGTCACGCGAGGCGCTGCCGCGCTGGCCGGGCAGGCGGGTGAGGCCGCGGTCGAGCGGGTGATTGTTGCGCATGAAGTCGCCCTCGAAGACGATCTTCGTGGCGTCGTTCACCTGCCAGCTGAGCACGGGCGCAATGTCGTAGCGTTCACTTTCGACATCATCGCGGAAGCTGTCACCCCCTTCGCCCAGCACGTTCAGGCGGTAGGCGAGCGAGCCATCTGCGTTGAGCGGCCCAGTGGCATCGAGCGTTGCCCGGTGCATGCCTTGATCGTCGAGCTGGCTGCCCAGGGTCACCTTGGGTTCGGCCAGTGGCTGCTTGCTGACCACGTTGAAGGTCCCGCCTGGATCGCCACGGCCATACAGGCTGGTGGCCGGGCCGCGGATCACTTCCAGCCGTTCGACACTGTTGGCATCGGGGGCATTCGGGTAGCCACGGTTGATCGGGAAGCCATTGCGGTAGAACTCGCCCGTGGTGAAACCGCGTACCGTGAACGTGGTCAGGCCCTGGCCGCCAAAGTTATTAGCGCGACCCACGCCGCCGGCGTAGTCCAGGCCGTCCTGCAGCCGCGTGGCGCCGGTGTCTTCGAGTACCCCCTTGGGCACGACGCTGATCGACTGCGGTATTTCGTGCAGCACGGTGTCTGTACGCGTGGCGCTGGCCGAACGATTGGCTTTGTAGCCGTCTACCGGCCCATCGGCGCGTTCACTGTCGGCGATACCGCTGATGTTCAGGGCCTGAAGTTCGATCTGGGCGGGGTCACCGAGTGATTCGGGCTCGGCGAAAGCCAACGGGGAGACAGCATGTAGTACACAAAGCGAAACGAACGTGCGACGCATCGACGGTACGATCCTGAACTAGGGCGCGAGGAAGAGGAATTAAGCGGCGCAAAGGTACTACGAATCATTATCAAATGCATTGTTTTTAAATGGAGCGGGAGTGCCAGTTGCGTGCCGCTCGTGCATTCGATTTCCGCTGTCAGATCGAGCGCAGCGCAGCCGGCGCTCGATCTGACCACTGCAAAAATCTCAGCCGATGCGTCAACGCACGCCTTTGACCGCCAGCACATTGCACAGCGGATGCTCCAGCACATGCGCCGTGGTCCCGCCCAGGAACGCCTGCAGGGCGTCATGCCGGTGGTTGCCCATCACGATCACATCGACCCGGCTGTGGCTGACGAACTGGGCAATCGCCCGAACCGCCGCACCTTCCAGAAAGTGCCGGCGTTCCAGCGGGATCTGGTGATGGTCGCCGAGGCGGTTGAACGCTGCCCGTTGCGCGGTGCGCACGTTGCCCTCGAAGCCAGGCATGGTCACCGTGCCGGCGCCGAAGTCGGCGAGGTGGGTTCTGGCCGCATCGCACACATGCAGCAGGTGCATCTCGGCGTTGCACTGCAGCGCCAGGGCGTGGGCGCAGTGGATCACCTGCTCGTCCAGGTGTTCGCCGGCACCGTGGCTGTTGAGGTCGACGGCGACGGCGATTTGCCGGGGCAGCGGCAGGCGAATGTCGCTGACCAGGTGCACGGCCACCGGGCTGTCCTTGAGCAGTTGCCAGTCCAGCGGTGTGACCAGCAGGCGCTTGAGCACCGGTTCGTGCTGTACATCCTTGATCAGCAGGTCACAGCCCAGCTGCTCGATGCGCTCGATCACGCTGCCCAAAGGGTCGCGGGTGAGCAGCAGCTCGGTGGACACATCCAAGCCGGCATCGCGCAATTGCTCGGTGGCGTCGGCCAGCCATTGGCGGTTGTCGGCAAGCAGTCGCTCGCGTTCACGGCCGTCGCTCATCAGGCCAAAGGTGTCGACATCGTCGACGAAGACATTGATATCCAGCAGGGCATCACTGGATTCAGCCAATGCCGCCGCGCGCTGCAGCGCGGGCGTATAACGCATCTGCGGGCCGAGCATCACTAACAAACGCTTGAACTGGCTCATCGCACACCTCCACGTGTGGGCAGCCCCCCGGTTCATGCCTGTCGATCTGGTCTGTTCAGTCTAGGCGGGAGCGGGCTTGCCCGCGAATGCCAAGGCGTCTACCGGCACAGTGTTTGTCGGGTATGATGCCACCCCATCATTTTCACGAGGCCCGTGCCATGTCCCTGAGTGCTGAACAGACCGGCGAATTCCGCGCCTTCGCCGAGCAGTTGGCCGATGCCGCTGCTGCCGCGATCCAGCCGTACTTTCGAGCCAGCCTGGACGTCGAGGACAAGGGCGGGCGCCTGTACGACCCGGTGACGGTGGCCGACAAGGCGGCCGAAGATGCCATGCGTGCGCTGATCCAGGCGCGTTACCCGGAACACGGCATTCTTGGCGAAGAGCAGGGTGTGGCAATCGGCAGCAGCCCCTTGACCTGGGTGCTCGACCCCATCGATGGCACCCGCGCCTTCATCACCGGCCTGCCACTGTGGGGGACGCTGATCGCCCTGAACGATGGCAGCCGCCCGGTGCTGGGGGTGATGAACCAACCTTTCACCGGGGAGCGTTTCGTCGGCACCGCTGATGGCTCGTGGCGTAGCGGCACGCCATTGAAGACCCGCACCTGCACAGACCTTGCCGCGGCAACCTTGATGTGCACAACGCCAGACATGTTCGACACGCCGGCGCGCAAGGCTGCGTTCCAGGCCGTGGCTGACCAGGCGCGGCTGATGCGCTACGGCGGCGATTGCTATGCCTACTGCATGCTGGCCTCGGGGTTTGTCGATGTGATCGTCGAAGCGAGCCTGCAACCGTATGACGTGCAGGCGCTGATGCCGATCATCGAAGGGGCGGGCGGGGTGATCACCGCTTGGGATGGCAGTTCGGCGCAGCACGGCGGCTGTGTGGTGGCCTGCGGTGACCCGGTACTGCACGCCCAAATGGTGCAGATGCTGCGCCACGCCATGTGAGCCTTGCTGGCAAGGGTTCATGGCCACCCGCCACGCAGGCGTGAGCAAACGGGCGAGCAGGCGCACTGACGTTCGGTCACCCCACCATCGCACTTTTTCCGCTTTACGGGCTCTATGCTTGGCCAGGCCGCGCCGATCCCCGGCGCGGCCGCCGATTTCGACCCGGTGCCGATGGTTGCAAGCAAACCCGTAATCTTCCCACGCCTGCTGCTGGCAGGCGCGCTGGCCTGCCTGGGCGCCTGCACCCAGCAGCAAGGCCAGGACATCGTCAGCCAGTTCGGCAATGGCAAACCCAGCGAGCTGTTCCAGACCAGTGTCGACCGCATGGCGACGCTGGCCATGCGCGACAACCTGCAAAGCCTGTTCCTGCTGATGAACAAGCTGTACCTGCGCAACCCCAGCCAGTGGAAAATGTCCGGTTATCTCGATGCCACAACTGCAGAACGGCAGATCCGCATCGCCATCGAACAGCGGCAACCCTTGGCGCAGTTGGGCAACCGTCGTGACCTGGCTGCCTTGAGTTACGCCCTTAGCCCGGAGTTTCGCGGCGATCGTGTCGGGGCGTTCATCTACGCCATCGGCAGCATGCTGATTACCGCGCACGGCGGGCGAACGGAGTTCTTCATGACGGATACCATCGACCCTTTGTTCGTCAACAACGCCGCTCGCAACATCGAAAAGGCTACCTGGATGCTCAGCCAGCGCCAGGATGCCAATGGGGTATTGCTGTTGTTTTCCAACGAGATCTCGGAGGAGGGCAGCAACCTGAGTTTCGCGGTGGAGTTCGGCAAGATCGTGGCGCGCCTGGATTTGCTGGCGCAAATGTTGGACGAGCGCTACCGGCGGATCGGGCTCAACTACGCGCAAAGCCTGCTGCTGATGAACTTCCTGCCGGTGCAGTGAACGCCGTCACAGCAACGCCTGAATCGCATTTCGATAGCGCTGGCCGGCGCGGCTCATGCTGTTGTTGTGGCTGGCCCCCGGTACCAGCAACAAGGTCTTGGGCTGCTGCGCTGCCTCGAACAACTGCTGGCTGAAACGCGGCGGCACGAAACGGTCGTCCAGGCCGTGCACCAGCAGCAGCGGCAGGCCGACGTCCTTGATCTTGTCCAGCGAATCGAATTTCTGCGACAGCAGCCAACGCACCGGCAGGGTGGTATCGGCCACGGCAGCGGCGACATCGCCCAGTGACGTGAAGGTCGACTCCAGGATCAGCCCCCGTGCGGGCACTGCCCCGCCTTCTTTCTGCGCCTGGCGCGTCAGGTCGGCAGCCAGCTCCACCGCTACCGCGCCGCCCAGCGAATGGCCAAAGATCAGGCGTTTGCCCGCATCCGGTTGCAGCTGGGCAAAACGCTCCCAGGCAATGCGTGCGTCTTCATAGACGGTCGCCTCGGACGGCAGGCCGCCGCGGCTTTGGCCGAAACCTCGGTAATCCACGGCCAGCACCGAATACCCCATGGCATGCAGCTGTTCGATGCGAAACAGCTGGCCGGTGAGGTTCCAGCGTACGCCGTGCAGGTAGAGGATGGCCGGCGCATCGGCGCGGCGGGCCGGCCACCACCAGGCGTGCAGGCTCTGGTTGGCGGCGAAGCTGCGCGGGCGCAGGTCCAGTTCCTGCACGCCACTGGGCAGGCCACGGAACCAGCTTGCTTGGCCCGGCTCGATGCGGAACACCAGTTCACGTTCCTTGTGCTGCAGCACGGCGCAGCCGGCTGGCAGGCCGACAACCAGGAAGGTGGCGCACAGCCAGGTGAACCAGCGACGGCGCAGGTGGGTGCGTAAGGAAATGGACATGCGGTTTTTTAACAGATACGCAGGTTAGGATGTCGGAAAAGTTACCGGGTGGACGTGCAGCTTGGTTGCAAACTGTTTCGTGCGATAACCGCCCAAACGCTGCTTTCGCCTATCCGATAGCCGCCCACCCAATCTGAACATCGCATTGCCCAGCTCCGCTCATTTGCTTAGTGTGTCATCAAGCCACCGGCGGTCAGCTGCCCCCTGAAATCCGACCCCGGCCCGGTAGAATGACCGTTGACCGCAACCACAGGCCCCGGGCCAGTAGGACGCGGCGCCCAGAACAATAACGATACCGAGTGCCTTGCCTATGGAAAGCCGCCTGCTGAGCGAGCGCAGTAGCGTGTTCCATCACGCCGACCCCTATGCGGTGTCCGATTACGTCAACCGCCACGTCGGCCAGCACTGCATCGGCCTGTCGCGCAGCACCCACCCGCAGGCCAGCCTCAGCCACCGCAAGTTCGCCGAACTCGACCTCTGCCGTATCAGCTACGGGGGCAGCGTGCGGGTCACGTCACCGGCCCTGGAAACCATTTATCACCTGCAGGTGCTGCTCCATGGCAACTGCCTGTGGCGCGGGCCACAGCGCGAACATCACCTGGTGCCAGGCGAACTGCTGCTGATCAACCCCGACGACCCGGTGGACCTTACCTATTCCGAAGACTGCGAGAAGTTCATCCTCAAGGTACCGACGCACATGCTCGACTCGATCTGCGAGGAGCAGCGCTGGCAGCGGCCTGCGGGCGGGGTGCGTTTTTTGCGCAACCACTACCGGCTCGAAGAGCTGGACGGTTTCGTCAACCTGCTGGCCATGGTCTGCCATGAGGCCGAGGTGAGTGATGCGCTGCCGCGGGTGCAGGGCCACTACAGCCAGATCGTCGCCAGCAAGCTGTTGACGCTGATGAGCACCAACATCCGCCGGGAAAGCCTGGGCACGCCGGGGGCCAGCCTGGAGCGGATCCTCGACTACATCGAGCGCAACCTCAAACTGGAGCTGGCAGCCGAGACCCTGGCCGAACAGGCCTGCATGAGTGTGCGCTCACTTTATGCGTTGTTCGATCGCCACCTGGGCACCACGCCCAAACAGTACGTACGGCAACGTAAACTGGAGCGGGTGCATGCGTGCCTGAGCGATAGCAGTTGCGCGGTGCGCAGTGTGACGGAACTGGCGATGGATTACGGCTTCCTGCACCTGGGGCGGTTTGCCGACACCTACCGTGAGCGTTTTGGGCAGCTGCCTTCGCAGACCTTCAAGCAACGGCGCTGAGTTGACGGGGGCAATCGCTGGCAAGCCAGCCACTTCGAATAAAGCCCTGCCGGCCTGGCGGGCAGGGCTTGACCTGGGGCCCGGTGAGAACCATCACAACGGATAGTGCTTCAACTCCCTGGCAATCAACATCCGCTGGATCTCGCTCGACCCTTCATAGATCTGCGTGATGCGCGCGTCACGGTAATAGCGCTCGACCGGGTAGTCTTCCAGGTAGCCATAGCCGCCATGCACCTGGATCGCCATCGAACACACCCGCTCTGCCATCTCCGATGCGAACAGCTTGGCCTGCGACGCCTCCGACAGGCAGGGTTTGCCCGCGCTGCGCAGGCGTGCGGCATGCAGGATCAGCAAGCGTGCGGCATTGACCTGCACCTGCATGTCGGCCAGCAGGTTGGCGATGCTCTGGTGCTCGTTGATCGGCTTGCCGAACTGCACCCGGTCGCGGGAATAGGCCAGCGCCGCCTCGAACGCGGCGCGGGCGATACCCAAGGCCTGGGCCGCGATGCCGATACGCCCGCCTTCAAGGTTGGACAAGGCAATGGCCAGGCCCTTGCCACGCTCACCCAACAGGTTGGCGGCGGGGATGCGGCAATGGTCGAAGGTGACGGCGCAGGTGTCGGAGGCGCGGATACCCATCTTGTGCTCGCTGCGGTCGACCTTGAACCCCGGGTTGTCGGTGGGTACCAGGAATGCCGAAAGGCCTTTCTTGCCAAGCGCTGGGTCAGTCACGGCAAAGACGATGGCCAGGCCCGCGCGGCGGGCGTTGCTGACGAACTGCTTGGCGCCATTGATCACCCATTGGCCGTCGATCAATTCGGCGCGGGTGCGCAGGTTGTGCGCTTCAGAGCCGGCCTGCGGCTCGGTCAGGCAGAAGCAGCCGATCACTTCGCCGCTGGCCAGGCGCGGCAGCCAGGCTTGCTGCTGCTCGGGTGTGCCGTAGGCCAGCAGCGGGCCGCAGCCCACCGAATTGTGGATGCTCATCATCGCCCCGGTGGCGCCGCAGCCTGCGGAAATTTCCTCCACGGCCAGGGCGTAGGCCACGTAGTCGGTGTAGCTGCCCCCGAAGTCTTCCGGCACCACCATGCCCAGGAGCCCCAGTTCACCCATCTTGCGCACCACGCCGTCATCGATCCAGCCGGCCTTTTCCCAGGCCTGGGCATGCGGGGCGATTTCGCCGCGGGCGAAGTCCCGGGCCATGTCGCGGATCATGATCTGCTCTTCGCTCAGTTCTACGTCTTGCATCTGAGTACTCCCCGGCTCACAGGCCTTCGAAGAATTGGTCGACGCGCTGGCGTTGCAGCCCCGCCAGGGTCGGCGGGTTCCAGCGTGGCTGTTTGTCCTTGTCGATGATCAGGGCGCGCACGCCTTCGATGATGTCGCCGTGGCGGAACCATTGGCGGTCCAGGTGCAGCTCCATGGCGAAGCAGGCTTCCAGCGGCAGATGACGGCCGCGGCGCAGCATCTCCAGGGTAACCGCCATGGCCAGTGGCGAGCGGCTTTCCAGCTGGTCGGCAGTGGCCAGTGCCCATTGGTGGCTGTCGCCGATGCTCACTGCCCGCAATTGCTCGATGATCGCTGCCACATCAGGCTGAGCGAAGTAGTGGTCGATGACCGGGCGCAGGCTTTCCAGTGGTGCGTCGTCCAGCACCTGCTTGCCCAGCCTGGCCAGCAGCCCCTGCAGGGCCTTGAGCGGATGGGCGCCGAGGTCCAGGCGGTCGAGGCCTTCATCGAGTTCAGCAAGTTTTTCGCTTGGCAGGTACCAGTCGGCCAGCCCGCAATACAGCGCGTCCGCCGCCTGGATCTGCGCGCCACTGACGCCCAGATAGGTGCCCAGCTCGCCCAGGATGCGTGAGAGGAAGTAGCTGCCGCCAACGTCCGGGAAATAGCCGATGCCGACCTCGGGCATCCCCAGCCGGCTGCGCTCGGTGACGATACGCAGGTCGCAGCCCTGTGCCAGGCCCATGCCGCCACCGAGGGTGAAGCCGTCCATCAGCACCAGTACCGGTTTGCGGTAGCGGTGGATCACCAGGTCCAGGGCGTATTCCTCGACGAAGAAGTCTTCGTGCAGCGTGTCGCCGGCCTTGTAGCTGTCATGCAGCGAGCGGATGTCGCCGCCGGCGCAAAAGCCTTTGGGGCCTTCGCCGCGCAGCACCACGGCTTGCACGTGCGGGTCATCGGCCCAGCGGTCCAAGTGCTGGCGCAGGCTGCGCACCATGTCGAGGGTCAGGGCATTGAGGCCACTGGGGCGGTTGAGGGTGAGGTGGCCTATCTGGTTGCGGACCTCGGCCAGAACATGGGCCGTTGCCGAGGTATGAGCGTGCGCGGTCATCGCGTTCTCCCTGCTTTGTTATTGATTTTCCAAGTGAAGTCTGGAGTGCGCTGGAGGATCGATGGATCCTGTCATGCAAAATTGCCCTGCACAATGGATATATCTGCAGGTGAGGCGTGCGTTTTTGCCAGGGCTCCGGCGTTGAGTCTTTCAGGCTAGTGCACCGCAGGCAAGCTAAGTGCAATCATTACCCTGAGCGTAACGATCACGCCGCCAGCTTGATTGATCGCTCAACCGCCCAGTCCTACTGTGCCTCTACGACAGCGAACCGTGGAGTCACCCATGACCATAACGAAGAATCCACCGCCGCAGTGGTCCAGGCGGCGCGCCGAGAAGCTGCGCCGCCTGGAGCGGGTCCGTCACCTGGCCGACGGTGTGGTGCTGCCGACCGAACGCATCGTCGAGGCACTGGAGCTGTTGATCGCTCCAGGTGACCGGGTGGTGCTCGAAGGCAACAACCAGAAGCAGGCCGACTTCCTCTCCCGTTCGCTGGCCAAGGCCAACCCCGAGCAGCTGCACGACCTGCACATGATCATGCCCAGCGTCAGCCGTGCCGAGCACCTGGACCTGTTCGAACGGGGCATCGCACGCAAGCTCGACTTTTCGTTCGCAGGGCCCCAGAGCCTGCGCATCGGCCAACTGCTCGAAGACGGCCTGCTCGAAGTCGGCGCCATTCATACCTACATCGAGTTGTATTCGCGCCTGCTGGTCGACCTGATCCCCAATGTCACGCTGGTCGCCGGGTTCATGGCCGACCGTGACGGCAACCTGTACACCGGCCCCAGTACCGAGGACACCCCGGCCCTGGTGGAGCCGGCAGCCTTCAGCGATGGCCTGGTGATCGCGCAGGTCAACCAGCTGGTCGAGCGCGTCGACGACCTGCCACGGGTGGACATTCCGGCCTCCTGGGTAGACTTCGTGGTGGTCGCCGACCAGCCGTTCTACATCGAGCCACTGTTCACCCGCGACCCGCGGCACATAAAACCGGTGCACGTGCTGATGGCGATGATGGCCATCCGTGGCATCTATGAAAAGCACAAGGTGCAGTCGCTCAACCACGGCATTGGTTTCAACACGGCCGCCATCGAGCTGATCTTGCCGACCTACGGCGAGTCGCTGGGCCTCAAAGGCAAGATCTGCCGCAACTGGACGCTCAACCCGCACCCCACGCTGATCCCGGCCATCGAGACCGGCTGGGTCGAAAGCGTGCATTGCTTTGGCACTGAACTGGGGATGGAGGACTACATCGCGCAACGCCCGGACGTGTTTTTCACCGGCCGCGATGGCTCGCTGCGCTCCAACCGCATGATGTGCCAGCTGGCGGGGCAGTACGCGGTCGACCTGTTTATCGGCGCCACCTTGCAGGTCGATGGTGATGGCCATTCCTCGACCGTCACCCGGGGCCGCCTGGCCGGCTTCGGCGGCGCGCCGAACATGGGCCATGACCCCCGCGGCCGGCGCCACGCCACTGCGGCCTGGCTCGACATGACGGTGCCCGACACCTTGCTCGAACGCGGCCGCAAACTGGTGGTGCAGATGGTCGAAACCTACCAGGAAGGCGGCAAACCGACCTTCGTCGAAACCCTGGACGCCGTGGACGTGGCGAAGAAGGCCGGCATGCCGCTCGCACCGGTGATGATCTACGGCGATGACGTCACCCACCTGCTGACCGAAGAGGGGATCGCCTACCTGTACAAGGCGCGCAGCCTGCAAGAGCGCCAGCAGATGATTGCCGCCGTGGCCGGGGTCACCGCCATTGGCTTGCGCCACGACCCCAAGGACACTTTACGTCTGCGCCAGCAAGGCCTCGTCGCCTTGCCCGAAGACCTCGGCATCCGCCGCACCGATGCCAACCGCGAACTGCTCGCGGCACGCAGCATCGCCGACCTGGTGGAGTGGTCCGGTGGCCTGTACAACCCACCTGCACGGTTCAGGAGCTGGTGATGCAACTATTCAATCTGCAACCCTATGCTCCGTTTCACCGGGCCGCGCGCCCGCTTGAACACTGCCCGATCCCTTTGGCAGCCGGCTTGCCTGTGATCACGCCGGCCGCTGAAAGCGCAATTCCCCTTGCCGACCACCTGGCCGACCTGGCGGTGGAAGCGCTGATCGACGAGGCCGACCTGTCACCCAAGCCTGGCCTGGTGGACCGGCGCAGCAGCGGCGCGCACAGCGACATGACGCTGGCCATGATGCATGCCTCGGCGCTTGCCCTTTGGCCTTGCTTGCGGCAAATGGCCGGCGCCGCCCAGGCCCACGGCGAGGTTGGCCCGGCGCTGCGCATCGAGCTGGGCCGTATCGGCCGTGAAGGGGAGGCCGCGATGCTGGCCACCACCTGCGGCGTCAACACCCATCGTGGCGCGATCTGGGCCCTGGGCCTGCTGGTGGCCGCCCAGGCCCTGGATGCCACGGCCGACGCGAGTACCGTCGCAGCCCGTGCCGGGCGCATCGCCCTGATCGAGGACCCAGCCGCCTCCGCCCAGGACAGCCACGGCACCCAGGTACGCCGCCGTTACGGCGCCGGCGGTGCCCGCGAACAGGCGCAGCAGGGCTTTCCTGCCGTCATCGGCCACGGCCTGCCGCAACTGCGCCGCAGCCGCGCCAACGGTGCCAGCGAAAACCACGCACGCCTCGATGCCTTGCTGGCGATCATGGCCGCGCTGAGTGATACCTGCGTGCTCTGGCGCGCCGGCCCGCAGGGCCTGCAAACGCTGCAGCAGGGCGCCCGCCGTGTGCTCGCAGCCGGTGGCAGTGCCACCCTCGACGGCCGCCGCCACTTGCGTCTGCTGGACACCCAACTGCTGCAACTGAACGCCTCACCGGGCGGTGCCGCCGACCTGCTGGCCGCCTGCCTGTTTCTCGACAAAGCCGGGAGCCTGTGACATGGAAACCCTGACCTTTCAATTCCCTGCCGCCGAGCCTGGCCGTGGCCGCACCCTGGTGGGTTGCGTCAGCTCGGGCGACCTGGAAGTCCTGATGGAACCCGGCACCGCCGGCAGCCTGAACATTCAGGTGGTGACCTCGGTCAACGGCAGCGGCGCCCGCTGGGAGCAACTGTTCCAGCGCCTGTTCCAAGGGCGCACATGGCCGGCGGTAAACATCGACATCCATGACTTTGGCGCCACGCCTGGGGTGGTACGCCTGCGCCTTGAGCAAGGTTTCGAGGAGATCGCCCATGACTGACACCCAACGCCTGCTGCAAAGCCGCAGCTTCGTCGAACTGGGGGCGCGCCAGCGTGCCCGCACCTTGCTCGACCCGGGCAGTTTTCGCGAGCTGCTCGGCCCGTTCGAGCGGCTGATGTCGCCGTGGTTGCCGCGCCAGGGCATCGTGCCCCAGGCCGACGACGGCGTGGTCATCGCCAAGGGCTTGCTGGGTGGCCGCAACTCGGTCATCGCCGCCATCGAAGGCGCCTTCCAGGGGGGCAGCATGGGCGAAGTGGGCGGTGCCAAGATTGCCGGTGCCCTGGAGCTGGCCATCGAAGACAACCGCAACGGCATCCCGACTTGCGCCGTGCTGCTGCTGGAAACCGGCGGGGTGCGCCTGCAGGAGGCCAACCTTGGCCTGGCGGCGATTGCCGAGATCCAGGCAGCCATCGTCGAGCTGCGCCGCTATCAGCCGGTGGTGGGCCTGGTCGCAGGGTCGGTGGGCTGTTTTGGCGGCATGTCCATCGCTGCGGGCCTGTGTAGCCACCTGCTGGTGACCCGAGAGGCGCGCCTGGGCCTCAATGGCCCGCAGGTGATCGAGCAGGAAGCCGGCATCGCCGAGTACGACGCCAAGGACCGTCCCTTCATCTGGAGCCTGACCGGTGGCGAGCAGCGGTACGCCAGTGGCCTGGTGGATGCGTATGTGGCCGATGACGTCGACAGCGTTCGCCAGCAACTGCTGCAGTTGCTCGACGCCCCCAGTGCCGACCGTGCAGGTCGTCATGCCTGGTACCTCGAACGGCTCGCAAGCCTGGGCAACACCTGCCCGCAACTGGATGCCGCTGCCGTACGCGCCCTTTATCAAGGAGATGCCCCATGAACCGTGCCCTGAACTGGCTGCCAGGCCTGGCCGGCGGCGAAGCACTGTCGGGTTATCCCGCCTCGCTGCGGGTCATCGATGGCGAACTGGACAACCGCCCGGCGCGCTTCATCGCCGTGGTGCCGGATGCGCACAACCCGTTCCCCCGGGCGCGCAACGGTGAAGTCGGCCTGCTCGAAGGCTGGGCGCTGGCCAAGGCGGTGAGCGAGGCGATCGAACTGGACCGCGATGGCGAGAAGCGCGCCATCGTCGCGGTCATCGATGTGCCCAGCCAGGCCTACGGCCGCCGCGAGGAAGCCTTGGGCATCCACCAGGCGCTGGCCGCTGCCGTGCAGGCCTATGCCCAGGCACGCCTGGCCGGCCACCCGGTGATCGGCCTGCTGGTGGGCAAGGCCATGTCTGGCGCGTTTCTGGCCCACGGCTACCAGGCCCAGCGGCTGATCGCACTGGATGACAGCGGGGTGATGGTGCACGCCATGGGCAAGGCGGCGGCGGCGCGGATCACCTTGCGCAGCGTCGACGAACTGGAGGCCTTGGCCGCCGAGATTCCGCCGATGGCCTACGACCTGGCCAGCTATGCCTCGCTGGGCCTTTTGTGGCGGCGCCTGCGCGTGGATAACGCGGATACCCCGAGCGCAAGCGATCTGGCCCAGGTGCGTGCCTGCCTGGCCGAAGCGCTGCGCGATATCGGCAACAGCACCGACCTGACGTCACGTTTGGCCGGCGAGCACCGCAGCGCTTCGCGCGAAGTGCGTGCACGCTTGCGCAGCCATTGGCAGGAGGCCTGAGATGAGCGCGCCACAGCCACATGACCTGCTCTGGGGGATGCCCCCGGCCGCGCTCCCTGCCGATGCCCCTGCCTGGGCGACGCAGGTACTGGCAGCCGGGCAACCGGTGGTGGTGCGCCGAGCGTTCTGCGCGGCAGGGTGGGTGGCGGTGGGGTTGCGCGGGGAGGGGCGCGCCCAGCGCCTGGGTGTGCAGATGCGCCTGGCGGACATTCGCCGGCATCTGCGCCCGGAAGCCTTGCGCGGGCAGGGCGCGAGCCCCTGGCCAGCGCTACAGGCGCTGGCCAGCGTGGCCCCGCTGCTCGACGCCAGCGGGCTGGCCTGGGGGCCGACAGGCGGGGTGGGTTACCAGCTGGCTACCGGGGTCGAGGTGCTGCACGCGGCCAGCGACCTTGACCTGCTGCTACGCACACCGCGGCCCATGAGCCGGGCCGCGGCGCGTGAGTTGCTCGATAGCCTCGACTGCGGGCCTTGCGGAATCGATGTGCAACTGCAAACCCCCGCAGGTGGCATCGCCCTGCGTGAATGGGCCGGGGCGGCACCGCGTGTGCTGCTCAAGTCGGCGCTTGGTGCCCGGCTGGTGGCCGACCCGTGGAACCTGCTGGAGTGCGCAGCGTGAGCAGCCTGTTCGCGTTCCCTGGGCAGGGCGCCCAGCAGGCGGGGATGCTTCACCGCCTTCCCGAGGGCTCGGCAGCGTTGCTGGAGGAGGCCAGTGACACCCTCGGGGAACAGGTGCTGGCCCTGGACAGCCCGCAGGCATTGCAAACCACCCGCGCCGTGCAGTTGTGCCTGCTGTTGGCCGGGGTGGCCTGGGCGCGCACGTTGTTGCAGCGCAGCCCGGCGCCTGAGTATGTGGCAGGGCTGTCGATCGGCGCCTACCCTGCCGCCGTCACGGCGGGCGCCCTGGCGTTTGCCGATGCCGTACGCCTTGTGGCGCTGCGCGGTGAGCTGATGCAACGGGCCTACCCTCAAGGCTACGGCATGACCGCCCTCAGTGGCCTGGACCTGGCCAGTGTCGAGCGCTTGCTGGCCCAGGTGGGCGGCGAGGTGTACCTGGCCAACCTCAACAGCGACAACCAGATCGTCATCGCCGGCAGCGACAAGGCCATGGCCGAGGTCGCCGCCAAGGCGCGCAGCCGTGGCCAGGGCGTGGCCCGGCGCCTGGCGGTCAGCGTGCCGTCTCATTGCCGCTTGCTCGACGGCCCGGCGGCCGAGCTGGCACAGGCATTTGCAGGTGTGCAGATAATCCGCCCGCACATCACCTACCTCAGTGGCAGCAGCGCGCGGCCGCTGTTCGATCCGCAACGCCTGCGTGACGACCTGGCCGGCAACATGGCCCGGCTCGTCGATTGGCGTGCTACGTTGCGCAACGCCTATGAGCGCGGCGTGCGCCTGCACCTGGAGCTACCGCCCGGCAGCGTGCTGACCGGCCTGGCCCGCCCGGTGTTCGAGCAGGGGCGTGTACTTGCCCTGGAGCAAACCCGATTCGATACAGTGGACGCCCTGCTGCGTCAGGAGGTCAGCCAGCGCCCATAAATGCCGTGTTTTTCGAAGGACAACAACAAGCAACTTCGACCCAACGCGAGGACAACAACAATGATCATTTACGGTGTGGCCTTTCTGGCCCTGTGTACCCTTGTAGGCCTGTTCATCGGCGAACTCCTGGGCAAGCTCCTGGGTGTCCCGGCCAACGTCGGCGGAGTCGGCATCGCCATGCTGCTGCTGATCTTCATCGGCAGTTACCTCAACACGCGTGGCCTGATCAAGGCCAAGTCCGAACAGGGCGTGGAATTCTGGAGCGCCATCTACATTCCCATCGTAGTCGCCATGGCCGCCCAGCAGAACGTACTGGGTGCGCTGTCCGGCGGGCCGATGGCGATAACGGCCGGCGTCGTGGCGGTGATCGCAAGCTTCGCCATGGTGCCGCTGCTGGACCGCATCGGGCAAAAGAAGCCTGAGGCGGGCACCGACAAACCCCTGACTGCTGCGCAACGGTGACCGCCATGTACGAATCGATGATGAAAGTGATCAACGGGTATGGCCTGGTCAGTGGTTTCGCAGTGATCGGCGTAACCATGTGGCTGTCCTACTGGATGTCCGACAAGCTGACCCGCGGGCGTTTGCATGGCTCTGCCATCGCGATTTTCCTCGGCCTGGCGTTGTCTTACGTCGGTGGGGTGATGACCGGCGGGCAGAAAGGCTTGGTGGACATTCCGCTGCTGTCTGGCATCGGCCTGCTGGGTGGGGCCATGTTGCGCGACTTCGCCATCGTCGCCACGGCTTTTGGCGTCAACATCGAAGAACTCAAGCGCGCCGGGCTGTCCGGGGTGATCGCGTTGTTCTTCGGTATCGGCACCTCGTTCGTCGCAGGGGTAGGGGTGGCCATGGCCTTTGGTTACACCGATGCGGTCAGCCTGACCACCATCGGCGCCGGGGCAGTGACCTATATCGTCGGGCCGGTGACGGGCGCTGCGATTGGTGCAAGTTCCGAGGTGATGGCGCTGTCGATTGCCGCCGGACTGGTCAAAGCCATACTGGTCATGGTGGTGACGCCCTTCGTGGCCCCGATGATCGGTTTGAACAACCCGCGCACTGCGGTGATCTTCGGCGGCTTGATGGGCACCTCCAGCGGCGTGGCGGGCGGCCTGGCGGCGACCGACCCCAAGCTGGTCCCCTATGGCTGCCTGACCGCAGCGTTCTACACCGCCCTGGGCTGCCTGCTGGGCCCTTCGCTGCTGTACTTCTGCATGCGTGGCCTGATGGCCTAGCCGCGCCTTGCCGTGGTGGTTCTGCCGAACCGCCGCGGTGCGCGGCGCTCAGTTTTCCCGGCTGTACATTCGGCACTCCGCCAGCAGTGCCAGCAGGTTGGGCTCGCGCTCGCGGGCCTTGAGGAACACCACACCGATATGCTGCTGCAGCCGGTAACGCGGCTGCAGCGCAATCAGCTTCACACGGTTTTCGTACACCGCGGCAATGCGACCGGGCAACAGTGCAAAGCCCACCCCCGAACTGACCATGCTCAGGAGGGTGAAGATGTCGTTCACCTGCATCGCCACCTTCGGCTCGAACCCTGCCTGCTGGAACACCCGTGCGCCATCACGGTGGGTGGCAAAGCCTTGGGTCAGGGTGATGAAGGTGGACTCGGCCAGGTCCGCCAGGTCCACTTCCTGCTGCTCGGCAAACGGCGAATCGGTGGGCACGGCGAGGTAGATATCGTCGGAGAACAGCGGCAACTGCTCGCAGGCAGGGTCGGCCACGCTTTCATCCAGCGACACCAGCACCGCTTCGAGTTCATGATTTTTCAGCCGCTGCAGCAGGTCGACGTTCGAGCCCAGGGTCAGGTCGATGTTCAGTGCACTGCGCCGCAGCTTCAGGCCCATCACCAGTTTGGGCACGGTCTTGACGGTCAGCGAGTACAGCGCCCCGAGGCGGAAGCGTTCGGCGTAGAAGCCGGCCGCCTCGCGGGTCTGGCGCACCATCTGCTCAGCGTCCTGGATCAACTGGCGGGCCTTCTTCTCCAGCACATAGGCGCTTTCGAGCGGAATCAGCTGACGACCTTCGTGCTTGAACAGCGGGCAGCGCAGGGCGCTTTCCAGCGAATGAATGGCCCGGTGCACGCTGACTGCGCTGGTGGACAACTCGGCGGCGGCGCGGCCGAGGTTGCCGCTGCGCATGAACGCGAGGAAGGTCTCGAGCTTTTTCAGGGTCAGTTCTTCGTCGATCAGCATGTTCAGGCCCTGAAATGAAAGAGCTGCAGAGCATGCCACAACCTCACCCCGAAGGGTGATGGCCGGCCCCGGCATCCCATGCAAGAATCCCAACCATGACCACCCCGGCATGGGACAACGACAATGAGCAAAGACCGGCTGAAATCGCCCGACTGGTACGCGCAGATGGGCCGTGTCATCGACGCCCAAGGCACGCCGGGTTTTGTCGAGGCGTTGTTCGCCGCGCTCAAGTTGCTGGCGCCGTGCCAGGCCATCACGGTGTTTCTTTACCCACGCAAGGGCCTGCCCTCGGCGCTGTTCGTCAAGGACGAGGAGGGCCCTTGGCTGCCGGAAGGCAACGTGCAGCGCTACCTGGAAGGCTACTACCTGCTGTGCCCGTTCTACCGTGCCTGCATGGACGGTGTGGCGGCCGGCTGCTTTCGCCTCAGCGACGTTGCCCCGGACCATTTTAAGCGCAGCGAGTACTACCTGTCGTTCTACCAGCACGCACACCTTGAGGACGAACTGAACTTCATCGTCCCTCTGGATGAACACCTGACCATCGCCGTGGCCCTGGCCAGTACCCGCCGCTTGGACCGTCAGCAGGTCAGTGACCTCAAGTGTGTGGCGCCCTGGGTGGTGGCCGTGGTGCGTCGCCAGTGGAGCCACCTGGATGTCGACGCCGTGGGCGGGCGCTTCGAAAGTGCCCTGGGCCGGCAGATCAACGCCGCGCTGAACAACTTCGGCTCTTCACTGCTCACGGAGCGCGAGTGCCGTATCGCCCAGTACCTGCTGCGCGGCCACTCGACACGCTCGCTGGCCGAGCGCCTGGGCATCAGTGAAGACACGGTCAAGACCCATCGCAAGAATCTCTACACCAAGCTGGACATCGCCAAGCAGTCCGAGCTGTTTTCGCTGTTCATCGATTCGCTGGCCCAGGCCCAGGAAGGCCTGAGCAAGGACCCGCTGGAAAGTTACCTGCGAAGGCGCTGACGGCGCCACGTCCACCCACCTCTACAACACCTGCAACCGGCCGCACGCGCGGCCGAAAGGGAGACCTGCGTGCATACGAAAAGCGATTGGCAGCAGCGCGCTGCACGGCAAAGCTTCATCACCACGGCGCTGATCGACGGCCGCCCGCTGGCCCCGCAGTCCGGGGAGACCTTCGATGCGATCAACCCGGCCAACCGGCAGTTGCTGGCCCAGGTCGCCGCGTGCGGCGATGCCGAAATCGACCAGGCAGTGCGTGCCGCGCGGCGCGCCTTCGAGCAAGGCCCCTGGGCGCGCATGGCACCTGCGGCGCGCAAGGGCGTGTTGCTGCGCCTGGCTGAACTGATGATGGCCCACCGCGAGGAGCTGGCGCTGCTCGACTCACTGAACATGGGCAAGCCCGTGATGGACGCCTACACCATCGACGTGCCAGGCGCGGCCAACGTATTCGCCTGGTACGGTGAGGCGCTGGACAAGGTCTACGACCAGGTCGCGCCAACGGCTGGCAATGCCCTGGCCACGGTCACGCGTGAAGCGCTGGGTGTGGTCGGCGCCGTGGTGCCATGGAATTTCCCGCTGGACATGGCTGCCTGGAAGGTCGCCCCGGCACTGGCCGCCGGCAACAGTGTGGTGCTCAAGCCCGCCGAGCAGTCGCCGTTCTCTGCCCTGCGCCTGGCCGAGCTGGCGCTGGAGGCAGGGGTGCCCGAAGGGGTGCTGAACGTGGTGCCGGGCCTGGGTGAAAGCGCTGGCCGTGCCCTTGGCCTGCACCCGGATGTGGATTGCCTGGTGTTCACCGGGTCGACCCAGGTGGGCAAGTACTTCATGCAGTACTCGGCGCAATCAAACCTCAAGCAGGTGTGGCTGGAGTGTGGTGGCAAGAGCCCGAACCTGGTGTTCGACGACTGCCAGGACCTGGACCTGGCAGCGGAGAAAGCGGCCTTCGGCATCTTCTTCAACCAGGGCGAGGTGTGCTCTGCCAATTCGCGCCTTTATGTGCAGCGCTCGGTCCACGACGAATTCGTCGAGCGCCTGCTGGCCAAGGCCCGCCAGTGGCTGCCCGGCGATCCCCTGGACCCGGCCAGCCGTGCCGGCGCCATCGTCGACGACGCGCAGAGCGCACGCGTCATGGCGGCCATCGAGCAGGCCCAGGGCGACGGCGCCCGCCTGTTGTGCGGCGGCCAGCGGCTGAGCTTCAACGGCTCGAACAACTTCATCGCGCCGACGGTGTTCGCCGACGTGCGCCCGGATTCGGCCCTGGCCCGCGAAGAAGTATTCGGCCCCGTGCTGGCGATCACCGCCTTTGACGACGAAGCGCAGGCCGTACGCCTGGCCAACGACAGCGTTTACGGCCTGGCCGCCTCGCTGTGGAGCGACGACCTCAACCGCGCCCACCGCGTGGCCCGGCAGTTGAAGGCGGGCACTGTCTCGGTCAACACGGTCGATGCCCTCGATGTGGCGGTGCCCTTTGGTGGTGGCCGCCAGTCGGGCTTTGGCCGCGACCTGTCGCTGCACGCCTTCGACAAGTACACCCAGCTCAAGACCACCTGGTTCCAGCTGCGCTGACCCTCACTCACGGAGAACAACAATGAACGCCCCCTTCCAGCCGCAACGCGACACCCGCGACTACCAGGCCAGTGACGCGGCCCACCACATCCACGCCTTCCTTGACCAGAAGGCGCTCAACGCCGAAGGCCCGCGGGTGATCACCCGCGGCGAGCGCCTGTACCTGTGGGACAACGACGGCAGGCGCTACCTGGACGGCATGTCCGGCCTGTGGTGCACGCAGCTGGGCTACGGCCGCAAGGACCTGACTGCCGCCGCCGCCGCGCAGATGGACCAGCTGGCGTACTACAACATGTTCTTCCACACCACCCACCCGGCGGTGATCGAGCTGTCCGAACTGTTGTTCAGCCTGCTGCCCGGGCACTACAGCCACGCGATCTACACCAACTCCGGCTCCGAGGCCAACGAGGTGCTGATCCGCACCGTCCGCCGTTACTGGCAGGTGGTCGGGCAACCGAACAAGAAGGTCATGATCGGCCGCTGGAACGGCTACCACGGCTCGACCCTGGCCGCCACAGCGTTGGGCGGCATGAAGTTCATGCATGAGATGGGTGGGCTTATTCCGGATGTGGCGCACATCGATGAGCCGTACTGGTACGCCGAAGGCGGCGAGCTGAGCCCGGCCGAGTTCGGTCGCCGCTGTGCTTTGCAACTGGAGGAAAAGATCCTTGAACTGGGTGCAGAGAACGTTGCCGGTTTCATCGCCGAGCCGTTCCAGGGCGCAGGCGGGATGATCTTCCCGCCGGAAAGCTACTGGCCGGAAATCCAGCGTATCTGCCGCCAGTACGATGTGTTGCTGTGCGCGGACGAGGTGATTGGTGGCTTTGGCCGTACCGGTGAATGGTTCGCCCATGAGTACTTCGGTTTCGAGCCTGACACGCTGTCCATCGCCAAAGGCCTGACGTCGGGTTATGTGCCCATGGGTGGCCTGGTGCTGAGCAAGCGCATCGCCGAGGCGCTGGTGGAGCGGGGCGGGGTATTTGCCCACGGCCTGACGTATTCCGGCCACCCGGTGGCAGCCGCAGTGGCCATCGCCAACCTCAAGGCGCTGCGCGACGAAGGCATCGTGCGCCAGGTCAAGGACGATACTGGCCCGTACCTGCAGCGCATCCTGCGTGAGGTATTTGCCAACCATCCGTTAATTGGCCAGGTGCAGGGCGCGGGGCTGGTGGCGGCGTTGCAGTTCGCCGAGGACAAGGGCAGCCGCAAGCGTTACGCCAATGAGAATGACCTGGCCTGGCAGTGCCGCACCTACGGGTTCGAGGAAGGTGTGATCATTCGTTCGACGCTGGGGCGGATGATCATGGCGCCGGCGCTGGTGGCCACGCATGGCGAGCTCGATGAGCTGGTGGACAAGACGCGCATTGCCGTGGACCGGACGGCGCGGGGCCTGGGGATTTTGTAAGGTTCCGAGGAGGCTCGCGTTGCGAGCCATCGCCGGCAAGCCGGCTCCCACCTGGATTGCGCCGGCTTTTGGAAATTGGGCAAGACCGTTGCTTGCACAGGTAAAGCGCAGGCCTGAAGAACTGCGCGGTCGTGGTGGGAGCCGGCTTGCCGGCGATGGGCCTTTACAGGCCCACCCTCAGTGCGGTGCCCGGGGGATGGTCTTGAGCAGGTCTTCCGGGCTGATGTGCCCGACTACCTGTGCCACGGCACTGCCGGGTGTCGGCAGGTCGATGATGTGGCTCTTCATCTTGCCAACCACATGCATTTCGCATGGCTTGCAGTCGAACTTCAGGGTCAGCACTTCATCACCCTGGATCAGCTGCATCGGCGCCACCTTGGTGCGCACGCCGGTCACCCCCTTGGCTTGTTTGGGGCACAGGTTGAACGAGAAACGCAGGCAGTGCTTGGTGATCATCACCGGCACTTCACCATGCTCCTCGTGCGCTTCGTACGCCGCATCGATCAATTGCACGCCGTGGCGGTGGTAGAAGTCGCGGGCCTTTTGGTTGTACACGTTGGCCAGGAACGACAGGTGCGACTCCGGGTAAACCGGCGGCGGCGTGGTCTCGGCCTTGCGCCCGCCACGCGGGTGGGCCTTGATGCGCGCTTCGGTCAGCGCCTCGATGGCTTCGCGGCGCAGGGCCTTGAGCTGCGAGTTGGGGATGAAGTAAGCCTGCGGTGCGTCCAGCACGATGGCGTTGGCGTGGTACATCGTGGTACCCAACTGGCCGAGCAGGTCGTGCAACTGGTCCAGGGCCTGCTGGGGCTTGTTGGCTACGCCGAACGGGCCATCCAGAGCGACCTGCACATTGACGCCTTCCTCACTGCAAACACCCAGCATCAGGCGCTGCTCGGTGAGCACGGCGTGCCACTCCACACCGACACGGCGCTCGGCCGAGGTGCGCTGCAGGGCCTGCTGCCAGTTGTGGTCCAGGTTGCGCGACAGCGGGTGATTGGGCCGCAACTTATGCAGGCCTTCAGGCATCTCGTTGGGTTCGACCCGGTAGCGGTAGCGCTTGTGGCCGTCTTCTTCGAACTCGCCACGCGGCTCAGCGATGTTGGCTCGGAACCCCACCACTTCACGCTTGACCAGCACATTGAGGCCATCGCCGTTGGTCAGCGGTACTTCGGTGACCACCTGCAGGTCGCGCTTGCCGACTTTTTCCACCACACCTACCGGCAGGCCGGTGAAAGTGGGTGAGTCGAAGGCGCCGATATCCACCTTGCGGTCGGTGACGAAGTAGTCGGTGCTGCCGCGGTGGAAGGTCTTGTCGGGATCGGGGACGAAGAAGTGCTCGGTGCGGCCGCTGGAGGCACGGGCCAGGTCCGGGCGGTCTTCGAGAATGGCGTCGAGCTCTTTGCGGTAATGGGCGGTGATGTTCTTCACATAGCCCATGTCCTTGTAGCGGCCCTCGATCTTGAACGAGCGCACCCCGGCATCGACCAGGTCGCGCAGGTTGGCGGTCTGGTTGTTGTCCTTCATCGACAGCAGGTGCTTCTCGAACGCCACCACGCGGCCCTGGTCGTCCTTGAGGGTGTACGGCAGGCGGCAGGCCTGCGAGCAGTCGCCACGGTTGGCGCTGCGGCCGGTCTGGGCGTGGGAAATGTTGCACTGGCCGGAGAAGGCCACGCACAGCGCGCCGTGAATGAAGAACTCGATGGCTGCATCGGTCTCGGCGGCGATGGCGCGGATCTGCTGCAGGTTCAGTTCACGGGCCAGTACCAGCTGGGAGAAGCCGGCCTGGTCGAGGAACTTGGCCCGCTCCAGGGTGCGGATGTCGGTCTGGGTGCTGGCATGCAGCTCGATCGGCGGGATGTCCAGTTCCATCACCCCCAGGTCCTGCACGATCAGTGCATCGACGCCGGCATCGTACAGCTGATGAATAAGCTTGCGCGCCGGTTCCAGCTCGTTGTCGTGCAGGATGGTGTTGATGGTGGTGAACACGCGGGCGTGGTAACGCCGGGCGAACGCCACCAGCTCGGCGATTTCGCCGACTTCGTTGCAGGCGTTGTGGCGCGCGCCAAAGCTCGGGCCACCGATGTAGATGGCGTCAGCGCCGTGCAGGATCGCTTCACGGGCGATGGCCACGTCACGGGCAGGGCTGAGCAGTTCCAGGTGATTCTTTGGAAGGGACATGTCGTTATAGGTTCGGGCTGTCACGGTAGGGCGGCATTGTAGCGGGGAAATGGGCCAGTGGCATGCTCTGCCTGCCCGGAGGTGCTTGGCCGGTACTGCGTGCTGCTTGGGTTGGGGCCGCTTTGCAGCCCCTGGCGGTGGTACCGGCTGTGTCAGCCCTTGGCGGCCATGGCGGTCACTTCCACACGCATTTGCGGGTACGCCAGCGCCGCCACGCCCACGGCAGCACGCACCGGCCACGGCTTGCTGAAGAACTGCTGGTACACCTCGTTGAAAGCGGCGCGGTCGGCCATGTCGGTGAGGTAGATGGTCAGGTGCATGACCCGGTCCATGCCGCTGCCGGCCTTTTCCAGGGCCTCTTTGAGGGCCTGCAGGGTGCTTTCGCTCTGCTGCACGATATCGCCGTCCAGATCAGCAGGAATCTGGGTGGTGACCAGCACGCCGTTGAACTCGGCGACGTCGGAAGAAATGGATTCGGCATCGGAGTCGGGGGTGAAGATGATGTCGGTCATGAAGTGTTTGCCTTGCGACGGAAGGAAAGCCGCAAGCCTACGCGAGCACGGCGCAGGGGTCGAGCCACAGGGCGCCGCTTGGCCCATGCGCATTGTAATACCGCGCCACGGCGGTCAGAATCGCGCCGATTGTTGAGCAAGGGGCTTGAGTTGAACGAACAGACATTGTCCATGCGCCTGGAACGCGTGGCGGCGCATGTGCCGCAAGGCGCGCGCCTGGCCGATATCGGCTCGGACCACGGCTACCTGCCGGTGGCCTTGGCGCTGCGTGGCACGATCGAAGCGGCCGTGGCCGGGGAAGTGGCGCATACGCCTTATGCGTCGGCCCAGCGCAATGTGCGCCGCAACGGCCTTGAGCAACGCATCACCATTCGCCTGGCCGATGGCCTGGAGGCGATCCAGGCGCAGGACCGCATCTCGGCGGTCAGTATCTGCGGCATGGGTGGCGACACCATGTGCGAAATCCTGGAGCGGGGCAAGGCACGCCTGAGCGGCGGCGAGCGTTTGATCCTGCAGCCCAACGGCGGTGAGCGCGAGCTACGGGCCTGGCTGATGGCCAACGGGTATCGGATCGTCTGCGAAGAGGTGTTGCGTGAAAACCGCTTCGATTACGAGATCATCGTTGCCGAGCCGGGCGCAGCGGTGGTCTACAGTGCCGAAGAGTTGTATTTCGGGCCGGTGCTGATGCGCGAGAAAAGCCCAGCGTTCGTCACCAAGTGGCAACGCATGCTGCGTCAGAAGCAGCAGACCCTGGCCAACTTCGAACGCGCCCGGGATGCGATCGCGCCACACAAGCTGCAGGACTTTGCCAGGCAGGTTGGCTGGATCACCCAGGTGCTGGCCTGATTCATTGCTGCGAGCAGTTACCCATTTCCCGGTAGTTGACCTCGTGGGTCTGGCCCTGATGGTCGACGTAGACCATGTGCGCGGTGCCCACCTGGCAATCGGCAATGTTGCTGGCCGGGGAGATCGAGACGACTTTGGCGACATCCAGCGGCATGCCGTATTCGTAGTTGGCGCTGTCGCTGGCGGCAGGTTGGGCGGCGGCCGGGGCGGCCAAGGCACCGAACGAAGCAAAGACGGCAGAGAAGGCAAGCAACGCGATCGAGCGTTTGATGTTCATGGAAAGCTCCTTCATCAATGTTTAACCCATGATGTATTGTTTTGCTGTGCACAATAAATGGGCTAAATCGTGATAGATTCCTGCCTTTAGTGTACGAATAAGCACGAACCAAGGAGACCAGCCCCATGGACATGCTGCACGCCATGCGTACCTTCACCCGGGTAGTGGAGTGCGGCAGCTTCGCCGCCGCGGCCAACGCCCTGGACATTTCTGCCGCCCAGGTGTCGCGGATCGTCGCCGAGCTGGAAAACCAGCTGCAGACCCGCCTGCTGCACCGCACCACCCGGCGCCTGCGCATGAGTGAGGCCGGCGAGCGGTTTCTGGAACGCTCGCGGCAGATCATGCTGTTGACCGAGGAGGCGGTGGGCGAAGCGCGTGGCGCGCACCTGACCCCCCGTGGCAGGCTGCGCCTGCATTGCCCGCACGGCCTTGGCCTGTTGCTGATGCCGCTGGTGGCCGGCTACAACGCCCTATGCCCGGAGGTGGTGGTGGAGCTGACCCTGTCCCAGCGCAACCCCGACCCGCTGGTCGAAGGCCACGACGTGGTGATCACCCTGAACGAGGCGCTGCCCGACTCGCAGCTGATCGCTGTGCCGCTGGGCACGGTGTTCAGTATCCCTTGCGCCGCGCCGAGTTACCTGGATGCCCATGGCGTTCCCGAGCGGCCCGAAGACCTGCATGAGCACCGGTGCCTGCGTATGGCGTACCCGATGTATGAAGGCGACTGGGTATTCCCGGAGGGGTTGGACCATTGCGTGATATCGCCGCGCGACGGCTTCATGACCAACGTCGCCGACGCGATGCTGGTGGCCAGTGAACTGGGCATGGGCATCGGGCTATTGCCGTTCTACACCGCCAGCCAGGCGATCGAGCAGGGGCGCTTGCGGCGGCTGCTGGCGCCTTACCGTCTGCGCGAGTGTGCGCTGTATGCCATGTACCCTTCGCGGCACTACCTGGATGCCAAGGTGCGGACCTGGATCGACTATCTCAAGGAGCAGCTGCCGGCGCTGTTTGCGGGGCATGAACAGATTGTCGATGACACCCAGTACTGGCGTTGAATCAGATCCGGGGCTCTCGCGGAAAAGGTGGCAGTAAACACCGACCCCTATTGGACCATGTGCCAATTTTTGCCCGGCATTGGTGCAAAGTTGGCGTCCAGAGGGCATGGCTACCTACCTAATCATTAGCTTGCATACGAGTTGGCGCAGTGCTTGCTGTCACTTTGCCATTGTGGTGTCGCGTATGGTGAAGATAATGTCGCTTTCAAGTGGTTCCATGCAGTTGTCATCGGGTGAGCAGCGTTGGCTGCCGTGGTTCGGAAAAACCGGCAAGCTCAGCATGGGCTGGTCATGCGGGCTCAACCGAGCGATGTATCCGGTCATCGAACAGACTTTCGAAGCCATGGCCCAGACGCGCGTGCAATTGTTGCAAAGCTGGGCGCGAGAACAGTGGGAGCACCTGGCCGAACTCGCTGAGAACCTTGCCCCGTCATTGGCTCACGCCGACTGCACTGTTTTACTGGACAAGCTCGCCCAGGCGAACGATTTCTCGGAACTCTTCGTCGTCGATACCGATGGCAGGGTTGTGCTGTCGAGCTGGGCGCAACGAAGCAATGGCCAACCCATCGCACAGCGTGGCGCGTTGGCCCAAGGGCTGAAAGCGCCGTTCCTGCACGGCCCGTATGTCGATCCGCTGACCTTGCAGATCGGCCCTTCTTCATCGCGGTTTCACGATGAAGTCACGTTGATGTTCTACCAACCGCTCAAAGCCCAAGGGAAGGTTTACGGTTGCCTCTGCGGCCGGGTGCCCAACGATGTGGTGGGCGACCTGATCCAGCGCGAAGCCGGGCATATCTATGCCGAGTCCGGTGACAATTACCTGTTCATGGCGCAATCGCATTTCGACCCTGCTATCGCACCGGGTACCGCCCTGTCGCGCTCACGTTTCGAGGATGGCACCTTCACCCACGGGGAGAACCTCAAGAGTGGGGTGCATACGGCGTGGAGCACCGTACAGGTCCAGCGCCACACAGAGCTCGAACTGCGGTTTACCGACCCTGCCACCGGCGAGCTTCATCCCGGTGTTCGGGAAACCATCCGCCAGGGCGCCAACCTGTTCGTGACTTACCCTGGCTATTCGGACTATCGCCATGTGCCCGTGGTGGGCAAAGGCGTCACTTTCCAGGTGCCGGGCTCGCCGGACCGGTGGGGCATGATGTGCGAAGCCGATCTGGAGGAGGTCTATCGGCGCCGCTCGCTCAGCTACGGGTTGATGAAGCCCTACATCGCCATCATGGCGGGCGTGTTTGGTTGCAACTTTCTGGTGCAACACTACGCGGGCTTCGGGCAAGGCATCGCCGATGCGTTGCTGGCGCTGGCCATGCTGGCTGCCACGCTGCTGTTCAGTGCAGTGGGGCCAAGGCGGCTGGCTGCCAGGTTCAATGGCATGACCGATGTGCTGCGTACCATCGCCGAGGGTGAGGGCAACCTGCGCCAACGGCTGGATACCACGACCATGGCCAATGACGAAAGTGGCGACATGGCGCGCTGGATCAACAGTTTCATCGACCGCTTGGACTCGGTGGTAGGCCAGGTGGTCAAGGCCAGCCGCACGGTGGGCGCCACCAACCAGATGATGCTGGGCCGCAGCCACGAAGCGAGCGTCACCTCCACCGAGGTGGCCGAGGCGGTGCACCAGATGATGATCATCATGGAGGAGCAACTGGGCGAGCTGCAGCAGGCCTCGGTCAGCGCAGAGCAGATGAAGCAGGCCATGGACGAGGTGGTCAGCCGTGCCCGCGAGCAGTACCTGGCGGTGCAGGCGGGCACCCAGTCGATTCGGGATGTGGTAGCGCGCTCGTCTTCCAGTGTGCAACTGCTCGACAGCCGGATGGCGCAGATCAGCAACATCAGCGGGCTGATCAGCGACATCACCAACCAGATCAACCTGCTGGCCCTCAATGCCGCCATCGAGGCCGCCCGCGCGGGCGAGCATGGCCGAGGTTTCGCGGTGGTGGCCGATGAAGTGCGCAGCCTGGCGGCGCGCACGGCGCGCGCGGCCGACGACATCCGGCACATGGTCACCGGGCTGCAGAGCGAAACCGGGCAAGCCGTCAGCTTCATGGAGCAGGGCGTACAGAACGTCGATGACAGCCTGCGCCTGGCCGAGGACGCTTCATCGGAGAACGTCCAGCTGCACCAGGCGGTAGAGAGCATGTTCCTGATCATCCAGCAGCTCAACCAGCGCAGCCTGGCTTATGGCAAGACCATTGAGCAGGTCAACCAGTCTTCCAGCGAAATGCGCCAGACGGCGGTGGTCCTGCAAAGCAGCGCTGAGACGGTGAAGGCCAATGCCAGCAAGCTGCAGAAACTGGTCGGGCAGTTCGAGGTCAGCAGCGACACCAGGCCGGCCGCGGCGGCTTGAGGGCCACTGGGACGTTCCGGTTTCACCGCATCTGGCCGCCGTACGTTATCATCCGCGGCCACGACCGGAGCAGCCCATGGCCAAAGACATCGATAACCCTTGCGTCTCGCTTTGCCAGCTCAACAGCGAACTGTGCGTAAGCTGTGGCCGAACACGTGATGAAATCCGCAAGTGGCGCGGCATGAAACGCCCGGAGAAGATGGCCACCGTGCAGCGCGCTGCGACGCGGATGAAGGCCATCGTCAAGAAAAACGCCAAGCGCCAGGGCAACGAGTGATTCACCCCAGCGCCCAGGGCCAGAATACATCCCAAGATGTTGCCTGCCTGATCAACCCTTTGTACCGAGTGGCACCATGAACCGTCGCAAGAAAATCAAACAGTTGCTGCAAGCACACCAGAAAAAGGCCGCCGCCAAACTGGCACCGCGCAGCAAGCCTAAATACATTTGCAAGGCCGATCGGTTGAAGCTGGCAGCTGAAGCCGCTACCGAGTGCCCGCCAACTCTTTGCCCGGAGCGTGATGCCGTATGTTGAAGTCGCTATTGGCCATTGGCGTCGGTGCCATGGTCGGTGCCTGGCTACGCTGGGGGCTGGGCGTCAAGCTCAATGCACTTTTCCCCGCCGTGCCGCCCGGTACGCTGCTGGCCAACCTCATTGGTGGCTACATCATTGGCTTGTCCATCGCCTTCTTCTCTGCATCGCCGTCGCTCAGCCCCGAATGGCGCCTGCTGCTGATCACCGGGTTTTGTGGCGGCTTGACCACGTTCTCCACTTTTTCCGCAGAGGTCGTGTCGCTTATTCAGGAGGGGCGTATTTCATGGGCCCTGGGCTCCATCGCTGTGCATGTCACGGGTTCTTTGTTGATGACTGCAGCAGGCCTTGCGACGTTCTACTTCTTCAGCGGGCGCTAAAAATCGGAGTAAAGCTGCTGCGGTTCCATTAGCATTGGGCGCTTGTCTGCTGCCTTTCAGGCACGATGAGCCCACCCTTGTCTTTTGAAACCGACGCTGCCCTCAATGACTGCCTTCTACCTCAAGTTCCTGATCACCCCGACCCTCATGCTGGCCATCTCACTGGCGGCCAGGCGCTGGGGCACGCAGATCGGTGGGCTGCTCTCCGGGTTGCCAGTCACCTCGGCATTGGTCATGTTGTTCCTCAGCCTTGAACAGGGCCCGGGTTTTGCCTTGCAGGCGGTGCCTGGCGCATTGGCAGGGGTGGCTGCGGTACAGGCAACCTATCTGTTCTACTTCCTGGTGACACGGCGTGTGTCCGCCTTCACCGGTTGCATCACGGCCCTGGCGGTTTACGCCTGTACCGCCTTTATGATGAGCCGCTTGGGTGGGGTGGCATTGTCCGTCGGCGTGACGTTGGTCCTGCTTACACTGATCATCATCCTCAGCTCGAACAACACGCAGACCGGCGTCGCCAAGGTTGTGCCATTGCCGCGCTGGGTGATTCCCATGCGCATGCTCACGGCAACCCTGCTGTTGCTGGCGATCACTGCCAGTGCCCAATGGCTGGGGCCGGTAGCCAGCGGCCTGCTGGCACCCATCCCGGTGATCGCCTGGCCGCTGGCGGTGTTCGCCCATGTTCAGGGCGGCCATCAGGAACTGGGGGCGATCGTGCGTGGCAATGCCATCGGCGCTGTAGGGGTGCTGGGCTTCTACCTGGCGGTGAAAAGCTCGATCGAGCCGTTGGGTACGGTGCCGTCCATTACGGGTGCAGTCGTGCTGGCCGTGGTGGCAACGTTCGTGCTGGCAAAAATGCTCGGCAAACGCTGAGGGGAGGGCAGGCGTAGGGTTTCAAAGCCCTGCCCACAGGCCCTGCAGCATCTGCCAGCGCATTTCAGGCCTTCTGCTTTGCAGTTTTTGCTTCACGCGGCGCGCTGCTCACCCTTGAGCATCTTTTTATGCGCTTGCATGGCTTGGCCCATTTCTTCCAGCAGGTCTTTGCTCAACAGCTTTTTCGCAGTGGGAAACAACTCGTCTTCCTCTTCTTCGATATGGTGCTCGAGCAACTCTTTCATCACTTTGACCCGGCCAGCGAATTCGAGCGTGCCGGTTTCGGTGTGCAGCAGGTCGGGCAACACCAGCGCGTCGACGGTGCGGTGTTCCTCTTTCGCCTCGTAATACATTTTCGCTTCCTCCTTGCCCCCGGCCTGTTTGATGGCTGGGTAAAGGATCTCCTCTTCCAGTGCGGTATGGATCTGCAACTCCTGTTCGATCCGGTGCAGGAGTTCGGCACGCTTTTTCACGGCGCGTTCGGTGGTCGAAGACAGTTCGTCCAGCAGCTTCTTAACCAGCTTGTGGTCCTGGATCAGCAGATCGATAGCGTTCATGTTGCACCTCATCACGGTTGGGGAATCAAGGCCTTGGGATCAAAGAATGGGTTTGCCGCCAGTCACGGCATAGCGCGCGCCGGAGATGTAGCTGGCCTCATCGGAGCCCAGCAGGACGTAAACCGGGGCCACCTCGACCGGTTGGCCCGGCCGGCCCATCGGATAGGCTGACCCAAAGTTCTTCACCGCCTCATCGGGCATGGTGGCAGGGATCAGTGGGGTCCAGATCGGGCCTGGTGCCACACTGTTGACCCGCACGCCTTTGTCTCCCAGCAACTGGGCCAGCCCGGCGGTGAAGTTGGCGATGGCACCTTTGGTAGTGGCATAGGCCAGCAACTGGGGTGACGGGTCATCGGAATTGACCGAACTGGTGTTGATGATCGAGCTGCCTTTGGGCATCGACGGGAGCGCCCGCTGGCAAATGCGGAATATGGCCGTGATGTTCACGTCGAACGTCATGACCCATTCGTCATCGTCGATGTCATCGAGGTTTTCGTGCGCCATCTGAAACGCGGCGTTATTGACCAGGATGTCGATACGACCGAACTGCTCCACGGTCTTGTCAACGATGTCGTAGCAGTGCTGTTTATGGGCCAGGTCCCCAGGCAGCAGGAGGCAGCGCCGGCCAGCAGCCTGGACCCACTGGGCGGTTTCCTGCGCATCGTCGTGCTCATCGAGATAAGCGAGGGCAATGTCCGCGCCTTCGCGGGCGTAGGCGATGGCGACTGCACGGCCGATCCCGCTGTCGGCGCCGGTGATCAGCGCTATCTTGCCGGTGAGCCGACCGCTGCCGGTGTAGGTGTGCTCTCCGCAGTCCGGGGTGGGCTCCATCTTGCGCTGTGAACCCGGAACGCTTTGCGGTTGTGAGGGAAACGGAGGGGTGGGGTAGTCACGCATGGTGCAAGCTCCTGCAGTTGGAAAGCGCATACCTGTTCGAAAGATGCCCCAAGGGTTTGTTGAGCGCGATCGCGCATTGGACCGACGAGCGGTTGGGTCGGCATCGTGACTGAATTTTCATTGCCCACCCGGTTCTACCGCTCAAGCGCCTACCGCCATCCGGGGTATGGCTCAGCCAGTGCCAGGAGTCGCCACGTGCCGCGAATCATCACCCCTACCACCCCTGAACACGAGATCGATGCACACAATGCGAGGATGTTTGGTTCGCCGAAGGAGCGGCTGGACTTCTACCGCAGGGAAATCCAGTACGAAACCACCATCCTGGCCAACCGCACCGATGCCTATCTGGCCGCTCAGTCATTCCTGGTCATCGCTTTCGTGTCGTCCATGGGCAACCTCAACCAGAGCTGGGGGGAGATGTTCACCCTCCTGGTGCCTGCCTTTCTGGCCTTGCTGGGCGTGATGAGTACGCTCAATGCCTGGCCAGGCATTCGCGCGGCATATCGCATCATCGATCACTGGCAGGTCAAGCAAAGCAACCTGCTGCTCAGTGAGCCCATGATGGGCTTGGCCTACGATGAATCGCCGCTGTTCTGCGAGGCGGAAACCTCCCGTGCAGGGCACCGCAAGTCACTGCTCTTTTCGCTGCGTACGCCTTGGCTTTTTCTCGGTTTCTGGCTGTTGCTGGGCAGTTACTCGATTTATATCCAGCTGGCATGATCAGATTCACTGCTGGGAGTTGCACCAAAGCGATAAGCGGTGGTACACCAGATCCGATGTAGCCTACAGCCGCTTCTGCAGGGGCTAACCTTAGAACGGCATTTCTCAGCGCCCTGGAAGACTATTGATGCAGCAGCTGCCCCCTGATGAGACCATCCGTGCCGCCCTCAGGAGATCCCAAGCCCGGCTGCAAAGGCAGCATGAGCTGGTGGTCGAGTACGCGGTCATGTCGCTTAAATCCACCAACCTGGATGATTTGCTGGACCAGGCTTGCGCATTGGTCGCAAAAGGCATGCAAACCCGATTCGCCAAGATCCTCATGCCCATTCCCGATACTGACCGGTTCCTGCTGACGCATGGGGTAGGGTGGGATGAAGCCGATATCGGCCACGCCACCGTGGGCGCCGACGAGGCCAGCCCTGCCGGGTTTGCCATCCAGACCTACCGGCCTGTGATTTCCAATCATCTGGGCCAGGAACAGCGCTTCAGAACGCCGGATTTGCTGAAAAAGTACGGTATCGAGCGTGCCATCAACGTGCCTATCAGGGGCGCATTGCTGCCTTTTGGGGTACTTGAGGCGGACAGTAGCGATGGTGAAGACTTCATTGAAAGCGATCTGGTCTTCCTTGAAGGTATCTCCAACGTCATCTCCATGGCGGTAGAGCGGCTGACCGCAGGGGCTGACGCTCAGTTGGTCGACCCCTATTCGGAAAGCATGCTCAACGCCAGCCCGGACTGTGTGAACGTGCTGTCCAGCAGCGGTGACATCGAGTTCATGAACGAGGCCGGGCTGGCGTTGATGCACATCGACGACCTGGCGCAGGTCAAAGGCCAGCCATGGTTGCAGCTTTGGCTTGACGATTCGCGCCCGGCGGTGCAGGAGGCTTTGGAAAAGGTCGCCAGAGGCGAGTCGACCCGCTTCGAAGGGGTCTGCCCTACTGGCCAGCAAGTGCTCAAATGGTGGGACGTCACGGTCGCCCCGGTCCTGGGCGTCGATGGCCAGCTGGAAAAGATCATTGCCGTATCCAGAGACATCACCGAACGGCACTATTACGAGGCGCAGTTGCTGTCGCTGATCGATTCTCAGAATTCCAGGCTCAACAAGACCGACCTGCATCTCGAAGAAATCCATCACCGCGTCAAGAACAGCCTGCACCTGGTCAATACGCTGCTGCTGTTGCAAGCGAACCTGACGCCGGATGCCGCGGTAAAGCTGCAGCTGGAGACGGCAGCGGGGCGGGTCTTGACCATTGCCAGCGTGCACGAACGGCTCTATCAGACGGCCGACCAGGAGGTACTTGCCTGCGACTACCTCAGCGCCTTGCTCGGTGACCTGGGAAGGGCGCTGGCCGACCGCAAGATCGTCCTTGACGCTGACCCGTTCACCCTGTTGCCGGCAAGGATGGCACCGCTGGGGCTGGTCATTTCAGAACTGATCACCAACGCCCTGAAGTACGGCAAAGGCACCATCGAAGTCAGTGTGCGCGATGCCGGTGACCACGCCTTGATCACGGTGACCGACGAGGGTGATGGTTTTCCTGCTACTTATCCCAAACCGAGTGGGACGGGCCTTGGAATGCGGCTTGTCAGAAGTTACTCAGGCTATGGGAGCTCGGCGATCTCGATCGATGCCTACAAAGGCAAAAGCACCATCCACGTTCGCTTCAAACTTTGACGGCCAAGCGCGCCCGGCGTCATGTCTGGAATGCACTGATACCCGTGAATCGAGCGCCGCCTGTGCGGCGCCCGATCCCCTGAGCCCCGCCTGCTGCTACAGCACTTTGTCCAGCGTTATCGGAAACGCTCTGACGCGCTTGCCGGTGGCATGGTAAACGGCATTGGCAACCGCCGCCGCGACCCCCACGATACCGATCTCGCCCACCCCCTTGGAGCCAAGCTCATTGACGATGTCGTCATCCTCCTCAACGAACATCACCTCGATATCAGCGATATCGGCGTGCACCGGGATGTGGTATTCGGCCAGGTTGTGGTTGAGGATGCGCCCGAGCTGATGATCGGTTTGGGTCGCTTCCTGCAACGCCATGCCCAAGCCCCAGACCACGCCCCCGAGGATCTGGCTACGGGCGGTTTTCGGGTTGACCACACGCCCGGCGGCCACTGCGCTGACCACCCGGGTGACCTTGATCGTACCCAGGGCCTCGTCCACCTGTACCTCTACGAAGACGGCCGAATGGGTAGCGGTCGAGAACGGCGTGCGTCCGGCACCAGGCTCGGCGTCGATCTGCACCTGCAGCTCGCCGTCCCTGGCCGTTGCGGCGATGCTGGCGATGGCGATACGGTGTTCCCCCGCTTGCAGGTAGCCTTGCGCGAAGGCCACATTCTCTACCGGTATTGCAGCTATTTCGGGGAAATTCTGCCGTGCGAGTTCCAGGACCTTGGTGCGCAGGGTCTGGCAGGCCTGCTGCACCGCCGAACCCACTGAGGACACCGTGAACGAACCACCCTGCAACGGCGCGGGCGGCAGTGAGGAGTCGCCCAGCAGGAAGGTTACGTCCTGTGGCAAGACCCCGGCAGCGTCCGCAGCAATCTGGGTCATCACGGTATAGGTGCCGGTGCCTATGTCGGTGGTAGCGCTACTGACGGTCAAATGCCCGCGGCTGTCGAAGCAGGCCCTGGCGCTGGCCTTCATCTGCAACGCTTCCCAGACCCCACCTGCCACGCCCCAGCCGATCAATTGCTGGCCCTGGCGCATGCTGCGTGGCTTTGTAGTGCGTTTGCCCCAGCCGAAGCGCGCGGCGCCCTGGTCATAACAGGCCAACAGCTCTTTGCTGGAATAGGGTTTGCCGTCGTTGCCATTGTGGCTGGCGAAGTTGCGGCGACGCAGTTCGAGGGGGTCAAGGTTCGCGGCACATGCCAACTCATCCATCGCGCACTCCAACGCCAGCACGCCGGACGCGGCACCCGGCGCACGCATGTCCAGCGGGGTGTAGACGTCCAGCGGCGCAAGGCGATAACTGAGCGCAACGTTGTCGCAGTGGTAGAGCATGCCGCTCCATTCCACCAGGTGTTCGGTGAAGTCTTCGAAGCGCGAGGTCTGGCCGAGCGCGTCGTGGGCAATCGCCAGCAGCTTGCCATCGGCCGCCGCGCCCAGGCGCAGCCGTTGCTGGGTACGGGGGCGGTAGCCGAAGGTGAACATCTGTTGGCGTGTGAGGGTAAGGCGCACCGAACGTTTCAGGTGCAGGGCTGCCATCACGGCCAGCGGCAACTGGTATTGCGGCCGCAGCCCGGAGCCGAAGGCACCGCCGACAAAAGCGGCGAGCACCCTGATGTTCTGTTTGGGCAGGCCGAACACCTTGTGCAGGTAGTCCTGGCAGTTCTGCGTGCCTTGGGTCTTGTCATGAATTTCCAGGGTGTCCCCCGCTTTGTAGAAAACGGTCGACGCGTGGGGCTCCATCGGGTTGTGATGCTCGATGGGCGTGTCGTAGGTGGCATCGACCCGTACTGCGGCTTGAGCGTAATACCCAGCAAAATCACCGCGGGGCTCTGGCGTTTCAGCGGGTGCCGTGTGCGTCTGGTCGAGCACCGCGCCCAGGTCGGTCTGGTGCGGCTCTTCGCTGTAGTCGATGCGCACCAGGGCGCCGGCATGGCGTGCCAGTTCAAGGCTCTCGGCGACCACCAGTGCCAGCGGTTGCCCGCTGTACAGCACACGGTCGTTGAACAGCGGCCGGAACGGGGAGCCTTCGGCCGAGTCGGCATCACTGTAATCGTCGTCATAGCTGGAAATGCGTGGGCGATTGGCGTGGTGCAGCACCGCGACCACGCCGGGTAACTGCATTGCCTGGGTCGTGTCGATGGCGCGCACCCGGCCGCGGGCGATGGTGCTCGATACCACACTGGCGTGCAGCAGCCCCGCCTCGGGGTACTCACCGGCATACCGCGCTGTGCCAGTCACCTTGGCCACGCCATCCACTCGGTCCAGGGGTTTGCCCACCACGTTGGTCGTCTGGGTCATGGCGTTGTCCTCTGAATGCTGGCGCCACCAGCGGCTTCACTGAGCGCACGGACGATCGCGCGCTTGGCGAGTTCCACTTTGAATGCGTTGTGGCTCAGCGGTTGAGCCGCTTGTAGCCACGCTTGGGCTGCGCGGTCGAAGAGCGCCTCGGAAACCTTTTGCCCTTGCAGGGTCATTTCCACGGCCCGGTCTCGCCAAGGCTTGTGTGCCACGCCTCCCAGGGCCACTCGGGCGTCCCGGATCACTTCGCCATCAAGTTTCAGTGCGGCAGCGACGGACACCAGGGCAAATGCGTAGGAGGCACGGTCACGAATCTTCAGGTAGCGGGCGTGCTGCGCAAATTCAGGGGGCGGCAACTCGATCGCGGTGATCAGCTCATCGGCTGAGAGGTGGTTGTCGTGTTGTGGTGTGTCGCCCGGCAAACGGTGAAAGTCGGCAAAGGGTATCTGCCGCGTGCCCGCCCGGCCTTGCACGTGGACCACCGCATCGAGTGCTGCCAGTGCCACACACATGTCCGAAGGGTGGGTGGCGACGCAGGCATCGCTGGCGCCCAGGATGGCGTGGCTGCGATTGAGGCCCGAGCGGGCAGGGCACCCGCTGCCCGGCTCACGTTTGTTGCAGGGGGTGCCGGTGTCATAGAAGTAATAGCAGCGGGTGCGCTGCAGCAAGTTGCCCCCGGTGGTCGCCATGTTGCGCAACTGCGGCGATGCGCCGGCAAGGATCGCCTGGGACAGCAACGGGTAGTGCTGCTCGATCAAGGCATTCCAGGCCAGGTCGGCGTTGCTGACCAATGCGCCGATCAGCACCCCGCCGTTCGCAGTGGGCTCGATACCTTTCAAGTCCAGGGCAGTGATGTCGATCAGGCGCGCCGGGCGGACCACGTTTTCCTTCATCAGATCGACCAGGTTGGTGCCGCCGGCAATGAAACGGCTGGCGCCGTCCGCCAGGTTCACCGCTTCGCTGACAGAAGATGGCCTGTGGTAGCTGAAAGGGGTCATGGCTTCGGCCCTCCCTGCGGCTCGGCGGCAGCCTGCATCAGCGGCAATGCCTCTTCGACCGCCGCGATGATATTGCTGTAGGCGCCGCAGCGGCAGAGATTGCCGCTCATGTGTTCGCGGATGTCTTCACGGGTGACGGCGCGGCCTTCGTGGGCCAGCCCGACGGCAGAACAGATCTGGCCGGGTGTGCAATAGCCGCACTGGAAGGCGTCATGGGTAATGAAGGCGCGCTGCATGGGGTGCAGTTGCTCGCCTTGGGCCAGCCCCTCGACCGTGACCAGGTCGGCGCCGTCGCACATCACGGCAAGGGTCAGGCAGGCATTGACCCGCTTGCCGTCGCGCAGCACCGTGCAGGCGCCGCACTGGCCATGGTCACAGCCTTTCTTGCTGCCGATCAGGTCGAGTTGCTCACGCAGCAGATCGAGCAGGGTGGTCCAGGGTTGGACGTGCAGCGACGTGCGTGTGCCATTGAGTGTCAGGCTGATGGGATGCCCATCGACACCCTGTTGGGAGTTGGTGCTCATGGGAAAACCTCACGGTCAGGAATGCATTCGCGCAATCAAGTGCGTCTATTCCCTGCGACTGGAGGGTTTTGCCAAACGTTCAGGTTTTATTTGGGGCTCGCGGTCATGCGCCGTGCCGGCAGGCTAAGCCATCCATGGCAAACGGGCTCAACGGGCGACGGCTTGTTCTTCTGCCGAGGCGCCGAAGGACAGGTAGTACGCCAACCCCACGAAGATCGCGCCACCCACTGCGTTGCCAAGGAAGACTGCCGCCAGGTTGTGCACCAGCTGCCCCCAGCTCAGGTAACCGGCGAAGATCGCTGCCGGGATCAGGAACATGTTGGCTACCACGTGCTGGAAGCCGATGGCGACGAAGGCCATGATCGGAAACCAGATACCAAGCACCTTGCCGCTCATCTCACGGCTGGCGTAGGCCAGCCACACAGCCAGGCACACCAGCCAGTTGCAGCCGATGCCGGAAACGAAGGCATGGAGGAAATCGGCGCTGGCCTTGCTGGTTGCCGCGGCCAGCGTCTTGCTCAGGTAGGCACCTTCAGTGAGCCCAAGCAAGTGGCCAAAGCAGTAGGCCACGAACAGCGCGCCCAGCAGGTTTGCCACGGTCACCAGGCCCCAGTTGCGCGCGACGTCCACCAGGCGGATGCGCCGGGCGAACATCGCCAGGGGCAGGCTCATCATGTTGCCGGTGAGCAACTCGCCGCCGGCCAGGATGACCAGGATCAGCCCGATCGGGAATACCGCGGCGCCCAGCAAGTTGCCCAACGAGGCCCAGGGCGCAGGGATCATGGCGCTGACATGGATGTCCAGCAGAAACCCCATTGAAATGAAGGCCCCGGCCAGAAAGCCCAGGATGAGCGTGGCACGGGCGGGCATGTGGGCTTTGCGGGTGCCGGCTTCGATGACCAGCTCGGTGATGCGGGAGGGGGTATTGACGGACATTTCAGTAACTCGAACGCAAGGACGGCGGTCACGCCATGAGGCATGTTCGCGGTCGGGGGTTAACAGAGGGCGCAGGGCAGTCAGCGAGGTATTCAGCAGAAGGGCAACACAGACAAACTCGATCGACTTCGTGGAGCGGGGCACGTTATCTGAGGCAATTTGACGCAGTCAAATCGATAGACTGGATGGCTTGATAGAGGCACTCGATGATGGGGGAAATGTGGGCGCTGGCCTGATACCTGTCAGGGTTCGCAGCGCGTGCCGGCATCGAACCGGCCACCGTTGAAAACGTGGGGCTTGGGCTGTTGAGAAAACTCAGGAGGTAGTGCTGGGGGCCACGCTGCGGGAAACCCCCGAGGCCTCGATTGCACCGAAAATCAGCGGCGATAGTAGTGGTGATCGGCTTCGTAGCGGTGGTGCATGGCCCGCTCATGGCGGCGGTGCCACTCGCGGCGGCGTTCGGCTTCACGGCGCGCCTGCTCACGGCGCCACTGGTCGCGGCGCCATTGGTCACGACGCCAGTCGTCTCTGCGGTCGTGCCAGTGGCCGTCGCGCCGGTAACGGTCATCATGAGCCAGTAGCGCGCCGGGTTGGGCGGCCGCCATGCTCGCCAGGCTCGGCCAAGGGTTGTTGGCGGCCTCGTTGTACGCCTGAACAGGGGTAGCTTCGGTGGCAAGGCGCGGCGCGGGTGCCTTCGCCGGTGTTGCGCAGGCCGAGCCCATTGCCGCGAACGCGAACAGGCCCAGCAGCACTGTCCGTGGAACTTGGAATTTCATGAGCGAAGACAACCTCTGATGGACATCGGGACGTTGGGCCATGGCGTCGCGGGCAAACCCAGGGGCAGCCAGCGACGTTCATCTGCCTGTTCACATAGACCCGTAATCAAAAAAAAGTTCTGGAAAACCGTAACTTAGTCATCTGGGTTGCAACGCCGTGTGCTCGTCCAAGGGCGTCATCGGCCGCCAGCAACGGTATACTCCGTACCTTTGCCAGCGCCCCGGAGACAGCCATGCGGCAGGTTTTACTCATCATCGACGTACAGTCCACCTTCAGCCCGCCCGAGTGGCTGGTCGATGGTGTGCGTGCGCTGTCTGCGATGATCCCGACCATTGCCTCGGTGCAGTTGCACGATGAACAGGTCACGCCGTTCGAGCGGCAACTGGGCTGGCACCCGGCAGCAGAAGACGAGAGCCTGGTGGAGGCCGACAAGGTCTTTATCAAGCATGGTTACAGGCAGACTGCCGAGACCATCGAGTACATCAGGGCGCTAGGCGTGGAACGGGTATTGGTCTGCGGGTTGCAGACCGAGACGTGTGTGCTTGCCGCCGGCTTCGCGCTGTTCGACGCAGGGCTCATGCCGACGTTGATCACCGACCTGACAGTGGGGTCTTCCCTGGATCGCTCAGGGAAAATGGGCATCGCGTTGTGGAAGCACCACTTCGGTAACGTCATCACCCGGGCTCAGGTGCTGGCCGAACGGGGCGACTGAACACGGTCCAGGCTGGTCGCTGATCCACACGAGTGGGCGCGATGGATCAGCGCTGGCCATGCGCTTGAATGTTTCTGAATCGAGCATGGCGCTTACCTGGCCGACCTTGGCAAGCAGGTGGTCGGCGAAATCTGCGTTGATGATGCCGCTGTCTTCCACGGACACACCATGACCTTCGTGCTGGATCGCCAGATGGTAGTGGTTCACGCCGTGGTCGTTTTGGCTGCTGGCCAGCGTCACGATGCAGCTTGGGCCGAGCACCGTGGCCAGGCGTCGCTGCACCTGCTCTAGCAACGCGTGGGGTAATTGTTGTTGCAGCATGGAGGGATACCTGACAGGCGAGTTCTAGGGGGAGTCAGCTTAGGCAAACGGACTGTCAACTTGGGTTAAGCCGGGGTAAAAGCGTGTAAGACTCGCGCCCAGGGCACCACCCCGCTCCTGGCAAAGTCAGAAGGTCTGCCCCAACGAGAACTGGAATATCTGCGTCTCGGCGTTCTCCGGCTTCTTCACCGGCGTGGCAAGACTGAACGTCAGCGGCCCCATGGGGCTGTACCAAGTCACCCCGACGCCCAGTGACACCGCCAGTTGGTCCAGGCTCACGCTGCCGCAACCCTGGGTGGTGGACAGGTAGCAGGTGTCGGAAAACACGTTCCCAGCGTCCACGAAAACCGAGCTGCGCAGCTGCCGCTGGTCCTTGATGAAGGGCATCGGGAAGATGTACTCGGCGCCGCCGGTTATGAGGATGTTGCCGCCCAGTGCATCGGTGTCGCGGTCGGAGTAATAGGCCTGACCGGCACTTGCGTAAGTACCGGTGGACAACGTATTGCGTGGGCCCAGCGAGCCATCCTTGAAGCCGCGCACCGAGCCCTGGCCACCGGCTGTGTAGTTCTCATAGAACGGCAGGCCTTCGGTGGAGCCGTACCCATTGCCATAGCCCAGGCTGGTATGCAGGCGCAGCGTGGTGCGGTCACTCAGCGGCAGATAGGTCTGGCCGCTGTAGTCGAGCTTGTAGAACGACAGATCGCTGCCGGGCGTGGTGGCCATCAGCGTCAGGCTCTGAGAGTGGCCTCGGGTTGCCAGCACGCCTTTGTTCAAGGTCGACTCGGACCAGCCGATCGAAGCCTTCAGGTTGTTGAAGCTTTCGCCCTCGCGCTGGATGAAGTCATAGATCTCGTCGGCGCTGTAGGTGCCGGGTGAGATGTCGTCGTGTTGCAGGGTGAGGCCGTAGGTCAGGCGCGATGTTTCGCTGATCGGGTAGCCCAGGCTGACGCCCGCGCCATAGCTGTTGATGGCGTAGTAGGAAACCCCGTCATCGTAGTAATCGCTGTAGTCGGTGCTGCTGTAGAACAGGTTGGAGCCCAGGCTTACGCCATCGTCGGTGAAGTACGGGTTGGTGAAGCCGAAGTTGTACTTGGTCTGGTATTCCGAGCGGGTCAAACCGATGGAAACCTTGTTACCCGTACCGAGGAAGTTGGTCTGGCTGATCGAACCGCCCAGGATCAGGCCGGCGCTCTGGGCGAAGCCCACGCTGGCAGTGATCGAGCC
>NZ_JBIVGN010000028.1:0-40168 GCF_044748705.1 Pseudomonas sp. NPDC089758
TCTCCCACAGTCTGTACTGCGTCAACAGTCAGAATCCGGCATTTAGTCCCACCACCCCTTCAAGTCTAACCATACAAGCCGGCTTGCCGGCGATGGGCCGCATGGCGGCCCCAGATCGCTTGCCCTACGGGCATCAGGCTTGCTGGTCAGGCCAGCACCTGCTCCAACCAGCATCCTGCCGCCGCATACACCTCGCCAGTCGCCCCGGTGATACCCGACATGCGCAGAAAATCGTGGGTCAACCCCGCCTCGATACGCAGGGTGGTCGGTGTGGCGCTCGCCTCGAGCTTGCGCGCATAGTCCAGGCCTTCATCGAACAACGGGTCGTACTGGGCCAGGTTCACATAGGCCGGCGCCATGGCTGGCAACGCCGGGTGCAGCAGGGGCGAGGCGCGCCAGTCAGTGTGCGCTTGGGTGGCGCCCAGGTAATGCTCGTAGAACCAGTCCAGCGTGCCGCTCTCCAGCAGGTAACCCTCGCCATACTGCCGGTGCGAAGCGCGTCGAGTATTGCTTTCGGCTACCGGGTAGAACAGTAGCTGCGCTTTGACTGCCATGGCCTGCGGGTGTTGCGCGGCTTCGATCGCCAGAACCGTGGCCAGGGTAGCACCCGCGCTGTCGCCGGCCAGCACCAGCGCGCTTGGCAGGCCCAGCTCGGTAGCGTTGTGCTGCAGCCAGAGGGCGGCGTCCTGGCAATCGTGCAGTGCCGTTGGGAACGGCTGCTCGGGCGCCAGCCGGTAGTGCGGAGCGAACACCGCATAGTCACCCAGGCAGGCCAGGCGCCGGCACACGCAGTCATGCGAGTCCAGGCTGCCGACCACATAACCACCGCCATGCAGGTAGAGCAAGGTGGCCTTGGGCGTGACGCCCGGGCGCACGTAGAGACGGGCGGGCAACTGCGCACCCTCGCGGCAACTGAACTGCAGGGCGCGCACGTCGACATGGGCGGGAGGGTCGGGGTCGAGCAGACGCGAGGCGTTTTCGAACTCCGCCCGTGCCTGGGCGATGCTCAACTGATGCATGGGCTGGCTCTTGCCCGTCAGGCGGCCGAGTTCGGCCAGTTCCAGGAACGCTTCCAGATCGCAATCCAGGGACATTCGGGTTTCCTTCACAGTGTTGGATAAAGGCCCGGCCGCACAGGGCGGCCGGGCGCAGGTTCACAGGGTGTGTGCGGCCACCGGCTGCAGGCGCTGAAGCACGGTTTCGAGCAGTGCGCCATGGCTGACGATGGCGTAGTGATCAGCGGCCAGGCGCTGGCTGGAGTGGATCGCGTGGTGCGCTTCGAAGGCCTGGCAGACGCCCGCTTCGCTGCTCTGTGCCCACCAGCAGTCCAGGCTGGCGCGTACCGCGGGCAGGGCGTGCACTTGCAGCGACAGGGCCTTGAGAGTCATGGCGACGGTGAACGTGCGCGCCAGCTCCTCGCTGCTTTGCAGGCCGTCCCTGGCCTCTGCGCCCAGGCTCCGCTCGATCAGTGCCTGCAACTGCGTGGCATCGGCATTGGCCGCTACCGGGAACAGCGGCAGGCTGTCGGCCGAGCGGCCACCGACCACGGCGAGGAAGGCGCGCAAGTCGCCACCGCAGTCTTCGTCCAGCGCCGCACCTGGCTCACCCGGTACATACGGGTCAACCAGGCCGAGCAGGTCGATCTGCTGGCCCTGGCGCTCGAGCTCACGGGCCACCAGCAGCGCCAGGGTGCCACCCAGCGACCAGCCCAGCAGGCGGTAGGGGCCGTGGGGCTGCTTCTGGCGAATGTACTGGGCGTAGTCGATGGCCATGGCGTCGAGCGACTCGTCCTGCCATTGGCGGTCGAGCAGCATGCGGTTCTGCAGGCCATAGACGCTGCAAACGCCGTCCAGCCGCTGAGCCAGTGCGCGGTAGTCGAACACTGTGCCGAAGCCCGCATGCAGGCAGAACAGCGGGGCCTGGCGTTCGATTTTGCGGTTGAGCAGCAGCAGTGGGTCGAGCGCCGCCTGCTCGCCCGCCTCGGCCGGGCACAGTTCGGCGATGGTCGGGCGGGCGATCAGGTCGCGCAGCTTCAGGTTCAGGCCCAGTTGCGGTTGGTTGCGCAAGCGCGAGAGCACCTTGAGCACACTCAGTGAATCGCCCCCCAGTTCGAAGAAGTGATCACTTACCCCGACCTGCTCCAGGCCCAGCACATCGGCCCATATCGCCGCCAGGGCGCGCTGGCGGTCATCCGCCGGGGCCTGGTACTGGCGCTCGCGCAGCAAAGGCTCGGGCAGTGCGCGGCGATCGACCTTGCCATTGGGGGTCAGCGGCAACGCATCGAGCACCATCAGGTGCGCCGGTACCATATAGTCGGGCAGCACCTGGCGCAGGTGCTCGAGCATCGGCGTGACAGCACGCTCGCCGTCGCCACGTACCACGTAACCGACCAGCTGCTTACCGTTGGCAGCCTCGCGCGCCACCACCACCGCATCGAGCACGTTGGCGATATCGCGCAGGCGCGCCTCGATCTCGCCCAGTTCGATACGAAAACCGCGGACCTTCACCTGATTGTCCAGGCGCCCGAGGTAGTCGAATACCCCGTCCGGGCGCTGGCGTACCAGGTCACCGGTGCGGTACAGGCGCCCGCCAGTGGCGCTGAACGGGTCGGCGACGAAGCGCTCGGCACTCAGCCCCGGGCGGCGGTGATAGCCGCGGGCAAGGCCCTCGCCACCGATGTACAGCTCCCCGGCCAGGCCTGCCGGCAGCGGGTTGAGGCAATCATCCAGCACATGCAGCGTGCGGTTGCCCACGGCCACCCCAATGGGGGCGTACACCGCTTCGCAGCGCGCCGTCACCGGCACTTTCCACAGCAACGGGGTGACCACGGTTTCGGTAGGGCCGTAGCCGTTGGTGAGGTAGTGCGGTTGGAGCACCTGCTTGACCAGCTCGAAGTTGGCATCGGCCACCGCATCGCCGCCGAAGCAGTAGATGCGCACCGGGGGCGGTGCCGGTTGGGCCTGGCCGTATTCAGCCAGTTGCTGCAGGTAGGCCGGCGGGAAGCAGGCGATGCTGATGGCCTCGGCATGCAGCACGTCCCAGGTCTGCTGCGGGGTCCACAGGGTGTTGCCACGGACCACCAGCAGGCCCCCGCTGATCAGGGTCGACAGCCAGCGCTCCTGAGCACCGTCGAAGGCGAACGACATGAACAGCAGCTCGCGGGTCGACGGGCCCATTTCGTAGCGTTCGATGATCGCCTGGCAGTGCATGCGCAGTGGGCCGCGGGCCACGGCCACGCCCTTGGGGTTACCGGTGGAGCCGGAGGTGTAGATCATGTAGCTGAGCTGATCGTCCAGCGCTTGCCGTTGCGGGGCGTGTCGCTGCGCGGACAGCTCGCAGCGGTCCAGGTCCAGGCGGCGCTCGGGGGCCACGCCCAGGCGTTCGCCGATGATGCTGTCGGTCAGCAACAGCGCCACGTCGGCGTCACCGATGATCCATTGCAGGCGTTCGGCGGGGTAATCGATGTCCAGCGGCACATAGGCCGCGCCAGCTTTCATCACCGCGTAGAAGGCAACGATGGTGCGCACCGAGCGATCCAGGGCGATGCCCACCCGGTCCTCGCGCCCAATACCGCGTTCGAGCAGGGTCCAGGCCAGGCGGTTGGCCTGCTCTTCCAGTTGCCCGTAGGTCAGTTGCACCCCGTCGCAGCGCACCGCCACTTGGTCTGCACGCGCCTGGGCATGACGGCCGATCAGGCTGGCCAAGTCGTGCTCAGGGCTCACGCCGGGCTGTGGGTGTGGTTGCACTGCGGTGTCGAGCAGGCCAAGCGTGCCGACGGCCGCCTCGGGGTGGCTCAGCAGGCGTTCGAGCAAGGTGTCGAAGTGGCTGCGGATGGCCTCCACCTGCGGCGCCTGGAAATGGTCCTGGCGGTAGAGGAACTCGATGCGCAGACGGGCATTGAGGTGCACCGCCAAGTCCATCGGGTAGTTGGTGACATCGCGCAGTTGCGCTTCACCGAAACGCAGGCCGGCGGCACCGGCCGATTGCAGGCGTTCATCGATGGGGTAGTTCTCGAACACGATGATGCTGTCGAACAGCGCCTGGCCATTGCTCTGGGCCCAGCGCTGGATGTCCACCAGCGGGGTGTGCTCGTGGTCGCGCACTTCCAGGTTGCAGGTCTGCAACTGTTGCAGCCAGTCCTGCACCGGTTGAGCCGGGTGCGGGGCCTGGATGATCGGCAAGGTGTTGATGAACAGCCCCAGCAGGTTGTCGGCACCCGGCAGGCTGGCCGGGCGACCGGACACGGTGGCGCCGAAGCACACGGTCTGTTGGCCGGTGTAACGCTGCAACAGCAGCACCCAGGCAGCCTGCACCAAGGTGTTGGGGGTAACGCGCAGGCGTTGGGCCTGCTCGCGCAGCCAGGTGGTGCGCTGCTCGTCCCAGTGCAGGTAGAGCGCGCCGTGGCCTTGCTGGGCGCTGCGGCTACCGGCCACGCCGGCCAGCTGGGTAGGGGCCTGCAGCTCGGCCAGGCGTGGCCGCCAGAACGCCTCGCTGGCCTGTTGTGCCGGCGCCTGCAGCCAGCGGATGTAGTCGCTGTAACGGCCTTGCTGAGCCGGCAATGCCTGGCCGGCGTAGCATTGGAACAGTTCACCGAGCAGGCGGGACTGGCTCCAGCCATCCATGAGGATGTGGTGGCTGGTCAGGATCAACTGGTGGCGCTCGTCATCCAGGCGCACCAGCAACAGGCGCAGCAAGGGTGGGGCGAGGAGGTCGAACGGGCGACGCCGCTCGGCTTCCGCGGCGGCGGCCAGGCGCGCCGGCTCGACGGCCTGGCCGCGCCAGTCCAGCGTCCTGGCGTCGAGCTGGCCTTGACGCAGCACGACCTGCAGTGGCTCGCTCAGTTGCGGCGCCTGCCAGAAGGCACTGCGCAGCATCTCGTGGCGCTCCACCAACCGGCCCCAGGCAGCGATGAAACGTGGCGCCTCCAGGCCTTGGACCTCGACGCTGGTCTGGTTGATGTAGAAGTCCCCGGCACCGGCGTCCTGGGTGTGGAACAGCATGCCCTGCTGCACGGTGGACAGCGGGTAGATGTCTTCGACCTGGTCGCAGGCGAAAGGCAACAGGGCCAGTTGGGCCTGGCCAAGCCGGGCCAACGGCACGTCCGAAGGGGTGAGGCCAAGGCGTACGCCCTGGCCGCACAAGGCCACCACCTCACGCAACTCGGCGGCATAGTCGTCGGCCAGGTGCTGCAGTTGAGCCGGCTCGAACATCCGCTGGCTGAAGCTCCAGTTCAAGCGCAGTTCGCCGTCGAACACCTGGCCATTGAGGGCCAGCCAGTTCTGCAACGGCGCATCGGGGCTTTGTTCGCGGCCTTTGTCTGCGGGGATCGGCCGCAACAGCGTGGCGGCATCGTCGTGGCCACTGTCGAACTGGCCCAGGTAGTTGAAGGTGATGCGCGCAGTGGGCAGTGCGGCCAGGGCCTCACGTATCGCCGGGCTGGCGAAACTGCGCAGGGCGCCGAAGAACGCACCTTTACCCGGCAGGGCGCGCAGCTGTTCCTTGGTCAGCATGATCGCTTCGGCCAGCGAGCTGCCGGCGCTGATGCGGGCCGGGTAGAGGCTGGTCAGCCAACCGACGCTGCGGGTCAGGTCGGCCTCGAAGTCGGCGAAGGCTTCGCGGCCATGGCCTTCGAGTTGCACCAGATGGTCACAGGCGCCGGTCCAGCGTTGCAGCACACGGGCGAGGGCGGCCAGCAGCAGGTCGTTGATCTGCGTGCGGTAGGCCGCCGGGCAATCCGTGAGCAGGCGCGTGGTGGTCGCGGCATCCAGATGGGTGGTTACGCTGCGGCTGTCGCACAGGCGCAGCGCAACGTCCGCATCGAGCACCGGCAGGCTGCTGTCGATATCGGCGCACTGGCGTTGCCAGAAGGCGGCTTCCTGCTCCCCGGCCGGGCTCTGTGCGTAGGCTTGCAGGCGCAGGGCCCAGTCCTGCACCGACAGGGTGCGCGGTGGCAGCGCGCAGGCTTGGCCGGCAACCGCCTGGGAATAGGCACCGTGCAGGTCTTCAAGCAGGATGCGCCAGGACACACCGTCCACGGCCAGGTGGTGGATCACCAGCAGCAGGCGCTGCTCACCGTCGACCACCCCCAGCACGGCGCGCAGCAACGGGCCTTGGCCCAGGTCGAGGCTGCCTTGAGCGCGGTCGCACAGGTCCTGCCAGCTGTCGCCCTGGCTTGGCTCGAACAGCCAGAGCAGGTCGTCGTCGGGCGTATGCGGGGCAAAGTGAGCCTGCCACTGGCCTTGCACTTGGCTGAAGCGCAGGCGCAAGGCATCGTGGGTCTCCAGCAGCGCGGCGAGCGCCTGGCGCACGTGGGCCGGGGCCAGCGCCTGGTTGGCCATGAGCATCACCGACTGGTTCCAGCGCTGCGCCTGCGGCACGGCCTGGGCGAAGAACTGCTGCTGCATCGGCAGTAGCAGGCTGGGACCGCTGGCAGGCCGGTACGCGGCCTCGGCCGGTTCGGCCTGGCTCTGGGTGACTTGCGCCAGGGTGCGCACGGTCTGGTGGCTGAACAGGTCTTTGGGGGTGAAGTGCAGGCCGTCGCGTCGTGCCTGGCTCACCAGCTGAATGGACACGATCGAGTCGCCGCCCAGCTCGAAGAAGTTGTCATCGATGCCCACGTGCTCGCGCTTGAGCACCCGCTGCCAGACCTGCACCAGGCGTGCCTGCAGTTCATCTTCGGCGGCGCTGTAGCTGGCCTGGGCCTGAGCCAGCCCCGGGGCGGGCAGGGCCTTGCGGTCGAGCTTGCCATTGGGGCTCAGCGGCATGCGCGGCAGGAACAACCACTGGTTGGGCACCATGTAGTCGGGCAGGTGGGCCAGCAGTGCCTGGCTCAGTTGCTCGCGCTCAGGCAGCGGCTCGCCGGCCCTGGCCACCAGGTAGGCGACCAGTTGGTTGTCCACGGCCAGCACGGCGGCCTCGTGGATGGCGGGTTGTTCCATCAGGCGCGCTTCGATCTCACCGAGTTCGATGCGCAGGCCGCGGATCTTTACCTGGTGGTCGATGCGCCCGCAGTACTCGATCACGCCGTCGTCGCGGTAGCGCGCCAGGTCGCCGGTGCGGTACATGCGCGCGCCAGGCTGGAACGGGCAGGCAACGAAGCGCTCGGCGGTCAGCGCCGGGCGTTGGTGATACCCGCGGGCCAGGCCCACTCCGCCCAGGTAGAGCTCGCCGATCACGCCAGCGGGTTGCGGCTGCAGGCCGGCATCGAGGATCCAGCAGGCCAGGTTGGCGATAGGTTGACCAATCGGCACGCCGGTCTTGCCCTCGTCGCGGCAGGTCCAGTGGGTGACGTCGATGGCCGCTTCGGTGGGCCCGTACAGGTTGTACAGTTGGGCCTGGGGCAACTGGGCGAACACCTGTTGCTGCGCCTCCACCGGCAGCGCCTCGCCACTGCAGACGATGCGCTGCAGGCTGCTGCAGCGGCTGACCTGGTCGTCGAGCAGGAAGGCCTGCAGCATCGAGGGCACAAAGTGCAGGGTGGTGACCTGATGCTGGACGATCAGTTGCACCAGGCGCGCCGGGTCGCGGTGGTCACCCGGCGCGGCAATGGCCAGGCGGGCGCCGGTGATCAACGGCCAGAAGAACTCCCACACCGACACGTCGAAGCTGAAGGGCGTCTTCTGCAGCACTGTGTCGCTGGCATCCAGGCCGTAGGCCGCCTGCATCCACTGCAGGCGGTTGGCCAGGGCCCGGTGGCTGTTACCTGCGCCTTTCGGGCGGCCGGTGGAGCCGGAGGTGTAGATGACGTAGGCCAGTTGCTCGGGCGTGCACGGCACTTGCGGGTCATGTTCGGGCTGCGCGGCGGGCGCCTGGTCGAGCAGCAGCACCGGCAGCCCGGGCGGCAGCGGCAGACGCTCGCGCAGGTGCGCCTGGGTCAGCAGCAGGCCGATGCCGCTGTCTTCGACCATGTAGCTCAGGCGCTCGGCGGGGTATTCAGGGTCCAGCGGCACGTAGGCGCCGCCGGCCTTGAGGATGGCCAGCAGGCCAACCACCAGCTCCAGGCTGCGCTGGGCGGCGATGCCGACCGGCGTGTCCTGGCGCACGCCTTGGGCAATCAGGGCGTGCGCCAGCTGGTTGGCCTGGCGGTTGAGCTGGGCGTAGCTCAGCGCGCTGTCGCCGAACAGCAGTGCGGTGGCAGCGGGCGTGCGGCGTGCCTGGGCTTCGACCAGGGCGTGGATCGACGGCGTGGCCGGGTAGGCGTGGGTGGTGGCGTTCCACTGGGTGAGCAAGCGCTGGCGTTCGTCATCGGCCAGCAGCGTGATCTCGCCCAGCGCCTGCTGTGGGGCCTGCACCACGTGCGCCAGCAGGCGCAGCCAGTGGTCCCCCAGGCGTTGGATGGAGCTGTGGTCGAACAGGGCGGTGGCGTAGGTCAGGCTCGCACTCAGGCCCTGGGCGTCCTCGAAGGTGTTGAGGGTCAGGTCCAGTTGCGCGGTCTCGCCTGTCAGTGGCAGCGGCTCGATGGCCAGGCCGTGGCCCAGGGCCGATTCGTTCGGCTGGGGCGCGCCGACCTGGTGGTTGAACATGACCTGGAACAGGGGGTTGTGGCTGAGGTTGCGCGCTGGCTGCAAAGCCTCGACCAGTTGCTCGAAGGGGAGGTCCTGGTGGGCCTGGGCCTGCAAGGTGGTGGCCTTGACCTGGTCGAGCAGTTGCTCGAAGGACAGGGTCGGCTGGCACTGGCCATCGATGACCAGGGTGTTGACGAAGAAGCCGATCAGGTCTTCTGCCTCGACCCGGTTGCGGTTGGCACTGGGCACGCCGACGCGGATGTCCTGCTGGCGGGTGTAGCGGTGCAGCAGGGCCATGAACGCGGCCAGCAGCACCATGAACGGTGTGGCCTGGCGGGCCTGGGCAAGCTGGCGCACGGCCAGGGCCAGGGCCGGTGGGATGGCCAGCGGCAGGCGCGCCCCGTCGAAGCGCTGCACGCTCGGGCGTGGCCGGTCCAACGGCAGTTCCAGCACGGGCACTTCGCTGCCCAGGCGCTGGCGCCAGTAGTCGAGCTGGCGTTCCTGCTCGCCGGCTTCCATCCAGTGGCGTTGCCAGATGGCGTAGTCGGCGTACTGCAGCTGCGGTTCGGGCAACTGGCTGGCCAGGCCCTGGCTGAAGCGCGCATAGCAGTGGGTCAGCTCCTTGACCATCACCTGCATCGAGCGCCCGTCGCTGATGATGTGGTGCTGCACCAGCAGCAGCACATGGTCATCGCTGCCCAGTTGCAGCAACTCGGCACGCAACAAGGGGCCGCAGGCCAGGTCGAACGGTTCACGTACCCGCGCCTGGATATGCGCCTGCAGGGCCTGCTCATCGAGCGTGGTCAGCGTCAGGGCGACGGCGACGGTGGCGTCCACCTGCTGCGCCACGCCGTGCTCGTCTTCGACGAAACGCGTGCGCAGGCTGTCATGGCGATGCACCAGCGCCTCGAGGCTGGCCTGCAGCGCCGCCACGTTCAGTGCCCCTCGCAGGCGCAGGGCGCAGGGGATGTGATAGGCGCTGGCCTGGCGGTCGAACTGCCAGAGGAACCATTGGCGTTGCTGGGCGAACGACAACGGCAGGCGGTCGAACGCTTCACGTACCTGAGGGATCGGCAGGCTGGCCATCGACAGGCCTTCCTCGCGCATCTTCATCAGGTACTGCCGGCGCTTTTCCAGCGGCAGCAGGACAAAGCGCTTGGCGATTCTCGAAGCGGCAGTGCTGTCCATCAGTGTTCCTCCATTTCGTCGAGCCAGGCTTCGAGGGTGTCGAGCTTGTTTTCATCGACCGCGGTTGTAGTGGTGTCCAGGTGCAGCGCCAGGGCTTGAAGGGTCGGGTGCTGGAACAGGGCCTGTGGGGTCAGCTCGCGGCCCAGCTCCAGCTGGATGCGCGAGACGACGTTGATCACCAGCAGCGAATGGCCGCCCAGCTCGAAGAAGTCGTCGTCCAGGCCCACCGCCTGTACACCGAGCACCTGTTGCCAGATGCCTGCCAGTTGCACTTGCAACGCTGTGTGGGGCGCGCGGAAGGGGCGTTGGGTAGGGCTGTCGGCCGGTGCCGGCAGGGCGCTGCGGTCGAGCTTGCCGTTGACGGTCAGGGGCAGCTGTTCGAGCCACATGCAATGGGCCGGAACCATGTAGTCGGGTAGCTGCGCCTTGAGCGCGGCGCGCAGGGTGGCGGTGTCGCCGCCCTGGCCGTGATGCGCCACCAGGTAGGCGAGCAGGCGGGTGCCGGCGGGCCCCTGGTCGGCGATCACCACCGCCTGGGCCACCGCCGGCTGCGCCAGCAGGCTGGCCTCGACTTCGCCCAGTTCGATACGGAAGCCGCGCACCTTCACCTGTTGGTCGATGCGCCCGATGTATTCGAGGGTGCCGTCGCTGCGGCGGCGCGCCAGGTCGCCGGTGCGGTATAGGCGGCTGCCGGGCTGGGAGGAGAACGGGTTGGCGATGAAGCGCGTAGCGCTCAGCCCGGCGCGGTTGAGGTAGCCTCGGGCAAGGCCCGCCTGGCCGATGTACAGCTCGCCGATGCAGCCCGCCGGAACCGGTTCGAGCTCGCCGTCGAGCAGGTAGCCGCTGAGGTCGTCGATCAGTTCGCCGATCGGGCTCAGCGTGCGGTTCACATCATCCAGGCCAATTGGTCGATAGGTGACGTGCACCGTGGTTTCGGTGATGCCGTACATGTTCACCAGTTGTGGCCGCTGTGCGCCGAAGCGCTCGAACCAGGGGCGCAGTGCCGCCACGTCGAGCGCTTCGCCACCGAAGATCACATGACGCAGGGCAAGGTCTGCCGAGGCGGCGCTGCACGCGGCCTGGGTCAGGGGTTTGAATGCCGATGGCGTCTGGTTGAGTACGCTCACACGCTCGTCCACCAGCAGTTGCAGGAAACCCTGCGGGTCGCGGCTCAAGGCGTGCGGCACGATCACCAGGCGGCCTCCATGCAGCAGCGCACCAAAGATCTCCCACACCGAAAAGTCGAAAGCAAAGGAGTGGAACAAGGTCCAGACGTCATTGTGGTCGAAGCGGAACCAGCGATCGCAGGCGCTGAACAGCCTCAGGACATTGCGCTGGCTGAGCAGCGTGCCTTTGGGCAGACCGGTGGAGCCGGAGGTGTAGATGATGTAGGCGAGGTTGTCGACGCTGCTGCGCGGTGCGGGGTTGTGCACCGGCTGGTCGTCGTAGCTGGCCTCCAGGTCCAGGCGCAGCAGCCCGGCGTGCGCGGGCAGTTCGGCGAGCAGGCCGGGTTGCTCGAGCAGCACCTTGATGCCGCTGTCGCGGACCACGAAAGCCAGGCGCTCTGCCGGGTGCGCGGGGTCGAGCGGCACGTAGGCGCCGCCGGCCTTGAGGATGGCCAGCATGCCGACGATCAGCGCGAAGCCGCGCTCGGCGGCCAGGCCCACCGGCACATCGGCGCCCACGCCCGCCGCGATCAGGCGGTGTGCCAGGCGGTTGGCGCGCTGGTTGAGCTCGCCGTAGCTCAAGGCCTGGCCCTGATAGCGCAAGGCAACGGCCTGCGGCTGGCGTTGTGCCTGGGATTCGATACGTGCAGCCAGTGCTTGCGTTTGTGGGTGGGCGACCGGGGCGCCGTTCCAGGCCTCTTGGACCTGCAGGCGTTCGGCCGGGTCCATCAGGGCCAGCCGGGCGAGCGGCAGCCCTGGCTGGGCGATGGCCTGTTCGAGCAGGTTCAGCCAGTGCCTGGCCAGGCGTTGCAGGGTCGTAGCGTCGAACAGCGTACGGTCGTAGGTAAAACTGGCGCTGAGGCCTTGTTCACCCTGGGCCGTGCTTAGCGCCAGGTCGAACTGGGCCTCCTGGGGTTGGCTGTCCACTGCCTCCAGGCGCAGCGCACCCAGTGGCGTGGCGTCGGCTGCCTGGTGGTGGTTGTACAGCACCTGGAACAAGCCCTGGCGTGGGCCGCGCTGGGGCAGCAGGGCTTCGAGCAGTTGCTCGTAGGGCAGGTCCTGGTGGTCCTGGGCTTCGACCATTGCCTGGCGGGTCTGCGCCAGCAGCCCGGCAAACGACAGGTCGGCCGTGCACTCGGCGCGCATCACCAGCGTGTTGACGAAGAAGCCGATCAATTGCTCGGTTTCCAGGCGGTTGCGGTTGGCCACCGGTACGCCGATGCGGATGTCCGGCTGGCCGCTATAGCGGTGCAACAGGGCCTGCCAGGCCGCCAGCAGCACCATCGGCACTGTCGCCTGGTGTGCGCTGGCGAAACGTTGCACGGTTTCGCCCAGTGCCGTGGGCAATGCCAGATGCAAGCGTGCCGCCGGGCGCTTGGCATCGTCGCGGCGGGGGTGATCGCAGGGCAGTTCGAGCACCGGTTGCTCGCCGGCCAGGCGTGTGCGCCAGTAGGCCAGCTGGCGCTCGCGTTCGCCGTCATCCAGCCAGCGACGCTGCCAGGCCGCGAAGTCGGCATATTGCAGTGCCAGTGCGGGCAAGGCCTGGCCTTGATAGAGCGCGCACAGCTCGCGGACCATCACCTGCATCGACCAGGCATCGGAGACGATGTGGTGCTGCACCAGCACCAGCACGTGTTCCTCGGCCGCCAGGCGTGCCAGGCCTACGCGCAGCAGCGGGCCGCTGGCCAGGTCGAAGGGCTGGCGGAGCAGGCCTGTGATGAAGGCCTGGCACTGGCTTTCTTCAAGCGGCACGCCCTGCACGTTCAGCGACCAGGGGGCCAGGATGTGCTGGCGCGGCTGCTCACCTTCGAGGGTGAAGCAGGTACGCAGCGCTTCATGGCGGGCGATCAGTTGGTCGAAGGCTCGGTTCAGGGCGGTGACATCCAGCGGGCCGCGCAGGCGCAGTACGCTGGGAATGTGGTAGGCGCTGCTGTCTGGGGCCAGCTTCCACAGCAGCCACTGGCGCTCCTGGGCGTAAGACAGCGGCAGTTGGTCGCGCGCGGTTCGTACCGGCATGGCCAGCGGGGTGGCCGTTTGCAGCTGCGCCAGGGCCTGGCAGAAGTCGCCCAGGCGCGGCTGGTCGAACAGCAGGCGCAGGGGGAAGTTCAGCGCCAGCTCGTGGCGCAGGCGCGAGACCGCCCGCGCCACCAGCAACGAATGCCCGCCCAGGGCGAAGAAATCATCCCCCAGCCCGACCCGTTCGGCCTTCAACAGCTCGGCCCAGGTAGCCGCAACCTGGCGTTGCAGGTCACTCGCCGGCGCCTGGTAGCGAGCCTGTGCCGGGCTGTCGTCGACCACCGGCAGGGCCTTGCGGTCGAGCTTGCCGTTGGGGGTCAGGGGCATGGCCTGCAAGAGGTGCAGGCGTGCTGGCAGCATGTAGCCCGGCAGTTGCTCACGCAGCGGTGCCAGGCAGTGTTCGATGAATGCCTGGCTGTCGTCGGGCGTGCTGGCGGGTACTACATAGCCGACCAGCTGCGCGCCATCGACGCCGTCGCGGGCGACCACTGCGGCTTCACGTACCGCGTCCAGGGTGAGCAGGGCCGATTCGATCTCGCCCAGCTCGATGCGAAAGCCGCGGATCTTCACCTGATGATCGACCCGGCCAAGGAAGTCCAGGCTCCCGCTGGCGTGGCGGCGCGCCAGGTCGCCGGTGCGGTACAGGCGCTCGCCGGGCTTGCCGTAGGGGTGCGGCACGAAGCGTTCGGCGGTCAGGCCGGGGCGCTGGTGGTAACCCTGGGCCAGGCCGTCGCCGCCGATGTACAGGTCGGCCGGTACGCCCTGCGGGCTGGGCAGCAGGTTGCCGTCGAGCAGTAACAGGCCGGTGCGCTCGATCGGCTGGCCCAGTTCGGGGCGGGCACTGCTGCGGGCCAGTGCGTGGCGCGCCGACCAGATGGTGGTTTCGGTCGGGCCGTACAGGTTCCACAGTGCGGCGCAACGGGCCAGCAGCCTTGCCGCCAGGTCATCGCCGAGCGCCTCGCCGCCGCACAGTGCGGTCAGGGCGGGCAGGCGTTGCTCGGGGTCATTGTCGAGCAGCATGCGCCAGGTCGATGGGGTGGCCTGCAGCACGTCGATGCGTTCGCTGATCAGCAGGTCGAGAATTGCCGCCGGGTCCTGCACGGTGTGCTTGTCGGCCAGCACCATGCATGCCCCGGTGCACAGCGGCAGGTACAGCTCCAGGCCGAAAATGTCGAAGGAGCAGGTGGTGATGCTCAGCAGGCGCTGCCCCGGTTGCATGCCGGGCGCCTTGGCCATGGCTGCGACGAAGTTGGACAGTGCGCCATGGGGCACCATCACGCCCTTGGGGTTGCCAGTCGAGCCGGAGGTATAGAGCACATACGCCAGTTGCTGCGGCGGGCAGTCCAGGGGCAGGGGCGGTTCGGGCTGGTGCGCGGCGTGCAGGTCGAAGTCATCGAGCAGCAGTACCTGCTGGCGCGGCGTTGGCAGGGCAGCCAGCACCGAGGCCTGGCTCAGCAGCAGGGGGGCGCCGCAGTCTTCAAGCATGTAGGCCAGGCGTTCGGCGGGGAACTGGGGGTCCAGCGGGACGTACGCCGCACCGGCCTTGAGGGTGGCCAGCAGGGCGACGATCAGCGGCGCGCCGCGTTCCAGGGCCACCGCGACACGCTCGCCTGGGCCGATGCCGGCGGTGTGCAGGCGCCGGGCGAGGCGCTCGGCAGCGTTGTCGAGGGCGCGGTAGCTTAGCCGCGTGTCGCCGGCCACCAGTGCAATGGCCTCGCCGTGGCGCTGCGCCAGGCGCGCGAACTGCTGGTGCACGGCCAGGCCGTCGAGGGCATCGCCTGCGGGGCCCTGGGCCGCGGCCAACCACTGTTCACGCTGCACGGCAGGCTGCGCATGAAGCTCACCGATGGCGCACTGGGGGTGGTCGAGCATGGCCTGGAGGATGGCCAGCCAGTCCTCGCCCAGCCGCTCAGCGGTGGCCGCCTCGAACAGCGTGGCATCGTAGTCGAGGCTGATGCCCAGCCGCTCGCGACCGGCATGAACGTTGAGGCTGAGGTCGAACTTGGCGGCAGTGGGGGCGCTGGGCATCGGCTCGATGTGCAACCCTGCGAAACCGGCCGCGGGCTGCTCGGCATTGTCGCTGGTCCAATTGAACAGGCAGTGGAACAGCACGCCGTTGCTGCCTTGCCGTTGTTCAGCAAGCGCTTGCTCCAGCGGGTAGTCGGCATGCTCCAGGCATGCCAGGGCGTGCTTGCGCACCTGCTCGAGCAGGCTGGCCACGGACTGGCGCGGGTCCAGGCGCGCCCGGTGGATCTGGCTGTTGACGAAAAAGCCGATCAGGTCCTGCACCTGTTCCTGGTTGCGCCCGGCATTGGGCACACCAACGATGAAGTCGTCCTGCCGGGCATGGCGGCCGAGTACCAGCTGCCAGGCGGCCAGCAGCACCATGAATGGCGTCAGGCCATGGGCCCGGCAGGCGGTCTGCAGTTGGCTGAACAGCGCGGCGGGCAAGGCCAGGGTGCAGGTCCCGGCGGCCGTGGCGGGACGGCTGTCGCGCGGGTGATCGGTGGGCAGTTCCAGCCGTTGCAGGCCGCCTTGCAGGTATTGGCGCCAGTAGCTGGCGGCGCGCTCGTGGGCCGGGCTGGCCTGGTAGGCGCCGCGCTGCCAGTGGGCGAAGTCCAGGTACTGCACCGCTGGGCGAGGCAACTGGCAGTCACTGCCGGTGCAGACGTTGCCGTAGGCCTGGGAGAGGTCGCGCAGCAGCACTGGGTTGGACCAGGCATCACTGATGATGTGGTGGCTGGTCAGGGCCAGCACATGGCGTTGCGCGCCCAGCTGATACAGGCAGGCGCGCAGCAGCGGGGCCTGGGTGAGGTCGAACGGGGTGGCGGCCTCGGTCTGCAGCGCCTCGTGCAACACCTGCGGTGGTTGCCCGCGCAGGTCGACGCAGCGCAGGTTCAAGCGCGCCGCGCGGTCGACCTGCTGGCGTGGATGGCCCTGCACCTCGTTGATGCGAGTACGCAGGATGTCGTGACGGTCGATGACCCGGTCCAGCGCCTGTTGCAGGTCTTGGGCCTGCAGCGGGCCCTGGAGCAAAAAGGCGCGCGGCTGGTTGTAGGTGGCGGCATCGGGGTCGAGCTGATCGAGCAGCCACAGCTGCTCTTGGGCGAACGACAGCGGCGCGTGGTCGGCGCCGTGGGCAACGATACCGGCAGGGGCGGCGGTGTCGTCGAGCTCGCAGAGCAGGGCCAGCAGCGCGTCATCGGTGGATTGGTTCTGGGGTGTCATCTCGGTCTCGCCATCACTGGAGAATTAAGCGTACTGAGAGAGACGAAGGGGCAGGGGGGTGATTTAGGCAGGCGGTGAAACAGCTGCATCCGGCGCGCGTGGGGCGCGCCGGGTGGGGTTCAGACAAGGGCTGGCGCGTGTTCGACGACGACTTTGCCGGCCTGCAGCCGTACCCGCTGGTCGGCGATGTCGAAGTAGCGGTCATCGTGGGAAATGACAATGATGGTCTTGCCCAGGCGCTTGAGGTCCGGCAGCAGCTCGGTGTAGAAGATGCGCCGGAAGGTCGGGTCCTGGTCGGCGGCCCATTCGTCGAACACCAGCACCGGGCGTTCTTCCAGCCACGCGTTGATCAGCGCCAGGCGCTTGCGCTGGCCGGTGGACAGGTCGGTGGTGCTGAACGCACCGTCCTTGACGCTGACCTTGTGGGCGATTTCCAGGCGCTCCAGGTAGCGGTTGGCGTCGTCGGGGATGTGCGTATCGCCCTGCACCACATCATCGAACAGGTAGTAGTCGGCGAACACGGTGGTGAACAATTGCCGGTAGTCGTCGCGCCCCTGTGCGTCGATGGCCTGGCCGTTGAGCAGGATCTGCCCCTGTTGCGGCGGGTACAGGCCCAGCAGCAACTTGATCAGGGTGGTCTTGCCACAGCCGTTTTCACCGACCACGAAGACGATGTCGCCCTGGGCGATGCGCAGGTTCACTGGCCCTACCTGGAAGGGCTGGGCGCCTGGGCTGGCCTGGTAGGCATAGCTCACCTCGCGCAATTCCATGCTGTCGACCACCACGGGCGGGTTGCCGTGGTCCTCCAGCAGCAGGTGCGGTTCAGGCGAAGAAAACTGCTCGGAAAGCTCCGCGATACGGCGAAAGGCGATTTGCGCGCGGCTGACCACCGGCAAGGTGCCGATCAGGTGTTCCAGCGGGCCTTTCATGTACAGCAACACCAACACGAAGCCGCTGATGGCTTTGGGGTCGGCGCTTGGCCAGAGAAACTGCAGGGTAAGGCCCAGGCCGATGACCACGAAGAACAGCATGGAGCCGAAGCTCTTGGCGATGACGAAGGTGTTGATCGAGCGTACCTGGGTGGCGCAGATCGCATCGGCGGTGTCCTGGATGCCCTGGCGGAACATGCGCTGGCGGCGCGGGCGGTGGATGCGCAGCTCCTTGGCGCCTTCGGCGATGGCGTGGTAGTGCTTCTGCAGCCGGTCTTCGGCGTCGCGGGCGGCCATGAAGCCTTTGATGCCACGGCCTCGGGCGATGTACTGGACGACGCTGCCGATACCGATTGCCACGAGCATCATCAGGAACATCGGCAGTGACAGCGTGGCCAGGTAACCCAGGCAGCCCAGGGTTACGGTCAGCGAAATCGCCAGGGGTGCGAAGGCAAAGGCGAAGTCGCTGATGGTGTCGACGTCATGGGTCAGCACCGGGATCAGGCGGTGGCTGCGAAAGCGTTCGATCTGCTCGATGGGCGCCGACAGCACCTTCTCGCCCAGGGCTTTGCGCAGTTTGGCGATGATGTGCTGGCCGACATAGTTGGTGCCGATGTCGGAGCAGATCGAGCTGGCCAGTGCCAGCGCACAAAGCCCGGCGAAGCCGAGGATCACGCCGTTGCTCAGGCCACCGTCGGCGTGCAGGCCGCTGTTGATGGTCGCCAGCAGGGCGGTAACGCTCAGGCCGCCGACCATGCCCATGACGACCGACAGGGAAACGATCGGCCAGAACGGTTTGAGCAGGGTGAACAGCTCGCTCAGCGCCCCGCGGGTTTTGGAGGTCATGTTGAATTCCTGGATCAGAGGCAGAAGTACATGGTTATGACGAGTGGCCCGCAGGGCAATTTAACCGCGTACCTTCAGAGGTCGCGCACCACCCGAACACCCAGCCAGTCACCCAGGCGCTCCGGGAAATTGGTGTTGCGGTTGCCCGAGCGGGAGAAGATCGGCGCCTCGCCCCAGTCGTTGCCGCGGATGCTGACCACCTTGCAGCTGTCCTTGGCCCGGCTGGCCTGGCCCCAGGCACTGCCGTCGGCCGGGGCGCCTGCGTAGCTGTTGTGGTAGCAGTCTGCGACCCATTCATAGACGTTGCCGTGCATGTCGTACACGCCAAAGGCGTTGGCGGGGTAACTGCCCACGGGCGAGCTGTAGCTGTAGCCATCCTTGGGGCCGTAGACGTTGGCGTGCTGGCTGATTTCCAAGGTGGCGTCTGGGTCGATGGGGAAGGGGTACATGCCGGTGCTGCCACCGCGTGCGGCATATTCGCGTTGGGCCTCACTGACCATGCGGTAGTGCTTGCCGGTCTTTTTCGACAGCCAGGCCACGTAGTCCTGCACGTCGTGGTAGCTCATGCACACTGCCGGTTGCTGCGGGCCCTGTTTGTAACTCGGCTTGCTGGCAGTGCAGCGCCGGCCCGGGCGATCGTCGCCGTCGGCGATGCGCGTGCCCGTGGCCTTGAGGTAGCCATCCCATTGCTCGGCGGTCACCTGGAAGCGGCTGATGGCGAAGGGTTTGGCGAAGGTCACCACATGCTGTGGGCCTTCGTCATCCTGGCGCCCCATTTCGTCGGGCGGGGTGCCCATGTTGAAGGTGCCGGCGGGCAGCACCACCATCTCCGGGCAGAGCGTGTCGCAGTCACGGAACACCGTGCCCGGGGGTTGGGCGGCTTGTGCTGCCAGGGCCGGCAGGCTGCAGGCGGCCAGCAGGCCGGCCAGGGTCAGGCGATGCATGGAAGCGGTCATGGGGATGCCTTGTCAGAGTTGTTGGGTAATCAGGGCCATGGCCCGGTCGATCTGCTGCTCGTCATTGAGCAGGCTGGGGGCCAGGCGGATCACCGGGCCGACATCGCGATACACCGCGTCGCACATCACCTTGTTGGCGGTGAGGTGGGCGGCGACGGCGTCGGGGTCGCGGTCCTTGATGCGGAAAAACGTGAAACCGGCCGAGTAGCGCTCGCTGCGCGGTGTCACCAGTTGCACCTGGGGGTGCTCGGCGAGGCGCCCCTTGAGCAGGCTGTTGAGTTGGTGGATGCGCTGTTGCACGTCGGCCTTGCCCAGCGCCAGGTGCAGTTTGAAGGCCTCATTGGCGGCCCAGCGGTGCTCGAAGGCGTGGTAGCCGCCCGGGGTCATGATGGTGGCGAAGTCCTCATCGCGGGAGAACGTAGCCATGGTCGGGGTGAGGTGCTCCATGCCGGTGGAGGCCGCGCAGATGATGCCCGTGCCGCGCGGGCCGAACATCCACTTGTGGGTGCCGGCGATGAAGTAGTCGCAGTTGAAATCGGCGAAACGCGCGTTCTCCACGCCGAAGCCGTGCACACCGTCGACCACATAGAGGATGCGCTCGGCTTCGCTGCGGTTGCGGTTGTGCTGGCGCACCAGCGCGCCGATCTCGCCGACCGGCAGCTTGACGCCACTGCCGGAGTGCACCCAGGTCATGCCCAGCACGCGGGTATGCGGCTGGATGGCTTTGTCCAGGGTACTGAGCACCTGGTCGGTGGAGACTGTCCACGGGTCGTCGAACAGGCGGATCTTGCGGGTCAGGGTGCCCTGGCGCTGGGCGCGGAAGGCCAGCGCCTTGTGGGTGGAGTAATGTTCGTGCTCGGTGACCAGGATCTCCTGGTGGGCGCCGACCTTCAGGCCGCCATAGATCATCGCCAGGCCTTCGGTGGTGCTCCCGGTCAGGGCCACCTGGCGCGGTTTGACTTCAAGGTAGCGCCCGGCCCACTCGCGCACTTCATCCTCGCGCTGCCATTCGTACTGGCTTTCCCAGTCCATCAGGGCGGCGGGGTTGCGGTCCAGCGCGGCACGGTGGCGGTCGATCGCTGCCTGTACCGGGCGCGGGTGGGCGGTCACCAGGAAGTTGGCGAAGTGCGCGACTTGTGGGTCGAGCGGGAACAGCGTGCGCAGGTTGCGCCATTTGTCGGGGCCGCTCAGTGGTGCGCTGGCGCCAGCCAGGGCCTGGGGCAGCAGTGGCAGGCTCGCGGCCAGCAGGCCGGCCTGTTTCAGGAAGCTACGGCGGTTGCTCATGGTAGGCAGGCTCGGCTCAACGGTTGGCGACAGGGTGGGCAGCGCGCTGGACTTGCTCCCAGGCGCGCAGGAAGTTGCCCGCCCAGAGCTTTGCAATGTCTGTTTCGCTGTAGCCGCGGGTCAGCAGTTCGGCGGTGACGTTGCTGATTTCGCTGACGTCCTTCCAGCCCTCCAGGCCGCCACCATCGTTGAAGTCCGAGGCGATGCCGACGTGGTCGATGCCGACCTTTTTCACGGCGTAGTCGATGGCGTCGACGTACTGTTTCAAGGTGGCCTTGGGTTCGTCTTCCAAGATGGCGTACAGCGAGCTTGCATACTCGCCGAAGCGGGCCTCTGGCCAGATGGCAATCACCGCGTCGCCCGGCATCAAGGCATTGGTCAGGCCTTGCAGCGGTTGCAAGTCGAAGCGCGCACGCAGGGCATCGAGCTTGTCCACGACCGGCTGGGTCAGGGGCTTGAGGTACTGACCGAAGCCAACCACCTGAATCACGCCGCCGCTCTCTTTGATCAGTTGCATCTCTTTGTCGGAGAGGTTGCGCGGGATATCCACCATGGCCCGCGGTGCCGAGTGCGAAGCCACGATTGGCGCGCGCGACAGGCGAGCGACATCCTCGAGTGCCAAGGTGGACATCTGTGACACATCGATGATCACGCCCAGGTCGTTCAAGCGTTTCACTGCCTGCTCGCCCAGCGGTGACAAGCCGCCCAGGGCATCGGCGGTGTCGTTGAAGAACGGCAGCGGCCGCGAAGAGTCGGCCCAGTCGTTGTTGCCGACGTAGCTGAAGCCGAACATGCGCATGCCACGTGCCGCCCACAGGTCGAGCTGCGACAGGTCGTGGCCCAGCGGGTAGGCATTGAGCATGCTGATGAAGATGGCGAACTTGCCTTCGCCGTTGAGGCGCCGGAAGTCGTCAGGGGTGTAGGCGATACCGACCTGGTTGGGGAAGTCGCGGACCATGCCGGTGATGATCTTGTAACGCCCTTCCTGTTCTTGCCGGGCGGCATCGACGAAACCGGGGGTAGGGCGGTGCGGAGCGTTCGGGCCGTTCCAGATTTCCGGCCAGCCGAATACGGTCAGGGCGGCACCTGAGAGGCGGCCACGGTTGGCCTTGACCAGGTCGAACTGGCCAGGGCCATCCTTGTCCACTTCGTGCCCCTCGCTGCCCATGCTCAAGGGCACGGTGATATGGCTGTCGAACGAGAGCATGTGCTCGTGCAGCTGCTCAGCCTGTTGCACGATTTTCAGCGGGTAGCCTGCGTGCAGGTGCTGCCAATAGAAGTAGCCAGCGGCACTCGCCAGGGCAACGGTCAGGGCCAGGGGCAGGCCGATGTACAGGGCTTTGCGGGAACGGGTCTTGGTCATTGCCATCTCGTTGCGCGGGTGATCGGGGCGGCTGCCGGCTCAGGGTCTGCGCGGGCAGGGCTTGGGTATCAGGTGGACGAACAACGGCAGGGCAAATTTATCGTTGGCTGCGCCACGGGCGGTCCGCCCGCGGCGGTAAATTTTGCGTGGTGCACAACGTTCTAGCCTTGGACGGGCCGTGTTCCATGGCCGCAATGAATGCTCAGGTAGTGCAATGACGATTTCTCGACGCGGCTTCATCGCCGGTGTGGCATTGACAGGCGTGGCGGTGCCCGCCGCGCTGTACGTGCGGCACGTGCAGCGCCAGCAGTTCGACGAGCAGTTTCCTGAAACCCCGGGCGAAGCCGTGGTCGAACTTGCCGATGCGCCCCTGCAGCAGTTGGGGGACACCTTGCGCGGGTGCTGGCGTTGGACGGCGCAGGGCGCGGACGCAGGGCTGCACGGTTTGCCTGAGGGGGAGCTGGAGCTGTTGCTGGACGTGGCCCACAGTGGGCGTGGCCTGCGTGGTTACCTGGACACGCCCGAGCGCCTGCGGGGTACGCAAGAGCCGCGCTATCGTGTGATGGGTGACCTGCTGGGGGACAAGCCAGGGGCACTGCGCTGGCGGCTGTTTTCGACGCAGCCGGGGCAGGAGCAGGTGAGCTATGAGTGCCAGGTGGTCCTCGACGAAGCCTGGGGCGGGTTCGGCAACGCCGGCCAGGCGACCCTCAATGGCCGCATGCTGCCGCTGGGGCGCGCATTGACCCTGCCCGAGCAGGACAACCGCTTTCTTGCGCTCAAGCGCCCGTTCCCCGAGGCCCGGGAGCGGGCGCCCTTGTCACCGGCCTTGCTGGCGAGCCTGATCGCGCCGGAGCATCGATTGTTCCACCAGCTCTGGCATGCCTCGCGCGACAAGTGGCACAAGCTGAACAAGGACCAACAGGCGGCGCTGCGCGGCCTGGGCTGGCAGCCAGGGCCGCGCGGCCATGAGCGCGATGCGCGGGGCCGGCACAAGGACCGCAACGGCTCGGGCGTGGATTTCTTCTTCATGCACCGGCACATGCTGGGTGCGGCCCGGGCCCATCAGGATTTACCCTCCTGGAAGCGTTTTCCACTGCCGCAACCTGAGCTTGAGCGCGACCGCATCGGCTTCGCCCGCTATTTCGACAACCATGATGGCAATGCCTTGCCGCCCACTTGGCTGGCTTCGGGCGATGCCGCGTACACCCAATGGGTGCGCGATATAAAGACGCCCGATACGTTCCACGCCAACTTCCAGGTATGGGAGTCGAAGTACACCGACCCGCACTACCTGAGCACGCTTACGCTGGGGCAGTTCGGTTCGGAAATGGAGCTGGGTTTGCACGACTGGCTGCACATGCGCTGGGCTTCGGTGCCGCGCGACCCCTCCAGTGGCCTGCCGGTGCCGTTCGCACGCAAACCGGAAGATTTTGCCGCACGCTGGTTCCAGGCCGAGAACGACTTCCTCGGCGATCCGTTTTCATCCCATGTAAACCCGGTGTTCTGGCACTTCCACGGCTGGATCGACGACCGTATCGAGGATTGGTTCCGCGCCCATGAGCGGGTGCACCCGGGGCAGGTCAGGCGCCTGGACGTCAACGGTGTGCCGTGGTTTGCGCCTGGGCGCTGGGTCGAAGTGGCCGACCCGTGGCTGGGGCCAGACACCCACGGTTGCTCGACGGTACCGGGGCTGCGGCCCGGGCGCAGTGTGGAGATGGACCCGGAGACCATGAAGCTGGCGTTACGCATCATCTTTGGCGACGATGACCTGTTCGCCAAGCTGCGGCCGAAAGTCCCGCAACGCCCCTGGTACGCGCGCAATCTGAAGTTGGCGCAGCGCTGAAAACATCGGCCGCAAGCCGTGCGCGGCCTTTTCAGTGCGGTAGCTGCCAGCCACCCCCAAGTGCCTTGTACAGCGCCACACTGCCCTGCAGGCGGGCCAGGCGCAACTGCGCCTGCTGGTCTTGGGCCAGGTAAAGCGTGCGCTGGGTCTCCAGTACGCTCAGCAGGGTCTCGGCACCCGCTTCATAGCGCTGTTGTGCCAGGGCGAAGGCCTGGCGTGCCTGCACCACTTCCTCGTCCTGCCACAGCCGTTGACGCTCCACACCCTCGATGGCGTTGAGGGCTTTTTCCACGTCGGCAAAGCCGGCCAGGATGCTGCTGCGGTACTGTTCGAGCAATTCGTCCTGCTCGGCTTCGGCCAGCTCGCGTGCGGCGCGCAGCCGGCCGTTGTTGAAGATGGGCGCGACCAGGCCGGCAGTGAGGGTGTAGTAGGAGCTGTCGAGCACCTGGGCAAAGGTGTTCGCGCCCGTGCCAAGGTTGGCGCCCAGCGTCAGCTTCGGCAGCATGGCCGCCCTGGCCACCTGCACATTGGCGTTGGCGGCGGCCAGGCGTGCTTCGGCAGCGGCGATGTCGGGGCGGCGAGTCAGCAGCTCGCTGGGAACGCCGCTGCCGATTGCCGGCCAGTGTAGGGTGGTGATCGGCTGGCGGCTGGCCGGCAAGGCCTGTACCGGGTCACCGAGCAAGGTGGCGAGGGTGACGCGGCTGTCTTGGCGCTTTTGCTCGAGCAGCGGCACCTGGCGCTCCACAGCCGCCACCAGGCTGCGCTGCTGGGCCAGTTCCAGGCGGGTCGCGGAGCCCGCGCGCTGGCGGGTTTCGACCAGGTTCAGCACCGCCCGTGCATTGCGCAGGTTAAGGCGGGCGATGCGCAGTTGTTCTTCCAGGGCCAGGCCTTGCAGGTAGCTGTCGGCAACGGCGCTGACCAAGGTCAGTTCCACCGTCTGGCGGTCGAAGCGGCTGGCGTCGAGGCCGTGCAGCGCGCTCGCCCGCGCCGCGCGCAGGCCGCCCCAGAAGTCGAGCTCGTAGCTGGCGGTCAGTTGCAGGCCGAAGGCTGTGTAGGTGGGCTCGCTGCTACTGACGTCCAACTGGTCGGACCCTTCGCCGTGCAGCAGGCGTTGGCGGCTGCCATCGAGGCCCCCTTGCACCTCTGGCAACAGCGGCGCGCCAGCGATCACGGCGCGGGCCTGGGCCTGGCGTACGCGGGCCGCGGCTGCGGCGAGGTCATGGGCGTTGTGTTGTGCGCGCTTGACCAGGTGGTCCAGCTCACGGCTGGCGAACGCCTGCCACCAGTGCCCCGATGGTAGTGCGATGGCGGGCGCAGCTACCTTGCCTTGCCAGTGTTGCGGTGCGCTGATGACGCTTGAGGGCGCAGGGGGGGTAGTGCAGGCGGTGAGGCCCAGGCACAGGGTCAACAGGCTGATGCGGCTTGGCAATGTCATGGATTATTCGCTGGTAAGGGCTTTGACCGGGTCGAGTCGGGCGGCCTTGCGTGCTGGCATGAAGCCGAACACCACGCCGGTGATGACGGCGCAACTGAAGGCGCCGAGAATGGCGGGCACGGCGAAGGCCACGGCGACGTCGGCGAGTATCAGCCCGCCGCCGATCAGCAGCGCCAGCACGATGCCGCTCAGCCCGCCGACCATCGACAGCATGACCGCCTCGCTGAGGAACTGGCGCAGGATGTCGCGCTGGCGCGCGCCGGTGGCCATGCGGATACCGATCTCACGGGTACGCTCGCGCACGGTCATGAGCATGATGTTCATCACGCCGATGCCGCCGACCAGCAACGAGATCGCAGCGATCGCCCCAAGCATCAGCGAAAGGCTGTTTTGTGTGCGCGCTTCGGCCTGGATCAAGGCTGCATCGTTGGTCAGCTCGAAATCGTCCTTGCCTTGATGGCGCTTGCGCATCAGGCGCTGGATCGCTGCTTCGGTGTCGGCGATCCGGGCCGAATCGGCGGCGGCGATGATCACGTATTCCGGATCGTGGCTGCCGAACAGGCGCATGGAGGCGGCGGAGTAAGGCACCACGATGCGCTCGTCGCTCTTCTGGTCACCCGAACTTGCGCCCTTGCCGGCGAGCACACCAACGACCTGGAACGGCACGTTGCCGATCAGCAGGTATTGACCCAACGCGTCGGTGCCGGGGGCCAGCAGTTTGTCGCGGACTTTCTGGCCGATGACCGCCACGGCAGCGCCACTGCGTTCGTCGGCCTCGCTGAAGAAGCTGCCCTGCACGACCGGCCAGTTGAGGATGGCGGGGAATTCGACGTTGTTGCCGCCCACGTAGAACTTCTGGTTGTTGTTGCCGTGGCGCACCATCAGGTCGCCGCCGATGACCGGCATGACGCGCCGAACCAAGGGCAGTTCGGCGATGGCGGCGACGTCATCGAGCGTGACGATGCCACCTGGCTCGCGCAGCGTCGGCGGGCGCCCGTTGAGGTAGAGGATGTTGGAGCCGAACGCGGCCATCTGGGCCATGACTTGGCGTTTGCTGCCTTCGCCCACGGCCAGCATGACCACGACCGAAGCCACGCCGATGACGATGCCAAGCAAGGTCAGGGCGGTGCGGAACCGGTTGATCCACATCACCCGCCAGGCTGCCTGCAGCGCCTCGAGCAGTTCGCCTTGCCACGCACCACGCACGGTCGTACCGCGGTCCAGGCGCTGGCGCAGGTCATCGGCTTGCAGGTTTTGCGGCGCACTGTCTGGAGGCTGGTCGCCGGCCGAGTCGCTGATCATCAGCCCGTCGCGGATTTCCACCACCCGACGCGCCCGTGCCGCCACCTCGCGGTCGTGGGTGATCAGGATGATCACATGGCCCTGGCTGGCCAGTTCGTCCAGCAGGGCCATGACCTCGGTACCGCTGCGGCTGTCCAGGGCGCCGGTCGGCTCGTCGGCAAGGATGATATGGCCGCCATTCATCAGTGCGCGGGCGATCGACACCCGTTGCTGCTGGCCGCCGGACAATTGATGCGGGCGGTTGCCGGTGCGGCTGGCCAGGCCCAGGCGCTCCAGCAGGGCGGCGGCGCGGGCGTGGCGTTCGGCGGGTGCAGTGCCGGCGTAGATGGCGGGCATCTCGACGTTTTCCTGGGCTGAGCCTGAAGGTATCAGGTGGTAGCCCTGGAACACGAAACCGAAAGCTTCGCGGCGCAGCCAGGCCAGTTCGTCACTGCCCAGCCGGGCCACGTCCTTGCCCGCGAACAGGTAATGGCCCGAGGTGGGGCGGTCGAGGCAGCCGAGGATGTTCATCAGGGTCGATTTGCCCGAGCCCGATGCACCGACGATGGCGATGAATTCGCCAGGGTGGATGCTCAGGCTGATGCCGCGCAGCACGTCGACCTTGGGGGTGTCGATGCCACCGTAGGATTTGCGGATGTCGCGCAGTTCGATCAGGGGAACGGCCATTCAACCTCCGCTGGCCAGGGGCGCACCGATGACCAGGCGCTCGCCTTCGCTGAGGCCATCGAGCACTTGCGCGCGCAGCCGGTCGCTGAGGCCGATGCGCACTGTGCGTTGTTCGACCTTGCCATCCTGGCCCAGTACCTGGGCCATGCGCAGGTCATCGGCCTGGCTGTCGTCCAGTGCCGCCAGTGGCGCGGTGAGTACCTGGCTGGCCTGGCCGGCGACGAAGAACACCTGGGTGGTCATGTCGGCCATCAACGCCCCGTCGGGGTTGTCGACGTCCAGCAGCACGGTGTACTGCACCACCTGGCTGCCTGTGGTACCGGCGATGGCACTGGCAGGGCCGCCGCCGCCCTGGCTGGCATGCGCCAGCGGCTTGGGCGGGATTGGCAGGATCTGCCGCACGCTGCTGTTCCAGCGGCGTTTGCCGCCGGCCAGGGTGGTGAAATAGGCGCTCATTCCAGGCTTGACCTTGCCAATGTCGGCTTCGGACACCTGGGCCCACACGGTCATCGGCGAGAGCTTGGCGATCCGCAGAATCAGCGGCGTCTGTTGCTGGGCGTTGAGGGTCTGGCCTTCACGGGCATCCACCGCCACCACGGTGCCGTCCATCGGCGCGTAGATACGTGTATAGCCAAGCTCCGCCTCATCGCTGCGCAGGTTGGCCTGGGCCTGGCGGATCTGCGCCTGGATCATGTCGATGCGGGCCTGGGTGACCTTGAGCTGGGCGTCGGCTGCCTGCAGGTCTTGCTCGCGTGTGGCGCCGGCGCCAGCCAGTTCGCGCTGGCGCCGGTACTGCTGGGTGGCCAGCTGGTACTGTGCGCGCTGCTCGGCCAGTTGCGCCTTGAGGTTGTCGATCGAAAAACGTCCGGCGTCCAGCCTGGCTTGCTGGGTAGAGGGGTCGATCTCTACCAGCAGCTGCCCCGTGTGCACCTGATCGCCAGCCTCTACGTGCAGCTTGCGGATCTGCCCGGAGGCTTGGGCGCCGACATCCACATACCTTCGCGGCTGCAGCGTACCCAGGGCGGTGACGCTGCTTTCGATGTCGGCGCGGGTGACCGCGACGGTACTCACGGGCAGGGCGCCCAAGGGAAGCGCCTTCCAGGCCAGCAGGCTGCCAACGGCCAGCAGGCCGAGGCTGCCCGCCAAGAGGTGGCGGCGGGTTTTGGGTATGCGACTCATGCGGACTTCCAGCCAATGGGTGGCCACACGCAGCCAGATCAAGGTGCGCACGGAGGTGCCAGTTAAACGAAGGCGCGCGGGGCGGATTTAGCTGCGCTGGCGCAGGGGGAAGGACAGTTGCTGAGAATCATTATAATTTGTAAGATCCCACGCTGATATCACATGACCCTGTCCGAGCCTGTCAGGACGTACACCAGGTGCCGTCGTGGAACACTACTATCGCGAATTGGTGAGCTTCCTCTCTGCGCGCCTGGGCAGCCGCCAGGCGGCTGAAGATGTGGCTCACGATGCCTATCTGCGGGTGCTCGAACGCACCGGTACGCAGCAGATCGAGCATCCGCGCGCGTTCCTTTACCGCACGGCGTTGAACCTGGTGATCGACCGTCATCGCCGCCACCTGCTGCGCCAGTCCGAACCGCTGGAAGTGCTGGACCTGGACGAACGCTGGCACAGCCCGGCGCCTACCCAGACCATGCAGTTGGACCAGCGCCTGGCGCTGATGCAGAAGGCACTCGATGAATTGAGCCAGCCCTGCCGTGACAGCTTCCTGTTGCGCAAGCTCGAAGGCCTGTCGCATCAGCAGATTGCCGAGCACCTGGGCATCTCGCGCAGCCTGGTGGAAAAGCACATCGTCAACGCCATGAAGCATTGCCGGGTGCGCATGCGCCAGTGGGAATCCTGAAAAAAAGGTAGTGCACCGGTGAAAATTCTGTGTGCTGGCAACTTGATTTCTAACTGTTTCAAGACAACTATCTAAATTGACCCCGCCAGGCGCCGCCCTGGTGGTTGCCTGTCACTGGCGCTGTTTGGTCAGGGAGCGTGTCCCTATTCACCTGACTGCCCAGGTCCGACAATGACCAACAAGACCCTGCGCATCCTGATCGCCGACGAGCACCCGTCCCAGCGCCTGCAGCTGGAAAGGCTGCTCAATGGCCTGGGCTATTACCGGATTGCCCCGGTGGGCTCCTTCGACGAACTGCAGCGCCTGGTACAGTGCGCGCTGGAGCCGTTCAACCTGCTGCTGGGCAATTTCGAGCTGGCCAGCCATGCGGGTGTCGACCTGGCGCGCTTCTGCCGGGTGAGCACGCAGATTCAGCATGCCTTGCTGTACCACTCGCGGCACCTGAAGGTCCCTAGTGTGCCGCCGAGCGAGCGCCAAGCGGTGAGTGTGAGCCTGCCGCAGGTGCCGGACAACGAGGCCCTTGAGTCCTTCATGGCGCTGATCGATGCGCCGGTGGTGATCGGCAAGCTGGCCTTGCCGTCCGGCCTTTCCAGCAGTGGCCCGCCGGCCTACCCGCGCAGGAACTTCGCCCACACGGTCTTCAGCCGATAGCCGCAGCGGGCAGGGCAAGGCAGCGGGTATTTGTTATCCTCTTGCCCTTTGCCGATCTGCGGACCTGTGCCATGACTGCCATCGATACCGCTCGCCCGCCCCGGTTCAGCCGCGGCGACCACCGGACCCTGGGCCTGGCCGCCCTGGGCGGCGCGCTGGAAATCTATGATTTCATCATCTTCGTGTTCTTCGCCCTGACCCTCAGCCAGCTGTTCTTCCCGCCTGAAATGCCTGAGTGGTTGCGCCTGCTGCAAAGCTTCGGGATTTTCGTCACCGGCTACCTGGCGCGGCCGCTGGGCGGCATCGTCATGGCGCACTTCGCCGATCACCTGGGCCGCAAACGGGTATTCAGCCTGAGCATTCTGATGATGGCGCTGCCGTGCCTGCTGATCGGGGTGATGCCGACCTATGCCGAGATCGGTTACGCGGCGCCGCTGGTCTTGCTGGCGCTGCGCATACTGCAGGGGGCTGCGGTCGGTGGCGAGGTGCCCAGTGCCTGGACATTCGTTGCCGAACACGCACCGCAAGGGCGGCGGGGTTACGCCCTGGGCTTCCTGCAGGCCGGGTTGACCTTTGGCTATTTGCTGGGGGCACTGACTGCGACACTGTTGGCTCAGGTGTTTACCGCCGAGGAAATTCTCGATTACGCCTGGCGTTACCCGTTCCTGCTCGGCGGGGTATTTGGGGTGATCGGCGTGTGGTTGCGCCGTTGGCTGAGTGAAACCCCGGTGTTTCTGGCCTTGCGCGAGCGCAAGGAGCAGCCGGTGAAGTTCCCGCTGCGACGGGTGCTGGGCGAGCATCGTAGGGCGTTGATCCCGGCTGCCCTGCTGACCTGCGTGCTGACCTCGGCGGTGGTGGTGCTGGTGGTGATCACGCCGACGGTCATGCAGCAGCGCTTCGGCATGACCGCCGCGCACACGTTCGCCTTGAGCAGCGTAGGCATCGTCTTTCTCAATATCGGTTGTGTGCTCGCCGGGCTGCTGGTCGATCGCCTGGGCGCGTGGCGGGCGCTGATGATCTACAGCGCGCTGCTGCCGCTGGGTATCGGTGCCTTGTATGCGAGCCTGGTGGGGCAGTGGGGCATGACGTGGCTGGCCTACGCGTTGGCCGGGCTGTGCTGTGGTGTGGTGGGGGTGGTGCCGTCGGTAATGGTCGGGCTGTTCCCGGCGCAGATCCGGGTGTCGGGTATTTCCTTCACCTACAATGTGGCCTACGCCTTGTGGGCCAGTACCACGCCGTTGGCGTTGATCGCGTTGATGCCGTGGAGCCCGTGGGTGTGCGTTGGCTTTTGCCTGCTCATGGGCGCGGTGGGGCTGCTCACGGCCCTCTACTTTGGCCGCCGGGAACCTTTGGCATTCGCGGCCGAGCCCATGCCGCTCATGTGCGTCGACAAATGAACGGCTAACGCCCGCTGGGCGCTGCTAGCCTGAACGAAAAAGCCCCCGGGCCGTGAGGCCAGGGGGCTTTTGCTTGCTGCAAGGGCGGGCTTACATGTTCGGGTAGTTCGGCCCACCGGCGCCTTCAGGGGTAACCCAGGTGATGTTCTGGGCCGGGTCCTTGATGTCGCAGGTCTTGCAGTGCACGCAGTTCTGCGCGTTGATCTGGAAGCGCTTGCTGCCGTCTTCCTGGCTGACCACTTCGTACACGCCTGCCGGGCAGTAACGCTGAGCGGGTTCGTCGTACAGCGGCAGGTTGCTGGCGATCGGAATGCTCGGGTCGGTCAGCTTCAGGTGGCAGGGTTGCTCCTCTTCGTGGTTGGTGCTGGAGAGGAATACCGAGCTGAGCTTGTCGAAGCTGAGCTTGCCGTCGGGTTTGGGGTAGTCGATCTTTTTCGAATGGGCCGCAAGCTTGAGGCAGGCGTAGTCCGGCTTGGTGTCATGCAGGGTGAAAGGCAGCTTGCCACCGAACCAGTTCTGGTCGACATAGTTGAACGCACCACCGAGCAGCGGGCCGAACTTGTGCAGGGCAGGGCCGAAGTTGCGGCTGGCGAACAGTTCTTCGTACAGCCAGCTGGCCTTGAACGCGCTGACGTAGCCGTCGAGCAGGTCGCCGCCCTCGCGGCCGGCAGCCAGTGCGTCAGCCACTGCCTCGGCGGCGAGCATGCCGGATTTCATGGCGGTGTGGCTGCCCTTGATCTTGGCGAAGTTCAGGGTGCCCAGGTCGCAACCGATCAGCGCGCCGCCGTTGAACACCATCTTCGGCAGCGAGTTCAGGCCGCCTTTGCAGATGGCGCGGGCGCCGTAGCTGATGCGCTTGCCGCCTTCGAGGTACTGCTTCATCACCGGGTGGTGCTTGAGGCGCTGGAATTCGTCGAAAGGCGACAGGTAAGCGTTGCTGTAGGACAGGTCGACGATCAGGCCGACCACCACCTGGTTGTTTTCCAGGTGATAGAGGAACGAGCCGCCGGTGTTTTCAGCGCTCATCACGTCGAGCGGCCAGCCGGCGGTGTGCACCACCAGGCCTTGTTCGTGCTTGGCCGGGTCGATTTCCCAGATTTCCTTCAGGCCGATGCCGTAGTGCTGAACGTCGGCCTCGCTGTCGAGGTTGAAACGCTTGATCAGCTGCTTGCCGATATGGCCACGGCAACCTTCGGCGAACAAGGTGTACTTGGCACGCAGTTCCATGCCTGGGGTGTACAGGCCGTCCTTCGGATTGCCCTCACGGTCGACACCGAGGTCGCCGGTGACGATGCCGCGGACCACGCCGTTTTCATCGAACAGCGCTTCCTGGGCGGCGAAGCCGGGGTAGATCTCCACGCCCAGGTTTTCGGCCTGCTGGGCCAGCCAGCGGCACAGGTTGCCCAGCGAGATGATGTAGTTGCCCTGGTTGTGCATGGTCTTGGGCACGAACAGGTCAGGGACCTTGGTCGAGTTGCCGGCATCCTTGAGCACATAGATGTCGTCACGCTTCACTTCGGTGTTCAGCGGCGCGCCGAGGTCCTTCCAGTCGGGGAACAGTTCGTTCAGGGCGCGGGGTTCGAACACCGCGCCGGAGAGGATGTGGGCGCCGACTTCGGAGCCTTTCTCGACCACGCAGACGCTGATCTCGCTACCGGCTTCGGCGGCCTTCTGCTTCAGGCGGCAGGCGGCTGACAGGCCCGCCGGGCCAGCGCCGACGATGACCACGTCGAATTCCATGTATTCGCGTTCCACTGGTTCTCTCCTACTCATCAAGGCTGGTGCTGTTGCTTTGTCTTATGGGTGTGGGGTGATCATGCGCGCCGCGCTTCACGGGAGCGGAGCTGTAGCGTCACAGAGGATGAACTACACCGTTTTGTCTTGGCCGCGCATTATATCTACACCACTTGACGGGTCCAATACAAACGTTTGTTTGAATTTGCCGCAGGCCAGTAAAATCAAAGGAGCGCGGCTGGAGGGTGACCGATTTGCCGTATTGACCGGATTGGGTGTTGCGGTCAAGATACGAGCGGTTTTACGTTCGCCGTAGGCTTAACGCCGGGCGCAGGTACACCTCTAAAAACCAGGTGTGGGGTAAGGCTTTCGGGCCAAAACACGGTTTGTAGTGGAGTTTACACGCCACCACAGGAAATGACCCGCGGGTATTTGCCGCAAGAGTCTCAACTGGACTGATTGGTCACCGTGAAGATTGCACCGCGCGTATCGTTTTCAGAGGTGCCCTTGTACCCACGCGCATCGCCGGGCTTAGCCCCAGGCGACTATCTATTCACCGGAGAGTAACGAGGAATCCATGAAGGTTCTTGTAGCTGTCAAACGAGTGGTCGACTACAACGTCAAGGTTCGCGTCAAAGCGGACAACTCCGGCGTCGACCTTGCAAACGTCAAGATGTCCATGAACCCCTTCTGCGAAATCGCCGTGGAAGAAGCTGTGCGCCTGAAAGAGAAGGGCGTGGCAAGCGAGATCGTCGTCGTCTCCGTCGGCCCGACCACCGCTCAGGAGCAGTTGCGTACTGCCCTGGCCCTGGGCGCCGATCGTGCCATCCTGGTCGAAGCTGCCGACGAACTGAATTCCCTGGCCGTGGCCAAGGCGCTCAAAGCCGTTGTCGACAAAGAGCAGCCGCAGCTGGTGATCCTCGGCAAGCAGGCCATCGACAGTGACAACAACCAGACCGGCCAGATGCTGGCCGCGCTGACCGGCTACGCCCAAGGTACCTTCGCCTCCAAGGTTGAAGTGGCTGGCGACAAGCTGAACGTCACCCGTGAAATCGATGGCGGCCTGCAGACCGTAGCGCTGAACTTGCCAGCGATCGTCACCACCGACCTGCGCCTGAACGAGCCGCGCTACGCGTCGCTGCCGAACATCATGAAGGCCAAGAAGAAGCCACTGGAGACCCTGACTCCAGACGCGCTGGGCGTATCGCTCGCCTCCACCAACAAGACCCTGAAAGTCGAAGCGCCTGCTGCCCGCAGCGCGGGTATCAAGGTCAAGTCGGTGGCCGAACTGGTCGAGAAGCTGAAGAACGAAGCGAAGGTAATCTAAATGACTATCCTGGTTGTCGCTGAATACGAGAACGGTGCCGTAGCCCCGTCCACCCTGAACACTGTCGCCGCAGCCGCCAAGATCGGTGGTGATGTGCACGTGCTGGTCGCAGGCCAGAACGTCGGTGGTATCGCTGAATCCGCTGCCAAGATCGCGGGTGTTGGCAAGGTGCTGGTTGCTGACAACGCAGCCTATGCCCACGTCTTGCCAGAAAACGTCGCGCCGCTGATCGTTGCTCTTGTTGAACAAGGCGGGGCCAACGGCTACAGCCACGTGCTGGCCCCGGCCACCACCAACGGTAAGAACATCCTGCCGCGCGTTGCCGCGCTGCTGGACGTCGACCAGATCTCCGAGATCATTTCCGTTGAATCGGCCGACACCTTCAAGCGCCCGATCTATGCCGGTAACGCCATTGCCACTGTGCAATCGAGCGCTGCTGTGAAAGTGATCACCGTGCGTACCACCGGCTTCGACGCTGTGGCCGCCGAAGGTGGCTCTGCAACTGTTGAAGCTGTAGGCGCCGCGCACGATGCGGGTATTTCCGCCTTTGTCGGCGAAGAGCTGGCCAAGTCCGACCGCCCAGAGCTGACCGCTGCCAAGATCGTCGTTTCCGGCGGCCGTGGCATGGGTAACGGTGACAACTTCAAGCACCTGTACAGCTTGGCCGACAAGCTTGGCGCTGCCGTGGGTGCCTCGCGCGCTGCGGTCGACGCAGGCTTCGTGCCCAACGACATGCAGGTCGGTCAGACCGGCAAGATCGTTGCACCGCAGCTGTACATCGCCGTCGGTATTTCCGGCGCGATCCAGCACCTGGCCGGCATGAAAGACTCCAAAGTGATCGTTGCGATCAACAAGGACGAAGAGGCGCCGATCTTCCAGGTGGCCGACTACGGCCTGGTCGCTGACCTGTTCGAAGCGGTTCCGGAGCTGGAAAAGCTGGTCTGATCCGCCTGCTTCACTTATAAAGAAGCCCGGCCCTTTCACGAGGGCCGGGTTTTTTTATGCGGGCAAGGAGTGAAGGATGGCGTTGCGTGAAGCAGGCAAGGTGCTGGTGTGCACGATGGCGATGCTTTCACCGCTGGCGATGGCGGCTGGCAAGTGTGAGCGGCTGGTGGCGACCGGCAGCCCGGATGCGCCCCCTTACTCCTGGCAAGACCCGAAGGACCCGAAACACCTGGTCGGCGCCAATGTCGATCTGTTGCGCCAGGTGGCCGGGGAGTTGGGGTTGAAAGTGGAGGTCCTCAATGCTGGCAGGCGCGACCAGGCGCTGGAAGAGGTGCGCAGCGGGCGCATGGATGTGTTGCTCGACACCCCCCTGCAGGTGGAGCAGTTGACCGCCCTGGACTACATCCATCCGCCCTTGCAGCTCAATGAATACCTGGTCTGGACGCGCCATGATGCTGAAGTGGAATTCAACGGCCCGGCGGATCTGGCCAGGTACCAGGGTAGCCTGTCGGAGCGTGCCCGCCTGACCCCGGCTTTCAGCGCCTTCGCCAAGGCGCAGTTGAACCTGGTGCCGGCGCAGAACCTGACCCAGGCCTTCCAGAAGCTGGTGCTGGGCCAGGTGGATTACGTACTGGCTGGGCGCTACTCGGGCATGGCCATGACCCAAAGCCTGGGCATGAGCAATGACCTGATCGCCCGCGGCCTGCCGGTCGACCGGCCCGGGCTGTTCTTGGCTGTGTCGCACAACTCGGCATGCAATGACACCTGGTTGCGTGGGCAACTGGCAAAAAAGCTGACAGAATTGCCGATCTCCGGTGCGTCTGAAGCCGTGCTGCAACGTAATGTCGAGCGCTGGAAAGCGCAGATGGATGTGCAGGCGGACGCCCCCAAACAGTAGGAAGAGTGCGTGAGAACCCAATCACTGATCCTTGCCGTGGCCATGCTCGGCCTGGCCGGCTGCGCCAACGACCCGGCGCCCAATGAACAGATGCGTATTTCCGAGCAGGCGCTGGAACAGGCGAGGGCGGTCGGCGCCACCGACCAGGTCGAGGAGTTGAAGCTTGCCGAAGACAAGCTCGCCCGCGCCAAGAGCGACATGCTGACCGAAGACTACCGCGACGCCCGCATGCGTGCCGAGCAGGCCGAGCTCGATGCCCGTCTGGCCGAGGCGCGGGTACTTAACCAGAAGAGTGAGGAGCAGCTCGACGTATTGCAGTCGCGGGTCAAGCGCTTGCGCAAGCAACTGGAGATGCAGCCATGAAGTGCTTCAAACCGATGGCGGCGCTGGCAGTGCTGGCACTGGCTGGCGGCCTGCAGGGGTGCGCCAGTCAGCGCAGTGCGGCGGCGCTGGACGATGCCTCCGTGGCTTTTCAGAAGGTCAAGGATGACTCCGCTGTACTGCGCAGCGCACCACGTGATGTGATCCGGGCCGGTGAATCGCTGGCCCGCGCCGAGCGCCTGTCCAGCTACATAGGCACCGGCAGCGACGTGCGCCACTATGCGTATCTGAGCCAGCGTTACAGCGAAATCGCCGGTGAGCACGCGAAGTTGGCGCTGAACCAGGAGCGTTTGGCCAAGCTCGACCTTGAGCGCCAGCGCCTGCAGCTGGCCTTGCGCGAGGCCAAGCTGGCCAGCGTACAGCAGCAGGGTGAATGGGTCGAAGCGCAGATCGCCGCGCTGGCCTCGCAGCAGGCCGATCGCGGGCTGGTGATGACCCTGGGCGATGTCCTGTTCGATACCGGTCGTGCGGACCTCAAGAATTCGGCCAGCCGCACGGTGCTCAAATTGGTCCAGTTCCTTCAGCTCAACCCGCGCCGGGTGGTGCGGATCGAGGGCTACGCCGACAACACCGGCGCGCCGGAAGATAACCTCAAGCTGTCGCGCGACCGGGCGCAGGCCGTGGCCGACATGCTGGTCGACCTGGGTGTCGACGAAAAGCGTCTGCAGGTTGAAGGGTATGGCGACCAGTACCCGATCGAGGCCAATGCCTCGGAGCGGGGCAGGGCGCAGAACCGCCGGGTGGAAATCGTCTTCTCCGATGACAAAGGAAGGCTGGCCCCGGCACGCTGACCGCTGGCGCCTCTTCGTGGCTGGCGAAGAGGCGCGCTGGCTAACCCTTTCGATAGCGGCCACGCCACTGTAATGTCGACTATTGTGCAATCTGTCCCAGTACACTTTGCAACTGTTACGGTATCCTCTACCGTAAGTGAGTCGTACAAGAACAATGAGCCCGTCCGCGCGTCGAGATATCGCCATGACCAACCTGCTGCTGTATCAGCGTATCGCCCAGCAACTGGCCGATGACATCCGCCGTGGTGTCTACCAGCCAGGCGAGCGCGTGCCGTCCGTGCGCAAGATGAGCGCCCAGCTCAACGTCAGCCATGCCACGGTGCTGCAGGCCTATGCCAATCTCGAAGACCAAGGGCTGATCCGCGCTCGGCCGCAGTCGGGCTACTACGTGCACCAGACCCCGGCGTTGACTGCGCAGACGCCTGACATTGCCAGGGTCGAGCGCCCCGGCCTGGTCACCCGCGCGAGCATCATCCAGCAGGTTTTGACCGAGGCGCGTCGTGATGGCGTGTTCGCGTTCGGTGCCGCCGTTCCCCATGTCGACTACCTGCCGGTGCGCGCCTTGCATCAGCAGATCGCCAAGGTCACGCGCTTTCACAGCCCGCGAGCTTTCAGCTACATGTTCAGCCCAGGCTTCGAGCCGTTGCGTCGGCAAATTGCGATCCGCATGCGCGATGCGGGCGTGCTGGTCGATCCCAGTGAGGTGATCGTCACCCATGGCTGTGTCGATGCCCTTCAGATGTCGTTGCGCGTGCTGACCCGCCCGGGGGACCTGATCGCTGCCGAGTCGCCCACCTATTACGGCCTGCTGCAGCTGGCTGATTTGCTCGGGCTGAAGGTGATCGAGATCCCCAGCGACCCGTCCACCGGGATCAGTCTGGAGGCGCTGCAACTGGCGGCCAATCAATGGTCGATCAAAGCGCTGGTGCTGACCACGCGTCTGAGCAACCCGCTCGGCGGCACGATTCCCGAAGAGCGGCAGAAGCAGTTGTTGCGCCTGGCTTCGGACTTCGACATCCAGATCGTCGAGGACGACATCTATGGCGAGTTGATGTTCGAGCAGGGCAAGACCAAAGCGCTCAAGGCATTCGACCGGCTGGATCGTGTGATCTACTGCTCGAGCTTTTCCAAGACCTTGTCACCCGGCGTGCGCGTCGGCTGGATGGTGGCGGGGCGATACCAGGAGGAAATCCAGCGGCTGCAGACCTTCACCACTCACTCGGCATGCAGTGTCACGCAGATGGGGGTGGCGGCTTACCTGGAGAACGGCGGCTATGATCGCCACCTGCGCTATATCCGTCAGGAGTACCGCAAGAACCTCAGTGCCTACCAGTTGGCGGTGCAGCAGCACTTCCCTGAGGGTACGCAGATGACCCGGCCCACGGGGGGCTTCATTCTGTGGGTCAGCCTGCCGGGACGGGTCAATACTCAAGAGCTGCATGTGCGTGCGCTGGAGCAGGGGATCAGTATCGCCCCCGGGCTTATCTTCAGTAATACCGAGCAGTTCAACCACTGCATCCGGCTCAACTGTGGCATTCCGTGGAACAAGGAAGCCGAACGGGCGGTGATGACACTGGGTATGCTCGCCCAGCAATTGTGCAGGGAGTCTGTAACTGCGCTTGTGTAACGCTTGCCAGGTGCGGTCGGAACAGAGAGCATACGCACATTTCCAGCCTGCCAGCCGATGTCCATGAAACTGTTGCGTAGCGTTGCCCTGATTTTTTGCCTCGCGCCGCTCTGGGCGCCTTGTGGCCTTGCCCAGGCGGCGCAGCCTGCCGCATCGGCGCATCAGGGCGCGGCGGCTGAAAAGGCATCGGCCAAGCAGCCTGCCAAGCCCAAGCCCAAAGCCAAGAGCAAGGTACCGCGCAAGCCAGTGAGCAAAGCTGTGGCCAAACCGGTGCCCAAGGCAAAGCTCGACCTCAGCTTGCCGGCCGACATGGTCAACGAGCTCGAGCCTGATGTCGGCAGCTCTGCTACCCGGCGCAAACCTTTGCTGCCGGCCATGTTCACCGAAAAGCCTCACAACGACGATAGCCCGTTTCAGCTCAATGGGCGGTTGATCAGCAACGAAATGCAATTGCAGATGCGCAACGACAGCCGCCGTGATGTGGAAGGGGCGGCCATCGACTTCGAGTTCCGTCAGTAGTCGGGCGCAACTGACTGCTGGGTCACTGCAGATTTCATCGGGCCAGCAATTTCAAACGTATGTTTGAGCGGTTAGTATCCGGGGACGTTCGTCCCGTTTTGTTCCAGGGAGTCCTGATTGTATGAAATGCCGTGAGGGTTGCGGTGCCTGCTGCATCGCCCCGTCCATCACTTCAGCCATGCCCCGCATGCCAGATGGCAAGCCGGCTGGCGTGCGCTGCCTGCACCTGACCGTCGACAACCTTTGCGACCTGTTCGGCATGCCCGAGCGGCCGGCGGTGTGTGGTGGGTTCAAGGCGGATATCGAGGTGTGCGGCAATGATCGCGACGAGGCAATCAGGATTCTCGGTTGGTGGGAGCGGATGACGGCGGCGTGACAAAGCTGGATCTTCGACAACAAGGATAAAGATGATGAGATCGTTCAAGCGTATTGCACTGCTGTGTGGCATGGGTGTCCTGCTGGCGCCTGCCGCCTGGGCGGAAAACTGGCAGGTGGCCAAGGACGAGGAGGGCATCACGGTGTCCCTCAGCGAAGTGCCGGGCTCCAAGTACAAGGCCTATCGCGGTGTCACCGTGATCAAGGCGCCGCTGGCCAAGGTCGAGGCGCTGCAGGAGGATGTGGCCGGGGCTTGTGCGTGGATTCACGAGTGCAAGTCGCAGAAGTTGCTCAAGCACGAAGGTGATCAGAGCTGGACCTACACCCAGTTCAATACGCCGTGGCCGGTAACGCCGCGTGATTCGGTATTGCTGGTCACTACCGTCAAAGGCGCGGATGGCAGCCTGACGCGTAACCTCAAAGGTGAGCCGTCTTATATCCCTGAAGAGAAGGGCTTCGTAAGGGTGGCGAAAGTCGAAGGCTTCTGGAAATTGGTGCCCAAGGGCGGCAGTACAGAAGTGACCTATCAGGTGCACACCGAGCCGGGTGGCAGTGTGCCGGCCATGGTGGCCAACAAGTTCGTGGTGGATGCGCCGTTCAATACCCTGAAAAGCTTGCGCGAGCGGGCTGAGAAGAATTAAGGCCGGTGCAGGAGGGGGGGCAATGAAAAGGCTGCCTGAGGGCTAATGGCAATCAGGTAGTGTTTGGGGCTGCTACGCAGCCCATCGCCGGCAAGCCGGCTCCCACAGGTACAGCCAAATGCCCCCTGCGGGAACAACTGTCTTGCCCAACTTTTAAAAGCTGGCGCAATCCCTGGACTGCCCCCCAAAAGTTGGACAGCTTTAAGCTGCAGCCCGAGTCCTGTACTCCACAGGGCTCAGGCCATTGAGCCTGAGCTTGATGCGATCATGGTTGTAGTAGTGAATGTACTCATCC
>NZ_JBIVGN010000029.1:0-24050 GCF_044748705.1 Pseudomonas sp. NPDC089758
ATCGCATCAAGCTCAGGCTCAATGGCCTGAGCCCTGTGGAGTACAGGACTCGGGCTGCAGCTTAAAGCTGTCCAACTTTTGGGGGGCAGTCCAGGTACCGCGCAGGCTTCGAGCACTGCGCTGTACCTATGGGAGCAATTGTCTTGCTCAACTTCTAAAAGCTGGCGCGATCCCTGTGGGAGCCGGCTTGCCGGCGATGGGGCCCAATGGCTTTTCTCGCTGGTCTCTGCGCGGTGAAATACCCACCGCTTCCCGAATTTCTGTTTCACTGATGGCATCCCCTGCGATCTTGCGAGACAGACAGATGACCGAATGCCCTCAGCGCAGCGCTTTCTCCCACTTCCACCCCATCCTCACCCGCCCCCAAGACAACGACCATAACGGCCACATTGCTGGCGCCACCGTGCATGGCTTCTTCGAAACCGCCATCCAGGCGTTTCTGGTCGAGCAGGCTGAACTCGACCTGCGTGAAGGTGAGCTGGCCGCGTTCGTGGTCAGTTCGGCGGCAGACTTTTTCGCGCTGCCGGGCTTCCCGGATGTGCTGGAGGTGGGTTTGGGCGTAACTCGCCTAGCAGGTAGCACGGTGGAGTTCCGGCTGGCGCTGTATCGCCCGGGCGAGCCCGATGCTTGCGCGGCAGGGGCCGTGGTACAGGTGTTTATCGAGCGCGCCAGCGGTCGGCCGGTACCGTTGCCGCAGGCGCTGCAGGTGACTTTGTCGGGCCTGCAGCTCGCGCCGCAGGCATGAAAAAGCCCCGCGGGTGAGGGCGGGGCTTTTGCTGCCTGAGCAGGGTCTCAGGTATCAGTGGCGCCAATGGCGCTTGTGCTTGCGGTGGCCGTAGTGGCGGCCACGGTCGTAATGACGGCGGTCGTCGTAGCCGCGACGGTAGCGGCGATCGTCGCGGCGCTCGTCATCATCGGCCTTGTTGCCCAGGTAGTTACCGAGCGCGCCACCGGCGCCGCCGCCTGCGGCTGCACCAATGTAGCTGCCGGTGGTACCGCCCACCGAACGACCGACCACGTTACCGCCCGCAGCGCCCAGCGCACCACCGATGGCGGCCTCACCACGCTGACGCTTGTCGGCACCCAGGGCACCGCCGGCCGCACCACCAAGGCCGGCACCAATGGCGCCGCCGGTGCTACCACCGATGGAGTTGCCCACTACGGAGCCGAGTACCCCACCCAATGCGCCGCCAATGCCGGCCTCGGTATTGCCACCGGCCATGGCAACGCCGCTTAGCAAGCTGAAAGACAACAACAAAATCGAGGAGTACTTCTTCATCAAGAGAGCCTCATAAGGATGACGAGGGCGAATTTGCAGTTCATTGAGGCGGCTGGCAACGGAAAACCGACGAGTAGCACGAGTTGTACACAATTTTCTAAGTTACTGATTTTCCGATGAAACTTTATCGTTTTTCATGTGTCTGAGGTAATTGTGACAAAGCCCTGAACCCCTGTGGAACAGGGCTTTTTTCGTTTTTAAACGTGCCGTTCGGTTACACGATTCGCCCGTCGTCGCGCGCCCGCTCCAACTTGATGGCGACGAACTTGGAGGTTGGTGTATGGCTGCCCTGGCCAATGCTTTCCAACGGAATCAGCGGATTCACTTCCGGATAGTACGCCGCCGCTTGCCCAGCCGGGATATCGAAAGGCAGCAGGGTGAAACCCTGCACACGGCGCACATGCGCATCACCCCACAACGAGACGATGTCGACCTTCTGCCCCGGCTGGAAGCCCAGGCGGATGATGTCGGCCTCGTTGACGAACAGCACGTCACGCTGGCCACGCACGCCACGGTAGCGGTCGTCCAGGCCATAGATGGTGGTGTTGTACTGATCGTGCGAGCGCATGGACTGCATGATCAGGTCGGGTACCTGGCCGCTGGCGCGTACCCGCTCGTCGAGCAGGGTGTCCGGCAGCAGGTTGGCCTTGAAGTTGGCGCGGCCGCTGGTGGTCTTCCACTGGCGGCTGGCTGCACTGTTGCCCAGGTAGAAACCGCCTGGGTGGCTCAGGCGCTGGTTGAAGTCGGTAAAGCCTGCAATGGTGTCGCCGATCAAGTCGCGGATACGGTTGTAGTCGGCCACCAGCCAGTGCCAGTCGACCGGGTTTTTGCCCAGGGTGGCGGCGGCGATGCCGGCAACCACTGCCGGCTCCGAGCGCATGTGAGTCGACAGCGGCTTGAGCTGGCCGTTGGAGGCATGGACCATGCTGAAAGAGTCTTCAACGGTGACCGCCTGCGGCCCGTCGGCCTGTAGGTCGATGTCGGTGCGGCCCAGGCACGGCAGAATCAGCGCCTGTTTGCCATGGACCAGGTGGCTACGGTTGAGCTTGGTGCTGATGTGCACGGTCAGCGCGCAGTTGCGCAGGGCCTGTGCGGTACGCTCGGTATCCGGGGTGGCCTGGGCGAAGTTGCCACCCAGCCCGATGAACACCTTGGCGCGGCCGTCGAGCATGGCGTGGATCGCTTCGACGGTATTGTGGCCATTGTGCCGCGGCACCGGGAAATTGAAGCGTTTTTCGATGGCATCGAGCAGCGCCACCGGTGGGCGCTCATTGATACCCATGGTGCGGTCGCCCTGCACGTTGCTGTGGCCACGTACCGGGCACAGCCCTGCGCCAGGCACACCGATGTTACCGCGCAGCATCTGCAGGTTGACGATTTCCTGGATGGTAGGCACCGAGTGGCGGTGCTGCGTGATGCCCATCGCCCAGCACATGATCACCCGCTTGCCGCGGCAGTACATGCGTGCCGCCAGCTCGATGTCCGCAAGCTCCAGGCCGGACTGCTCCTGGATGTGCGCCCACGAGGTGGCGTCTACCGCCGCCAGGTACTCATCGACGCCGTGACCATGCTCGGCGATGAATACGTGATCGAACACCGCCGGCTCACCTTTGGCCTGCGCCTCACGCTCCCATTGCAGCAGGAATTTGGCCATGCCGCGCAGCAGCGCCATGTCGCCGCCCAGCGCCGGGCGGAAGAATGCAGTGTTGGTCGGCCGGTCGCTGTTGGTCAGCATCTCCAGCGGGTTCTGGGGATGCTGGAAACGCTCCAGGCCGCGCTCCTTGAGCGGGTTGATGCACACCACCTGGGCGCCACGCTTCACGGCATCGCGCAGCGGGTCGAGCATGCGCGGGTGGTTGGTGCCGGGGTTCTGGCCCCAGACGAAGATTGCGTCGGCGTGCTCGAAGTCATCGAAGGTGACCGTACCCTTGCCCACACCGATGCTTTGCCCCAAGGCTACGCCGCTGGCCTCGTGGCACATGTTGGAGCAGTCGGGGAAGTTGTTGGTGCCGTATGCACGCACGAACAACTGGTACAGGAACGCCGCTTCGTTGCTGGCCCGCCCGGAGGTATAGAACTCGGCCTGATCGGGGCTTGCCAGGTTGTTCAGCTCACGGGCGATCAAGGCAAAGGCTGCATCCCAGGCGATCGGCTGATAGCGGTCGCTGGCCGGGTCGTAGACCATCGGTTCGGTCAGGCGGCCTTGGTATTCCAGCCAGTAGTCGCTCTGCTCGAGCAGTGCGCTGACGCTGTACCGGGCGAAGAATGCCGCATCGACGCGGCGCTTGGTGGCTTCCCAGTTGACCGCCTTGGCGCCGTTCTCGCAGAACTTGACCATGCCGCTTTCGGGCGAGTCGCCCCAGGCGCAACCGGGGCAGTCGAAGCCGCCATTCTGGTTGGTCTTGAGCAGGGCGCGAAGGTTCTTCAGCGCATTGTCGCTGCCCACCCAGGCCTTGGCCACGCTGCGCAGTGCGCCCCAGCCGCCGGCGGGGCCGTGGTAGGGCTTGTAGCGTGGTGGGGAGGCTGGGGCGTTGTCTGGAAGAGGTTGGTACGAGGTCACGGCTATTACGACTCCGCCGCTGGGCTGTAGACCCGCGGTGCACTGTGTTTGGGCAGGTGAATGAGGTTGAGGTTGTGCTTGCGCGCCCATTGCAGGGCAAGCCCGGTAGGGGCCGAGAGGCTGACCAGGGTCTGGATGCCGGCACGCAGGACTTTCTGGATCAGCTCCAGGCTGCAGCGGCTGGTGACGATGGCCAAGCCACCTGCGGTGGCGATGTCTTGGCGCAGCAGGGCGCCGATCAGCTTGTCCAGCGCGTTGTGGCGGCCAATGTCTTCACGGCCGAGCAGCAACTCGCCTTGGGCGTTCATGAACAATGCCGCATGCACGGCGCCGCAGTGCTGGCCCAGCGGCTGAAACGCATCGATGCGCTCACGCAGGCCCGCCAACCACTGCGCCGGGGGCAATGGCGCGCCCGGCAGCTCGGCAAGCTCTGGTAGCGCTTGCTCCAGGGCTTCGACGCCACACAGGCCACAACCGCTGGTGCCGGCCAGTTGGCGACGCTGGTTTTTCAGGTTCCAGAATGCGCGGCTGGAAATTTCCAGGTCGGCGTACAACGCCGAGCCACTGCCGGAAAGTTTCAGGTCGTAGATGTCTGCGGTGCCTTCGACAATGCCGCTGCCAACGCTGAAACCGACCGCAAAGTCTTCAAGGTCGGTGGGGCTGACGAGCATCACGGCCTGATTGAGGCCGTTGTAGACGATGGCCAGGGCGACTTCTTCGGCCAGCGGTGTGCTGGCCCGCGCAGCGTCGTCGAGCTGGACGTAATCATAGGTGTTGCTGGCGGCAGGCAAGGCCAGAGGCGTCGAGGCCGCGCAGACCGGTGGCTTGCTGTTCATCGGGGCTGGTTGTTCATCGGCGCTGACTACCGGCGGCTTTTTGATAGCACCAGCCTAGGCCTGTGGGCCGGTCACGTCTAATCGCTAGGGTCTATGCCTTGATAGACCGCGTCGATTGGTCGCAGTGGGGCGGGGGAGGAAATCCTGGCCTAGACTCGTGATTCCGAGGTTAACGTCAACATGGAGAACGCAATGAGCCTTTTCAGTTTCGTGAAAGAAGCCGGCGAGAAGTTGATCGACCTACTGACGCCAGGCAATGCCAATGCCGAGGAGCAGTTGAAGAAACATGTGGAGAACGTCGGCCTGGGCAACCCGAACATCACCGCTACGGTAGACGGTGACAAGATCACCCTCAAGGGCGAGGTTGCCAGCCAGGAGGAGAAGGAGAAGATCATCCTTGCGGCCGGTAACATAAGTGGTGTGGCCAGCGTTGACGATCAGATCACTGTAACGGGGCCGGTCGTTAAGGCTGCGCGGTTCATTACCGTTAAAAAGGGTGACACGCTGTCAGCCATTGCCATGGTCGAGTATGGCAACGCCAGCCAGTACCGCAAGATCTTCGAAGCCAACAAGCCGATGCTCCAGCATGAGGACAAGATCTATCCGGGCCAGGTGCTGCGTATTCCGGACTGACAGATCGCTATCGTCTGCCCCGGCCAATCGCCGGCAAGCCGGCTCCCACCAGACGGTGGACTGCCCCCCAGATGTTGGACTCCCATCCAGCTCTGGGGGGCTGCCAGAACACCCACAGCGCTAGATAGCTGTGAAGTACCGGTGCAACCACCTGCCTCCCCCAATTCCTAGAAGCCAACACCATTGCTGTGAAAGCAACTGTCTTACCTCATTGCTAAAAGCTAACACCTTCCTTGTGGGAGCCGGCTTGCCGGCGATTTGGCCCTAAAGACCGACCAGCAACTCCCGGTAATCCTCGACTGCCGCAAACTCCTGGGTATCGCGCGGCGCAGCCTGACTATCGGGCTGGCGCACAGCCAGCAAATGCCCCACGCCAAACCGCCGGGCACTGCGCAGGATGGCCAGGGTGTCGTCGATGAACAGGCTGCGCCCAGGCTCGAACCCGATATCGGCCTGCAACGCGTCCCAGAACTGCGGGCTTTCTTTCGGGTAGCCATAATCATGCGAACTGATCAGCCGCTCGAAATACGGCGCCAGTTCCACCCGCTCCAGCTTCAACGACAGCGAATCACGGTGCGCATTGGTGATCATTACCACGCGCTTGCCTGCCTGGCGGATCGCGGCCAGGAAGGTATCGGCGTCTGGGCGCAGGGCTATCAGGTCGGCGATCTCGCGCTTGAGTTCGCGGATCGGCAAGTTCAGCTCACGGCTCCAGAAGTCGAGGCAGTACCAGTTGAGCGTACCGGCATTGCGCTCGAACAACGGCTGCAGCTCCATCTCAGCCATTGCCCGGCTTACGCCGTGCACCTGTGCGTAGCGCTGGGGCAGGTGCTCCAGCCAGAAGCGGTTGTCGTAATGCAGATCGAGCAGCGTGCCGTCCATATCCAGCAGGACGGTATCGATGGCAGACCAGGGAAGAACAGGCATGGGAAACTCTCGTTCAGTCGGCAAGCCACGGTATAGTAACCCGTTCACGCCAAGGAGCCGCCCCATGCGCCAGAAACCCACCGTTCTCAGCCGCGAGATCGTCGCCAGCAGCCGCTTGTTCCGCGTCGAGGCCGTGCAGTTGCGCTTCAGCAATGGCACCGAGCGTACCTACGAGCGTCTGGTCGGGCGCGGCAATGGCTACGGCGCGGTCATGATCGTGGCCATGCTCGATGCCGAACACGCCGTGTTGGTCGAGGAGTATTGCGGAGGCACGGATGAATACGAAGTGTCCCTGCCCAAAGGCCTGATCGAACCGGGCGAGGATGTGCTGGCCGCGGCTGACCGGGAGCTCAAGGAAGAAGCCGGCTTTGGCGCGCGCCAGCTGGAACATTTGACCGAGCTGTCGCTGTCGCCCGGCTACATGAGCCAGAAGATCCAGGTGGTGCTGGCCACCGACCTTTACGAAGAGCGGCTGGAGGGCGACGAGCCGGAGCCGATGCGGGTCGACAAGGTCAACCTTCGCGAACTCTCGGCGCTGGCCATGCACCCCCAGTTCAGCGAGGGGCGGGCGCTGGCGGCGTTGTACCTGGCGCGCGACCTGCTGATCCAGCGGGGGCTGCTCGAGGTATGAACGACCAGCAACTGATGCATGCAGTGGTGCAACTGGCCGGCCTGGCAGGGCAGGCGATCCTGCCGTTCTGGCGCGCCGACGTCGCGGTGACCAACAAGGCGGATGATTCGCCGGTGACCGCCGCCGACCTGGCCGCACACCGGGTAATCGTCGACGGGCTGCAGGCCCTGGCGCCGCACATCCCGGTGCTGTCCGAGGAGGACTGCAATATCCCGTTGGCCGAGCGCCAGGGCTGGCAGCGCTGGTGGCTGGTCGACCCTTTGGACGGTACCAAGGAGTTCATCGCAGGCAGCGAAGAGTTCACCGTCAATATCGCGCTGATCGAAAACGGCGAAGTGGTGTTTGGCGTGGTTTCGATGCCGACCAGCGGCCGCTGTTACTTCGGTGGCCAAGGCCTGGGCGCCTGGCGGGCCGAGGCCGGCGGCGAGCCCCAGCCGGTCCAGGTGCGTAACGCGCCGCCTGCCGATGGCCGTTTCACCGTGGTCGCCAGCCGGCGCCACTCCAGCCCACAGCAGGAGGCGTTGCTGGCTGGCCTGGGCGCTGCTGTCGGCGAGCTGGAGCTGGCCAATATCGGCAGCTCGCTCAAGTTCTGCCTGCTGGCCGAAGGCAGTGCCGACTGCTACCCGCGACTGGCGCCGACATCGCAGTGGGACACCGCTGCGGCGCAAGGTGTGCTGGAAGGGGCTGGCGGCGAAGTGATTGGCGTGGACGGCCAGCCGTTCTGCTACCCGCCGCGCGAATCCCTGCTCAACCCCTTCTTCCTGGCTTTGCCCGCAGCGGCAAGCTGGCGTCAGGCGCTGATCCAGCTCGCCTCAGCGATGTAACACATACTGCCCGCTGAACCTCACGGCGGGCTCGTCGCTGCCAGCATTGCACACCGTGGTGTCCAGCGTCAGGCGCGCACGGCCGCGGCGCTGATACAGCGTCACGAAGCGCTCCCAGGTTTTTTCGTCCGGTGCGGCGCAGCGTGCCACGGCCGTGCCGGTGACCGGCAGCGGGTAGCTGATCTGCCCCTCCTGAATGACGATATGCCCGTCGTCGATGCCCAGTTCGCGCAGGCGCAGGTGCAGCCAGCCCCAGCCCACCAGAACGGCGGCGCAGTACAGGCTGCCGCCGAACATGGTGCTCTTGTGGTTGACGTTGGCGGCCAGCGGCAGTTGCAGGCGCAGGCTCTGGCCTTGCCAATCGATGACCTGCAGGCCCATTTCACGGGTCAGGGGAATGTCGCTGTGCAGTACGTCCTGCAGGTACTGGCTGTCGCTGTTCATGGGCGGTTGTCCTCTTGGTCGTCGGGCCCGCTGTGGCCACCGTCAAAACTGAGGCCGTGCTTGCGCAGCTTGTCATGCAAGGTTTTACGCGGGATACCGAGGGCCTCGGCCAGGCTGCGCATGGAGCTGTGCGGCTGGCCCAGTTCGGCGGCAATCAACGAACGCTCGAACTGCTCGACCTGTTCGCTGAGGTTGCCCAGCTGATGCGCTGTTGTGGGTGCTGCGGCAGCGGGAGCCTGGTTATCGAGCGCCAGCTCCAGGCCCAGGGCGAAACGCTCGGCGGCGTTTTGCAGTTCGCGCACATTGCCTGGCCAGGTGTGGCGCAGCAGCATGGCCCGGTGCGCCGGCTGCAGGGTTTGCGGTGCCAGGCCGTGACGCTGGCTGGCGGTATCGGCGAAGTGCTGGAACAGCACCAGGATGTCATCCCCACGCTCGCGCAGCGGCGGTATGCGCAGCGGCGCCACGTTCAGGCGGTAATAAAGGTCGGCACGGAAACGGCCCTGGTCGGCAGACTGGCGCAGGTCTTCCTTGGTTGCGGCAATGATGCGGATGTCCAGCGGGATCAGTTGGTTGCCGCCCAGGCGCTCGACCACCCGTTCTTGCAGCAGGCGCAGCAACTTCACCTGCACGTCCAGGCTCATGCTTTCGATTTCGTCGAGGAACAGCGTGCCGCCATTGGCGAACTCGAATTTGCCGATGCGGCGCTTCTGCGCGCCGGTGAAAGCACCGGGCTCATGGCCGAACAGCTCGCTTTCGACCACCGACTCTGCCAGGGCGCCGGCATTGATGGCCACGAATGGCCCCTCGCGGCGGCTGGACAAATCGTGCAGGGCGCGGGCGACCACCTCTTTGCCAGCGCCGGTTTCACCGAGGATGAGCACATCGGCGCGGGTGCCGGCCAGGGCACCGATCTGTTCGCGCAGGCGCTGCATGGCGGGCGATTGGCCGACCAGGCGGGTAGAGAGTTGCTGACGGTCGCTCAAGGCCAGGCGCAGGCTGCGGTTGTCGAGCACCAGCCGGCGCAGGGCCAGGGCGCGGCGCACGCTGTCGAGCAGGGCTTCACTGGCAAACGGTTTTTCAAGGAAGTCGTAGGCGCCGGCACGCATGGCCTGCACTGCCAGGGGCACGTCGCCGTGGCCGGTGATCAGCAACACTGGCAGCTCGTTGTCCCGCCCGTGCAATTGTTCGAGCAGTTGCAGGCCATCGATGCCAGGCATGCGGATATCGCTGACGACCACGCCAGGCCAGTCAGGCTCCAGGCGCTCGGCCAGGCCTTGGGCGTCGCCCAGGGCAACCACCTTCAGCCCCGCCAGGTCGAGGGTTTGGCTCAAGGCCTGGCGCAGGTGTGGGTCGTCGTCGACCAGCAGCACCTGGGCCTGGCTGTCGATCTGTATCTCGGGGGTCATGCCGAGGGGTCCTCCGATGGTTGCAGGTTGGCGCCGGGAGCTGCCACGCGCATTTGCAGGGTGAGCAGGGCGCCGCCTTCCGGGTGGTTGGCCAGCAGCAGTTCACCGCCCAGGGCACGCATCAGGCTTTCGCAGATGGCCAGGCCCAGGCCCAAGCCCTGGGTGCGGGTCTTGGTGGTGAAGAACGGCTCCTTGGCATGCTCAAGGGCCTGCCGGCTGAAGCCCGGGCCATTGTCGCGGATGAACAGGTAGACGTAGTCATCGCGCTTTTCGGCACTGAGCCACAGGCGGCGCGGGTTGGCTTTTTCAGTCAGGGCATCGAGGGCGTTGGCCAGCAGGTTGCCGAGCACCTGGCGCAGGCGGGTTTCCCCGGCCTGCACCCACAGGGTGGCATCGGGCAGGTCACGGATCAGCTCCACGGCCATCGCCCGGCGGCGTTTGGCCAGAAGCGCCAGGGCGTCGTCCAGCGCCGGCTGCAGGGCCACGCTTTCCGGCGCGTGGCGATCACGCCGGGCGAAGGCCCGCAGGTGAGCGATGATCGAGGCCATGCGCCCGGTCAGTTCGCCGATCAGCTTGAGGTTGCCACGGGCATCTTCAGTGCGCTGGTGATCGAGCAGGATCTCGGCGTTTTCCGCGTAACTGCGGATGGCTGCCAAGGGCTGGTTGAGTTCATGGCTGATGCTGGCCGACATGGTACCGAGCACCGACAGCTTGCCCGCCTGCACCAGCTCGTCCTGAGCGCGTACCAGCTCCTGCTGGGCATTCTCGCGCTCCAGTACCGCGCTTTTCAGGCGGTTGTTGAGGCCTTCGAGGTCGGCGGTGCGCTGAGCCACACGATTTTCCAGCTCCTGACGGCCCCGGGCTTCGAAGTCGATGCGGTCGATATAGTGCCGGCGGCGTTGCATCACCAGCCCGGCCAGCAGCATCAGCACCAGCAGTGCGCCGCCACCGATGGCCATGACGGTTTGCACCGAGCGGTCGACCAGCATGCGCGGCGCGAGGATGCTGACCTGCCAGCCGGTCTCCTTGATGTCACGGGTCTGCGCCAGCCAGGCGTTCGGGTTGAGGTCCAGCGGCTGTGGCGCCTGGGTCGGGTAGGGCTGGATGGCGATGATCGCCTGGCGCTCGGCCTCGGTCAGCTCGCGGGTGGCGCGAAAACGCCAGTCGGGCCGGGAGGTGAGGATCACCACACCGTTGTGGTCGGTCAGCAGCAATTGCTCAGGCGTATTGCCCCAGAGCGTCTCGGTGTGGTCCAGGTCGACCTTGATCACCAGTACCCCGACGATGCGTTCACGGTCATGTACTGCAGCGGCAAAAAAGTAGCCGCGCTTGGCCGATGTGGTGCCTTGCCCGAAGAAGCGCCCAAGTTGCCCGGCCATGGCTTCGTTGAAGTACGGGCGGAAGGCGAAGTTACGGCCCACGAAGCTGTCGCGCTTGTCCCAGTTGGAAGCGGCCAGGGTATTGCCGCTGACGTCCATCAGATACATCACCTCGGCACCAGTCTGGTGGGCGATGTCTTTGAGCAGGCGGTTGGCGTTGGTGACCGCTTCGAGCTTGAACGGGTCGGCCAGCACGCCACGCAGCGCCGGCAGTTCGCCAAGAATCTGCGGCAGGGTTTCGTAGCGGTGCAGGGTGCCGAGCAGGTTGGCGACGTAAAGGTCCAGGGTCTGGCGATTCTGCGACGCCAGTTCGTCCTGGTAATAGCGTTCGGCAAGGTGATGCAGCGGCCACAGCAAAGGGGCCAGGCACAGGGCCAACAGGGCCAGGCTGCGCCAGCGGGGACGGCGTGGGTGCGTGGGTTTTGCAATCATCGCGTAAATGCGCCAGAAGAGTCTGGCGCAATTATGCGCTACTTGAGGCAGTCGATCAGCGCCTGCTGCCAGTGTGGTAGCGTCACGCCCCATTCGCGGGCCAGGCGCGAGCAGTCCAGGCGCGAGTTGGCCGGCCGGCGCGCGGGCGTGGGGTAGTCGCTGGAGGGGATCGGCAGCAGCTCGGCGCAGGGCAGGCCACGGGCCTTGAGCTGCTCGCCGATGGCCTGAGCAAAGCCGAACCATGACGTCTGGCCCTGGGCGGTCAGGTGATAAGTGCCCCAGGCTCCGGCCCCGCCGGCCTGCCAGCGTTCGATCAGCAGGCGAGTGCTGTGGGCGATGGTCGTGGCCCAGGTCGGCGCGCCGATCTGGTCGTCGACCACGCGCAGTTGCGGTTTTTCCTGCAGCAGGCGTTGCATGGTCAGCAGGAAGTTGCGCCCATGCAGCGAGTACACCCAGCTGGTACGCAGAATCAGGTGTTCGCCCCCCACGGCAGCGATGGCCTGCTCACCGGCAAGCTTGCTGCGCCCATAGACGCCGAGCGGGTTGGGTACGTCCTGCTCGGTGTAGGGCGTGGCCTTTTCCCCGTCGAACACGTAGTCGGTGGAATAGTGAATCAGTGGTGCGCCAAGGCGCAGCGCTTCTTCGGCAAGCACGCCAGGGGCTTGGCCATTGATCGCGAAGGCGGTGTCTGGCTCGCTTTCGGCCTGGTCCACGGCGGTATAGGCGGCCGCATTGATGATCAGCGCGGGGGCAAGCTGGCGCAGCGGTTCGCGCAAGGCTTCGGGCTGGGCCAGGTCCAGCTGGTCGCGGCCCAGCAGGTGCACCTCGCCCAGGCCGGCCAACTGCGTTTGCAGCGCTTGGGCGACCTGGCCATTGTGGCCACACACGAGCACCCTCATGGGAACAGGTCCGCGTCTGCCAGCAGCGCGCCGGCCTGGTCCTTGGCCGACAGCAGCGGCGCTTCCACGCCCCAGTCGATGGACAGCTGTGGGTCATCCCAGCGGATGCAGCGCTCGGCGGCGGGGTTGTAGTAGTCGGTGGTCTTGTATAGGAAGTCAGCCGACTCGCTCAACACCAGGAAACCGTGGGCGAACCCCGGTGGGATCCAGAATTGGCGGTGGTCTTCGGCACAAAGGCGGGTGGCCACCCAGCGGCCGAATGTCGGTGAGCTGCGGCGGATGTCCACGGCCACATCCAGCACTTCGCCCTGAACGACCCGCACCAGTTTCCCCTGGGGGTTGTCGATCTGGTAGTGCAGCCCGCGGAGCACGCCGCGCTGTGAGCGGGAGTGGTTGTCCTGGACGAAATGGGCGTCAAAGCCTGTCAGCCTGGCAAACTCGCGGGCATTGAAGCTTTCGAAGAAAAAGCCGCGGCTGTCACCGAAGAGCTTGGGCTCGATGATCAGTACGTCGGGAATGTCTGTAGCGATTATGTTCATGGCAATTTTCTGACCAGTGTACTCAGGGGTGGACCGTACCGGCCTCGTTCAATGTAGCCGCGGTGGTGCTTTGCAGCCCGGATTGCCATCATGACCGAGCGTGGACGCACGATCATCATTTCATCACTGCCACTTGTGTATCGGCTTCGGCAGTGGCGAGATAAGCGAAAAGTAAAAGAGGTTCCATCTTCATGCCCCTCAGCACCCTTATCCAGCGTTCCAGCTTGCCAAGCCCTTCGCTCAGCGAAGCCCAGGCGCATGCCTTGCTCCAGGCGCATTACGACCTGGCCGGCAGCCTGTCCCGGCTGGGCAGCCAGCAAGACCTGAACTTGCGGCTGGATACGGGCCAGGAGCGGTTCGTGCTCAAGGTTTGCCACGGCAATTATGCCCGGATGGAACTGGAGGCGCAGCATGCGGCGCTGGCGTACCTGCGCGAGCAAGGCTTGCCGGTACCTGCCGTACGCCCGGCACGTGACGGCCAGTCGTTGTTGGCATTGGACATCGATGGCCAACCGCTGCGCGCCCGCCTGCTCGATTATATAGAGGGGCAGCCGCTGACCCGCCTCAAGCACATGCAGCCGCGGCTGATGGCCGAACTGGGCGCGCTGTGCGCCCGGGTCGACAAAGCCTTGGCCGATTTCGACCACCCAGGCCTGGTGCGCACCCTGCAATGGGACCCGCAGCACGCCCGGGCGCTGATCGAGCATTTGTTGCCAGTGCTGCAGGATGCCGGGAAGCGCGCCCGCGTGGAACAGGCCACGCGCCTGGCCGCCGCAAACCTGGCACCGCTGGCGGACGCCTTGCCGAGCCAGGCCGTGCACCTGGACATCACCGATGACAATGCCGTCTGGGCCCGCGATGAGCAGCGCCAGTGGCAACTGCAGGGCATCATCGATTTCGGTGACCTGGTGCGTACCTGGCGCATCGCCGACCTGTCGGTTACCTGCGCGGCCCTGCTGCACCACGCCGAAGGTGACCCGCTGCGCATCCTGCCGGCGGTGAGCGCCTACCAGGCCCTCAACCCGCTGAGCGAAGCCGAGTTGCGCGCCCTGTGGCCGCTGGTGCTCAACCGCGCGGCCGTGTTGGTACTCAGCAGTGAGCAACAACTGGCCGTGGACCCCGACAACCAGTACATCCGGGACAACATCGCCCATGAGTGGGAGATCTTCGATACTGCCACCGCCGTGCCTTTTGCCCTGATGGAAGCGGCCATTTTGCAGGCCGCCGGCATCGAACCGAGCCGACCGGACCTGACCGATTGCACCCTGTTGCTGCCGAACCTAGCGCTCGAGGCAGTAACCCGCGTCGACCTGGGCGTGCTCAGCCCCCTCTGCGAAGCGGGTAACTGGGAGCAGCCTGGCTTCGATCAGCGTCAACTGACGGCGCAGCCCGCGCCTGCCTGCAGCCTGCATGGCCAGTATCGTCTGTCGCAAACCCACATCGACCGCCCCGATGAACCGGCCACCTGCGCCCTGGGCGTCGAACTGCATGTGCCCAACGGCAGCGAGGTACAGGCACCGCAGGCCGGGACGTGGCAGCGCCATGGCGATGGCCGTGGCTGCTTGCGCACGGCGCAGTGGGCCTTGTGGCTCAGTGGCCTGGAAGATACGCCCGCAGACGGCCAGGCCGTGGCCAAGGGGCAGGCGCTGGGCACCAGCTGTGGTTTTCTCAGTGTGCAGCTGTGCCTGGATGTCAGCATCCAGCCGCCACTGTTCGCTGCACCGTCCCAGGCTGCCGCCTGGCTGGCGCTGTGCCCCTCGCCTGCAGCGTTGCTGGGCTTCGATTGCGATGCCGAGCCGCTGGCCGACCCGCAGGCATTGCTGGCCCGCCGTGACGCCAGCTTCGCCCGCTCGCAGAAGCACTACTATGCACAGCCACCCCACATCGAGCGCGGCTGGCGCAACTACCTGATCGACATGCAAGGCCGCTCCTACCTCGACATGCTCAACAACGTCGCGGTACTGGGCCATGGCCACCCTCGCATGGTGGGCGAGTCGGCACGGCAATGGTCGTTGCTCAATACCAACTCGCGCTTCCATTACGCGGCCATTGCCGAGTTTTCCGAACGGCTGCTCAAGCTGGCGCCGGCGGGCTTTGACCGAGTGTTCCTGGTCAACAGTGGTACCGAGGCCAACGACCTGGCCATCCGCCTGGCCTGGGCCTACAGCGGCGGGCGCGACCTGCTCAGCGTGCTGGAGGCCTACCATGGCTGGTCGGTAGCCACCGATGCCATTTCCACCTCCATCGCCGACAACCCGCAAGCCCTGGAAACCCGGCCCGACTGGGTACACCCGGTCGAGGCGCCGAATACCTTCCGTGGCCGCTACCGCGGCGCAGACAGTGCCGGTGACTACCTGCGTGACGTCGATGCCAAGCTCGCCGACCTCGATGCCCGTGGCCGTCAGCTGGCCGGCATGATCTGCGAACCGGTTTATGGCAACGCCGGTGGCATCTCGCTGCCGGCGGGTTACCTGAAAGAGGCCTATGCCAAGGTCCGTGCCCGCGGCGGTGTGTGCATCGCCGATGAAGTGCAGGTGGGCTATGGCCGCCTGGGCGAGTACTTCTGGGGCTTCGAGGAGCAGGGTGTGGTGCCCGACATCATCACCATGGCCAAGGGTATGGGCAATGGCCAGCCACTGGGAGCGGTGATCACCCGGCGCGAGATTGCCGAGGCGCTGGAGGCGCAGGGCTACTTCTTCTCCTCGGCAGGCGGCAGCCCGGTGAGTTGCCGTATCGGCATGGCGGTGCTGGACGTGATGGACGAGGAGGGCTTGTGGCAGAACACCCGTGAAACCGGGCGTTATTTCAAAGCGCGCCTGCAAACGTTGGTCGATAAACATCCGCTTGCTGGTGCCGTCCATGGTTCGGGCTTCTACCTGGGGCTGGAGCTGGTGCGTGATCGCCAGACCCTGGAGCCGGCCACCGAAGAAACCATGATGCTGTGCGACCGCCTGCGTGACCTTGGGATCTTCATGCAGCCGACCGGCGATTACCTGAACATCCTCAAGATCAAACCGCCGATGTGCACCACGCGGGCCAGCGTGGACTACTTTGTAAACAGTGTGGACCGCATCCTGTCCGAAGAGCTGTAAGCATCAGTGATGCCGCTCACGTCGATTGTTATCGGCTTGGGCGGCATTTTTATTAGCCGTTCGGCTGTTTCAGGCTTTTAATGCCGATATATATCGGTTATAAAATCGCCATCCACATTGACCATCGGCCTAGGGCCTTTGCAGAGGTTACCCATGAAAACCCTCAACTCCACCCCCCGCGCCGACGGTTTCCACATGCCCGCCGAATGGGCGCCGCAAAGCCAGGTATGGATGGTCTGGCCCGAGCGTTCGGACAACTGGCGCCTGGGCGGCAAGCCTGCCCAGGCTGCCCACGTCACCCTGGCCAAGGCCATCGCCCGCTTCGAGCCAGTGACCGTTGCCGTTTCTGCCGGGCAGTACGAAAACGCTCGCCGTCAGCTCGACCTGCCCAACATCCGTGTGGTGGAAATCAGCAACGACGACGCCTGGGTGCGTGATACCGGCCCGACCTTCGTCATCAACGATGCGGGCGAAGTGCGCGGTGTGGATTGGGGCTTCAACGCCTGGGGCGGCTTCGACGGCGGCCTGTACGCGCCATGGAACCGCGATGAGGAGCTGGCAGCCAAGGTGCTGGAGATGGAGCGTTGCCAGCGCTACCAGACCGAAGGCTTCGTGCTGGAGGGCGGCTCGATCCATGTGGACGGCGAGGGCACGCTGATCACGACCGAAGAGTGCCTGCTCAACCGCAACCGCAACCCGCACCTGAACCGCGAGCAGATCGAAGAGATCCTGCGTGAGCACCTGGCGGTAGAGACCATCGTCTGGCTGCCCGATGGCCTGTACAACGACGAAACCGACGGCCACGTCGACAACTTCTGCTGTTACGTCAGCCCAGGCGAAGTGTTACTGGCCTGGACCGATGATTCCAACGACCCCAACTATGCGCGCTGCCATGCCGCCTATGAGGTGCTGAAAAACAGCCGCGATGCCAAAGGCCGCGAGTTTGTGGTGCACAAGATGCCCATTCCCGGGCCGCTGTTCGCTACTGAGGAAGAGTGTGCCGGTGTCGACCACGTGGCCGGTAGCCAGGAGCGAGACCCATCGGTACGCCTGGCCGGGTCTTACGTGAACTTCCTGATCGTCAACGGCGGCATCATCGCGCCAAGCTTCAATGACCCGGCAGATGCCCAGGCCAGAGCCATTCTGGCCAAGGTTTTCCCGGACCACGAGGTGGTGATGATCCCCGGGCGTGAACTGCTGCTGGGGGGTGGCAACATCCACTGCCTGACACAGCAGCAACCGGCGCCGGTCAAGCGCTGACGCAACGCTTCCGAAAAAGCCCGTCGCCTGACGGGTTTTTTTTCGGCCGCGACGTGCGGCATGTCGGTATGGCATATGTTTTGTATTGTTTTCAGAGGGTTAACTCGCAGTACGGTCACTCCGTTCTGTAACAATCAAGCCGTAGATTAGCCGCTCACGGGGTAAGGAGTACGTGTAGACATGAACGCAGCAAGTGAGACGGCTTTGCGCCCATTGGCAGTAAACCACCAAGCGCTGAAGACCTTGGCACATTGGTTGAAACACCATGGAAGCAATCGGGTCAGGACGACCGACCCACGACGTTTGCTGGTTGGCCGCTATCCGCAGGGCCTGATCAGCGATGCGGAGCTGGAAGCGCTGCTGGGCGTGTGGCACTGAACAGGGCAGGAGCCCAAACCACCCTCTAGAAACGCCACCGCACTCGCGGTGGCGTTTTCATTTCTGCCGGGCCAAGGCCTGCCTGCAATACCAGAAGCTGCACCTGAGCGCGCCACTGAAGGCGCCGGGCTGAGCCTTCATTTCAGAATTGCCCTACGCAATAAAGCGACCTATCCCACCAGAGATAAATTGCCCGCCGATAGCGCGATCGTGCATGGAATTGCCCTGCTCGATGGCCTTATTTTGGTTATATCGTTCTGCATTTCACGAATTTTTGACATTTGTAATCGCACGCGGCTAGGATTCGGCCAACGCCTGCTGGCCATGACCTGGCCATGCTGCTGCACAAGGCCCGCCACACGACCACTGGCGGGCCTTATCAGTTCGGATCCGCATAGCGTCGAACCTACGAAGGGGCGTTGGTTCCTGGCGTCATATTGCAGAGCGTTTTTGATTACGAAACAAGGAAAACAAGATGTTGAAAACCAGGATCAGCCTGGTCGCTTTGGCGATGATCGCCGCGACCCAGGCCCAGGCCAACGAGCAGGCCGAAAGCAAAGGCTTCATCGAAGACAGCCACGCAAACATTCTTCTGCGTAACGCGTACATGGACCGTGACAAGAAACACGGCACCAAGGACCAGAGCGAGTGGGGCCAGGCGTTCATCGGCAACTTCTCCTCCGGCTTCACCCAGGGCACCGTGGGCGTAGGCGTTGACGCGTTCGGCCTGTATGCCGTGCGCCTGGACGGCGGCAAAGGCCGTAACGGCGCTGCCGGCGTCGACTTCTTCAAGGCCAGTGACACTGCGCCGGCAAACTCGCCGCACAACCTGGCGCGTGCCGGTGCCGCGATCAAGTTCCGCGTATCCAACACTGTACTGAAGTACGGTGACATGATGCCTGCGCTGCCAGTGCTGCAGTACGACGACAGCCGTCTGCTGCCAGAGAGCTACACCGGTACCTTCATCACCTCCAAGGAGATCGAAGGCCTGGAACTGAATGCCGGCCACTTCACCCAGGAGGCGCGCAAGAGTGCCGAGGGTCGTGACAGCGGCCACCTGAAGTCGATTGATGTGTTCGGTGGCAGCTACAAGTTCACCGACAACTTCACGGCCTCTGCCTACACGTCCAACATCGAAGACGTGATGAAGAAGCACTACCTGGGCCTGAACTACGTCTTCCCGATCGCGGCAGACCAGTCCCTGACCCTGGACTTCAATGGCTACAAGTCGGACATCAACAGCAAGTACGTGCAGAAAGCCGACCTGACTGGCGACGACAACACCATCTGGAGCCTGGCGGCCACCTACGCGTTCGGCCCGCACTCGGTGACCCTGGCGCACCAGCGCAGCACAGGCAGCACTGGCTACAACTATGGCTGGTACCAGGACCGCGGTGGCGTGGGTGACGGTGGTTCGACCATCTACCTGGCCAACTCCTACTGGTCTGACTTCAACGCCGAAGACGAGCGTTCCTGGCAGGTTGCCTACGGTCTGGACTTTGGCGCCTACGGCGTTCCGGGGCTGACCTACAAGATCGCTTACGTGCGTGGTGACAACATCAACACCCACGGCTACGGCGAAGGCAAGGAGCGTGAAATCTTCAACCAGCTTCGCTACGTGGTTCAAGACGGCCCGGCCAAAGACCTGTCGGTCAAGCTGCGCGGCTCCTGGCTGCGCACGTCGGAAAGCGTTCGCCAGAACGGTTACTTCGACGACGGCAACGAAGTCCGCGTCTTCGTCGAGTACCCGATCAGCATCTTCTGATACTGACCTGGCTTAGGGCTGCCCTGCAGCCCATTCGCCGGCAAACCGGCCTCCCCAGATCCAAGTGGGAGCCGGCTTGCCGGCGATGAGGCCGGCACAGATGCACGGCATTCTGCCCCATAAGCAGGCTCTCCTTCCTTCTCGAGCCATTTTTGCTACAGCCACTGGTCTCGATCAGCAGCCCATGTTGCTCAGGATCGGAGTGTTGCGCCGTACTGCCTGATAACTATGGCGCAGGTCGTTCAAGCCAACCCGGCTGACCAGGGCGGTGATCACCGTCAGCGGCCAAAGCTACGATGAATTCCACCACCTCCCCGGACAGGTTCCGCATCGGCGGGCCTATTTAAGGAGAGCTGGCAAATGTCACTGGTGTGAAGCGCTATGGCGCGCTGCCAACTTGTCATACCCATTGGGTAGCCGGTGAGCGTCCACAAAATGACGGGTCTGCAGTTCAAGGACCATACTCATCAGGTGTCCCACAGGTTCAGCCACGCCCCATGCGACGGCAACCTTGTCGTATCGATTGAGTTGCTGCGCCTTTGCCAGCAGCCTTTCGTTCACGTTGCGCGACAGACATTGCCATTTGGCGACCAGTTTCTTCATCTGATCGGCCCGCTCCGGTTTCATGCAGGGGAATCGGCGAAGCCGATCCACCAGATACATCAGTCGACGCTTCCTGACGGGAGCGAGCCCAGGCGTTTTAAGGCGGTCTTCCAAGGCTTCATGCATATCTTCGTTTTTGTACCAAAACAAAAGCGCGAAGGTTTCTGCAACGGCCCTATCAACCTTCTCCAAAGGCATTTTGGTCGCTTGCACGACCAGGTAATCCAGTTCTTGACGGACGCGCTGGTCGTGAACCGGCACATCTGGCGATGCAAACGCCCAGAGCTTTCCAAGCCGGCTATCGGGCTGAACGGTATCCAACGCCTTGGATACTGGCGTTTCCTTCAGGCTGGAAGCCTGAGGGCTACAGCCTTTGTCAGGGGGTACGGTCTTGCTCTCGCGCTTCATCGAGGATCAGCCTCAGACAGCTGGTTACGGTGCCTTTGTCACAGGGGTAGTAATCAATTGCTTCCCTAGCAAGCCTACCAAAATCATCAAGGTCAAGCTTGCCAGCCCTGATGAGCAGATGGATGTCTTCCTGGTCGCGCTCAGTAAACCGCCCCAGTTTGGAAATGGCTAGATCGATGGGATGTGCGATGAAAACCTGCATTGGAGAGGTTTCGTGCCCCGGTAGAGGGATGGCACGATCCTCATAGTCTTCATGGAGAGGGCATAGGGAATTGTTGAAGTGCTGATCAAACACTACAGATAGGTCAAGACCATCCTGTTCGTAGTCTTCGGGCGCAGCGTAAACTGCCATGATTTCTTCCTTTAGCAGATGCTCACTGGCAATCACCTCTGCATCGATATCTGCGCTGCCTCGTGCATTCGTCAGTATGTGCAGAGCACACCCCCCAAATACATAGATCCTCACAGTCCCTGGATCCCTACCGTCGAGCAAAGGCAAAGCCCGATTGAAAAGCAAGCAGACCGCCTTCGCCAGTGGCGTATTGAGATGCAACATGGAGCAGCTCCTATGGCTTGATAAGACCAAGTCTACTGAAGCAAGGCAGCTGTCAGGCATGATTGTGAAGGCTTGATACAAAGGTCCTAGCGTTGGTCGCGGCCAATCAGGCCGTTTTGTTGACGGGCTGGATGAAATGGCATCGATGAAATGTCCCCGCCTGCGGGCTGTTAGGCTCGGCCCGGCGCACGGCTGGGGCTGACTTTTACCAATGGTCAGCGATTCGACTCGGATATGAGTGACGCGCTAGGCGTGTTTCCAGGCTTGGCACCGCATGCCAAGCGTGAGGCGTTCCAAAGTGCTAGTTAGGTGACGGGGGCTGGTCGGTGGAATGGCCTGGCCCTGGATGTTCAGATCGGTGCAGACACCTTGGTGCTGGACGCCCTCGCCCAGACGGCGCCGGATGAAATCAAGAGGATTTTCATCCTCTGGGGGCCTGAGGCATCGGATGATGCTCGACCAAGCTGCCGAAGCACTGCACGTCAGCGCACGTCGCATCAGCCGATGTAGCAGTGCTCGAGAAGCGATGCCGCGCACATTAGCGTTGGTCTGTTTGTGCATGAAAACACTGGGGCAGCCTTTTATGAAACTGCGAATGGTGCGGCACCAGGAGTCGAATAAATAGATAACTATTTGATTATATTGAATATTTTACTGTTGCTCACATGATTCTATCACTTTAAATACCCTTTTGGGCAGGCTCTAAGCCAGCTTCTACTGTCGTTAGGATTTAGATATGTATTACTTAGTTTTAGTGGGTATATTTATCATGGCTTTGGCTTCACTCAGAATAGAGCCGTGGGCCAGTTTGCAATTTACTGCAGTACTGGCCGGCTAAAAGTTAATTTTGCGAACGGGCTTTCCACTCTGCCGGAATCAAAGCGTTAGATTCTCGGAATTCAGGCAGCACATGCACATGTTTCAAGTCTTTGAACACGTCGACTGGCACATGCTCGAGTATGATCATCTGGAATTCCGTTTTATGCTTCGATTTCATGCGGTTTATGAAATTGTCTAACATCACGAAAGCTTTACTAACTCGAGCTGCATCAGAGCTTTTTAGATGAATGTCATCTTTAACCTTTTCCTCACCGTAGTATGGGCGGCTAGGTTGGTCTATAAAAAGAAAGCTTGGTACAAAGCGAGAACTATTGGCTGCAGAAGCTTCATGCAAAGCAAGGAACAAAATCAAATGCATGAACATATGGTTGGAGCTGCTGCCGACGTTTTCGATAAGTGAAGACTGAGGCTTTCTAAGCTGTAAAACATTGTGTTTAAAGCTGAACGCCGGGTGCCAAGTAATATAGTTGTCCATGACGAAATCGGCCTCTACCAGCAAGGCTTGTGCAATATCATCTATTTGACGATTGACGTTTTGTCGGACCTCGGCTACGTCATATACATTGATCTCGTCAGCTAACTCCTGCAAATCGGTGATTTTACCGCTGTAGCTTTCTCTGTCATCGCTTGAGACTTCATGGTATGACTCTAGCTTGGCTTCTATTCTTCCTATAAATCTTGCGTGATCAATTGCTGTTTCAAAAGATTTGGTCTGTTGTGGTAGGGAGTCGATGACTTTTTGGTGTTCTTTTTTCTCAGCTTCTAAGCTTCTGAGCATAGTTGCCACTTGTGTGTCCACGGGTTGCTTGGTGGCGGTGGCTAACTTTAGCGCTCGTAAATCAGCATTTAAACCGTTCATCAAATCATCAAAAATTTCCGTTTTGATTAACTGGTCTGCTTGGTTTAACAACGTTTCTAGTGGTTTTAAGCTGTCGAGCGTAACCTTAAGTGTCGCTTTGTATTGTTTATGCTCATCAGTGAACTCTCGTAGCTTTCGCATTTTTCGATTGAGTTCAAACATTTTTGCTTTAGCGTCGGCATAGCGTTTCGCGTCTTGACCAGATGCCTCTGGCGAAGGACAGCTATCTACAATGCTTTTCAAGAAGTTTATATCGACAACTTTTGGGACTTTATCTATTAAGCCATACTCGGCGGCAGTAGCCGCGATCTTTCTCGCTTCACCCTCGAACAAACTCTTTCCATTTGAGAGTTTGTCCTTCTTTTTCTCTAGATTTTCAATTTGTCGTAGTATGTCCTTTTTTCGTTCCCGAGCCCCGATATTGTCAAGGGTGTCGATACCTAGGCTGAGGTCAAGAACTTGAGGAAGAGCTACGCGATATCGGTCTTTTTGCTGGTTGTCAAAATACACTTCGCTGTTTGTAATGGTGTTTTCCGATATGGTGTTCATTAGCATGAAATACCGGAATGACATCTGGGTACCCTGCTTGAGACCACGGCCTCCCCAAAGCACAACGCTACTATCTAATCCAAATTCCGCTTGAAGTATAGCTTTGATATCATCACTTTTTGCATTTGCCTCAGGAACTATAGGAAGTGCGCCAATGCCGGAAAAATAGAGTTGGTCAGATACGGTTTGAGCAGTTGGGCTTTTCCTAGCAATCACCAGCGTCTTGTCGTTAATATAGAACTGGAGGCCATACCATGCGACGTTGTCATTGATGACATCGTGAGGGAGTTTGTGTTCGCTAGACAGAAGGCAATAGTCAATAATATGCAGAAGAGAGGTTTTGCCGCGACTGCTGCCACCTGTCAGAACGTTGATCTTGCCGCGCTCAAAATCAACGTCGCGTATTTCTCCGTATTTAGACCATAGGCGAATCTTATCAATTCCAAATTTCACAATTGCACCCGTAAATTTAAATATAGTTCTTCTTCGGAAGACTTGAGAAGGAGGGATATTTCTTTAGAGGCGCTTGAGATAAGTTCTGCGCGCTTTCCAAGGATCGAGCTTGTCTCAAATTTTTTAATTTGTGAGATATTACCATAGTAAGATATAAGGCCCAGTGCATGTAAGATCTGCAGGCCGTTAATTGTATGGGTTAAACTGGCATGGTAACGTTGGTTAAAGTTGTGTACGAAGTCGGGCCTCACGGCAGACAATGAGGAGATTTCCCGTGAGCGAGTATTGCCATTTGCTAAATATTTTATGGTTGGGGTATGCATTACAATAGGCATTATGAGTAATGCTTTAGAAAGACTGAGGCAATGGCAATGGTTTAGAGTCATGCCGATGGCCAACGCTGCGTAACCGATCCATGAACCCCACCTACCACAAGGTGGAAGCCAAGGTTACCGTGGCATCTCTGGCGAACAGTTCCATGGCAGCAGCGCTTCGTAG
>NZ_JBIVGN010000030.1:0-22388 GCF_044748705.1 Pseudomonas sp. NPDC089758
CCCACAGTCTGTACTGCGTCAACAGTCAGAATCCGGCATTTAGTCCCACCACCCCTTCAAGTCTAACCATACAAGCCGGCTTGCCGGCGATGGGCTGCGCAGCAGCCCCCTTAGCAGACCTGTATTAGCCCAAGCGCGCTCGGCGGGACCCGCGAGCATCTGGGTCCGCTTTGCGGCCCATCGCCGGCAAGCCGGCTCCCACCTGGATTGCGGTGGCTTTTAGAAATGGGTAAGACCGTTGCTTCGACAGGTAAAACGCAGGCCTGAAGAACAGCGCGGTCGGGGTGGGAGCCGGCTTGCCGGCGATGGGCTGCAAAGCAGCCCCCGTAGCGGAGCTGTAATAGCCCGAGCGCGCTCGACGGGACCCGCGAGCATCTGGGGCCGCTTTGCGGCCGATCGCCGGCAAGCCGACAGCACAAAAAGGGCGCCGAAGCGCCCTGTTCTGGTGCATGTGTCAGTTCAGAGGAACACGAACTTGGCAATGAAGATCGCGCACAGCACCCACAGGCTGGCCGAGATCTCTTTGTACTTGCCAGTACCGGCCTTCAGCGCCACGTAGGTGATGAAACCCAGGGCAATACCGTCTGCGACCGAGAAGGTCAGCGGCATCATGATCACCGTGACGATCGCCGGAATGCTGTCGGTGGCTTCATCCCAATGGATGTGCGCCATGCTGCCCATCATCAGCATGGCCACGTAAATCAGTGCACCTGCAGTCGCGTAGGCTGGAATCATCCCGGCCAGCGGTGCGAAGAACATCGCCGCCACGAACAACAGGCCAACCACCACCGCGGTCAGGCCTGTACGGCCGCCTGCGGCAACGCCCGCGGCACTTTCCACATAGCTGGTTACCGGTGGCACGCCAACCACGGCACCGAACACGCTGGACGCGCTGTCCGCCTTCAAAGCCTTCGACAGGCCTTCGATGCGGCCGTCCGGCGCCACCAGGTTGGCCCGCTGGGCGACCCCCATCAAGGTACCGGCGGTGTCGAACATGTGCACGAAGAGGAACGCCAGCACCACGCTGATCATGCTCACGTTGAACACGCCGGCCACGTCCATGGCCATCCAGGTGGGGGCCAGGCTCGGCGGCATCGACATCACCCCGCCAAACTTCACCAGGCCCAGGCCCCAGCCGGCCAGGGTGACGCCGATGATGCTGATCAGGATGGCACCGAACACGCGCTTGTAGCTGAGGATTGCAATCGACAGGAAGCACAGTGCCGCCAGCAAAGGGCCAGGCTCATGCAGCGAACCCAGCTTGATCAGCGTGGCGGGGCTGTCGACGATGATGCCTGCGGTCTTCAGGCCGATCAGCCCGAGAAACAATCCGACGCCGGCCCCCATGGCATGGCGCAGGCTGACCGGAATACTGTTCAGCAACCATTCGCGCACTTTGGACAAGGTCAGGAACATGAACAGCACGCCCGAGACGAACACCGCGCCCAGAGCCGTTTCCCAGTTATAGCCCATGGTGCCGACCACGGTGTAGGTGAAGAAGGCGTTGAGCCCCATGCCTGGCGCCAGCCCCACTGGCCAGTTGGCATAAAGGCCCATCAGCAGGCAGCCCAGTGCCGCGGCGATGCAGGTGGCAACGAAGGCTGCGCCGTGATCGATGCCGGCGTCAGCCATGATGTTCGGGTTGACGAAGATGATGTACGCCATGGTGATGAAGGTGGTCACCCCGGCGATCATTTCGGTTTTGACGGTACTGCCGTGTTGCTTGAGTTTGAAAATCCGCTCCAGCCAGCTCGTTTCGAGCGGTGGAGCGAGATCCAGCGTAGGTGCGTCGGATTTGCGGCTTTCCACAGCGATACTCCTCAAGTCTTTCTTGTTGTTCTTGGAGCCAGTGACCTGCGCAATGCACTTGGCGGCTCCGCGAGGGATGGCAGACGTCTGACGCCGCTTTGTTGACTTACGGGTCAAGAAGTTGCCCGATGGATTATGCTTTTGTGTACAAAGAAAGCAAATAATGTTTTATTTTTTGTACGCATCATATGCCGCACATCAGCTATATAGATAAAACCCCACCTGCAGAAACGGCTCAGCTTGTGTACAATGCCGCCATACTTTCCTTCGTGCCTCGAGAGCCCATGAACGAACAGCTGCAACCTCTGAAGAAACCTGCGCGTGCCGGCAAGGCTGGCCGCAGCGGTACCCAAGACGATATCGTCTATGCGCACATCTTCGAGGCGATCCTCGAGCAGCGACTCGCACCGGGCACCAAGTTGAGCGAGGAAGCGCTGGGCGAGATATTCGGCGTCAGCCGCACCATCATCCGCCGTGCCCTGTCGCGCCTTGCCCACGAAAGCGTTGTGCTGCTGCGCCCTAACCGCGGTGCCGTGGTGGCCAGCCCGACGGTCGAAGAAGCCCGTCAGGTGTTCTTCTCGCGGCGCATGGTCGAACGCGCCATCACCGAACTGGCCGTGCAGCACGCCACCGTCGAGCAGCTCAACGAATTGCGGCACATGGTCCGTGAAGAGCGTGACAGCTTCTCGCGTGGTGATCGGGGTGCCGGCATCCGGCTGTCCGGGGAGTTTCACTTGAAGTTGGCCGAGGCGGCCGGCAATGCCCCGCTGGTCAGTTTTCAGCGCAGCCTGGTGTCGCAGACATCGCTGATCATTGCCCAATATGAGAGCGGCAACCGCTCGCACTGCTCTTATGACGAGCACACGCAACTGATCGATGCCATCGAGGCGCGTGATGCCGAGCAGGCGGTCAGCCTGATGATGCATCACATGGACCATATCGACAGCAAGCTCAACCTGGACGAGGAGAGCGCCTCGGACGACCTGCATGCGGTGTTTTCGCACCTGCTGAAAAAGCCCAAGGTCTCGCTGAAGGGTTGATCGTTTGCCTGGCTGAATGAGGGGCCGCTTCGCGGCCTGTCGCCGGCAATCCGGCTCCCGTGAGGTTGTGCGGGGGTCGCCTTGCCGGCGATGGGCGCCATGCGGCCCTCGTTGTTGCTGGTCATTGTTCAAAGGTCTGCTAAATTCTTGTGGGCAAACCTTCATCAAGCAGTTGGGCTTGCGCATCCGTTGCGTTCCACTTCTTGAGGAAAGGTCCATGACCATGTCTCTGGGTAAACGTATGGGTGCCGAGCTGATCGGCACCTTCTGGTTGGTACTCGGCGGCTGCGGCAGTGCGGTACTCGCAGCCAGCTCTCCCCTCGGCATCGGCGTTCTCGGTGTCGCCTTCGCTTTCGGTCTTACCGTCCTGACGATGGCATTCGCCATCGGCCACATCTCCGGTTGCCACCTGAACCCTGCTGTTTCCTTCGGGCTGGTAGTGGGCGGGCGTTTTCCGGCCAAAGAGTTGCTGCCATACGTCATCGCTCAGGTGGTCGGTGCGATCATCGCGGCTGCGGTGATCTACTTCATCGCCAGCGGCAAGGCCGGCTTCGAATTGTCGGCGGGCCTGGCGTCCAATGGCTACGCCGACCACTCGCCAGGCGGTTACTCGCTGGGCGCGGGTTTTGTCAGTGAAGTGGTGATGACGGCGATGTTCCTGGTGGTGATCATGGGCGCAACTGACGCCCGGGCACCGGCGGGCTTTGCCCCCATCGCCATCGGCCTGGCCCTGACGCTGATCCACCTGATCTCGATCCCGGTGACCAATACCTCGGTCAACCCCGCGCGCAGCACGGGGCCGGCGCTGTTCGTCGGTGGCTGGGCCTTGCAGCAACTGTGGCTGTTCTGGCTGGCGCCGCTGATCGGGGCAGCGATCGGCGGCGCACTGTACCGGGGGTTGGCCAAAGCGCCTTAGCGCTGGTGCACGCAGCGGCCGGCGGCGTAGGTTTCGCGCACGGTGCGGTCGTCGCCCAGGGTGGCGAGCACGAACAAGGTCTCTTCGATGCTGCCCGACTGCTGGATACGGTAGTCGAGCAGCGGCGTGGCCTTGTAGTCGAGCACCACGAAGTCGGCATCGTTGCCGGGGCGCAGGCTGCCGATCCGGTCATCCAGGCGCAACGCACGGGCGCCGCCGAGGGTGGCCAGGTACAGCGATTTGTAGGGGTGCAGGCGCGCGCCCTGCAGCTGCATGACCTTGTACGCTTCGTTCAGGGTGCTGAGCAGCGAGAAGCTGGTGCCGGCACCGACGTCGGTGCCCAGGCCTACGTTTACCTTGAAGCGTTCGGCCTGGGGCAAGTTGAACAGGCCACTGCCCAGGAACAGGTTCGAGGTCGGGCAGAAGGCGATTGCCGAGCCGGTTTCGGACAGGCGTTGGCATTCGTCGTCGCACAGGTGCACGCCGTGGGCGAAAACGGAGCGCTCGCCGAGCAGTTCGAAGTGGTCGTAGACGTCCAGGTAACCTTTCTGCTCAGGGAACAATTCCTTGACCCAGTCGATTTCCTTGAGGTTCTCGGACAGGTGCGTGTGCATGTAGACGCCCGGATGCTCCTTGAGCAACTGCCCGGCAAGCTTCAACTGCTGCGGGGTGCTGGTGGGGGCGAAGCGCGGGGTGACCGCGTAGTGCAGGCGGCCCTTACCGTGCCAGCGCTCGATCAGCGCTTTGCTGTCGGTGTAGCTGGTTTCGGCGGTGTCGGTCAGGTAGTCGGGCGCGTTGCGGTCCATCATCACCTTGCCGGCGATCATCCGCAGGTCCAGGCGCTCGGCCTCCTCGAACAGTGCATTGACCGACTGCGGGTGCACACTGCCGAACACCAGGGCCGTGGTGGTGCCGTTGCGCAGCAGTTCCTTGAGGAAGATTTTCGCGACGTTGTCGGCGTGATCCTTGTCGGCGAACTGCCTTTCACAGGGGAAGGTATAGGTGTTGAGCCAGTCCAGCAGCTGTTCGCCGTAGGAACCGATCATGCCGGTCTGCGGGTAATGGATGTGGGTGTCGATGAAGCCCGGGGTAATCAGGGCGTCCTGGTAATGCACCACTTCGATGTCGGCATCCAGCGTCGGCAGCAGTTCGCTGGCATGGCCCAGTGCACTGATGCGGCCATCGTCGATCACCAGCAGGCCGTCCTCGTAGTACTCATGGGACGCGTCCAGGCCCACCTCGGCCGGGTCAGCGATGCTGTGCAGGATGGCGGCACGGTAGGCTTTGCGGGTAGCGGTCATAACTCACTCGTCAATTGGCTTGGCTGCGCCGGGACGGCGGCAGCAGTTGGGCGATGGGGCCCGCATTGACGCCAGCGTCATGCTGGCCAAAGCAGGCGTTGTAGGTGGCAATGATTTCGCCGGCGATGGACACGGCGATCTCGATCGGCAACTTGCCCTTGACCTCGGCCAGGCCCATCGGGCAGCGCATGCGCGCCATCACGGCCTCGTCGAAGCCGCGCTCGCGCAGGCGGTGCTCGAACTTGACCCGTTTGGTCTTCGAGCCGATCAGGCCGAACCAGGTGAAATCGTTGCGCTTGAGAATGGCGGCGGTCAGCTCCAGGTCGAGCTGATGGTTGTGGGTCATGACGATGCAGTAGCAACCAGGTGGCAGCTCGGCCACTTCGTCGACCGGCTCCTCACTGACCACCTTGGTCACCCCGTTGGGGATGAGCTCGGGGAATTCCTGTTCTCGCGAATCGATCCAGCGCACCCGGCAGGGCAGGGCGGCGAGCAAGGGTACCAGAGCACGGCCGACATGGCCCGCGCCGAACACGGCGATTTGCGCCTGCACAGCGGTCATGGGCTCGAACAGCAGCACGGTGACGCCGCCACAGCACTGCCCGAGGCTGGCGCCGAGGCTGAAGCGCTCCAGGTGCGGCGTGCTGCGCTGCTCTTCAAGCATCTGCCGAGCGATGTGCAGGGCCTTGTATTCCAGGTGGCCGCCGCCGATGGTGTCGAACAGGCCGCTGGCACTGACGACCATTTTCGAGCCTGCGTTGCGCGGGGTCGAGCCGCGCTCCTCGATGATGGTCACCAGCACGCAGGCTTCGCCACGGGACTGGTGGTCGGCGAGGGCGTTGATCCATTGGTGCATGATGCAGTTCCTCATTCCAGGTGGCCTGTTCGAGCCTTGTCGCTGGCAAGCCTGGTGCCCGCAGGTACAGCGCAGGGCTTGCCGGCGATAGGGCCCGAACAGGCGCCCACCCAACCTCAGTGTGTGACGGTTTCCCGTTGCGGCTCTGCAGGCTCGGTGGCAGCCACCGCCTTGCGCATCTGCTCGCAGCCCCACAGCACCCGCTCCGGTGTCGCTGGTGCGTCGATGTTCGGTTGCAGGCGGTAACCGGCAATACTGGCCACGGCATCCTTGATCGCACACCAGGCGGCGATGCCGAGCATGAACGGTGGCTCGCCAACAGCCTTGGAGTGGAACACGGTGTCTTCCGGGTTCTTGCGGTTTTCCACCAGCTTTACCCGCAGGTCCAGCGGCATGTCGGCCACGGCCGGGATCTTGTAGCTGGCCGGGCCATTGGTCATCAGCTTGCCCTTGCTGTTCCACACCAGCTCTTCGGTGGTCAGCCAACCCATGCCTTGGATGAAGCCGCCTTCCACCTGGCCAATGTCGATGGCCGGGTTCAGCGAATCGCCGACGTCGTGCAGGATGTCGGCGCGCAGCATCTTGTACTCGCCGGTCAGGGTGTCGACGATCACTTCCACGCAGGCGGCGCCGAAGGCGAAGTAGTAGAACGGCCGGCCGCGTGCCTGGCTGCGGTCGTAGAAGATCTTGGGCGTGCGGTAGAAGCCGGTACTCGACAGGGAGACCTGGGCGAAGTACGCCTGCTGCACCAGTTGTTCGAAGCTGACGATCTGGTCGCGCACGCGCACATGGCCGTTACGGAACTCGACGTCTTCCTCGGTGACCTGATAATGCCGCGCGGCGAACTCGGTCAGGCGCTTTTTGAGAATCTCGGCCGCATTCTGCGCCGCTTTGCCGTTCAGGTCGGCGCCGCTGGAGGCTGCGGTCGGCGAGGTGTTGGGCACCTTGTCGGTATTGGTGGCGGTAATCTGGATGCGGCTGAAATCAACCTGGAAAATCTGCGCCACGACCTGGGCCACCTTGGTGTTCAGGCCCTGGCCCATCTCGGTGCCGCCGTGGTTCAGGTGGATGCTGCCATCGGTGTAGATGTGAATCAGCGCACCGGCCTGGTTGAGGAAGGTGGCGGTGAACGAGATGCCGAACTTGACCGGGGTCAGCGCCAGGCCCTTCTTGAGGACCGGGCTGTTGGCGTTGAACCGGCGGATCGATTCGCGGCGTTCTGCGTAGTCGCTGCTGGCTTCCAGCTCGGCGGTCATCTCCTCGAGCATGTTGTGCTCGACGGTCTGGTAATAGTGGGTGACGTTGCGCTCGGTCTTGCCGTAGTAGTTGGCCTTGCGCACGGCCAGCGGGTCGCGCCCCAGATGGCGGGCGATATGGTCCATCACCTGCTCGATGGCAACCATGCCCTGTGGGCCGCCGAAGCCGCGGTAGGCGGTGTTGGAGGCAGTGTTGGTCTTGCAGCGGTGGCCGTGCACGGTGGCATCGCCCAGGTAGTAGGCGTTGTCGGAATGGAACATGGCACGGTCGACGATCGAACCGGAAAGGTCGGGCGAGTAGCCGCAGTTGCCGGCCAGGTCCATGTTGATGCCTTGCAGGCGCCCTTCGTCATCGAAGCCGACGTCGTACTCGACATAGAAGGGGTGGCGTTTGCCGGTCATCATCATGTCTTCGACGCGCGGCAGGCGCATCTTGGTCGGCTGGCCGGTCAGGCGTGCGACCACGGCGCACAGGCAGGCCGGGCTGGCGGCCTGGGTTTCCTTGCCGCCGAAACCGCCGCCCATGCGGCGCATGTCGAGCACCACCTTGTTCATCGGCACGTCCAGCACTTCGGCGACAAGCTTCTGCACTTCGGTAGGGTTTTGCGTGGAGCAGAAGACGATCATGCCGCCGTCTTCAGTGGGCATCACCGAAGAAATCTGCGTCTCCAGGTAGAAATGCTCCTGGCCACCGATATGCAGGGTGCCCTGCAGGCGGTGCGGGGCGCTGGCCAGGGCAGTGGCCGAATCACCACGCTGGTGAGTGTGGCTGTCGAGTACGAAGTGCTTCTTGCGCAGCGCCTCGACCACGTCCAGTACCGGCTCCAGGTCTTCGTATTCGATGATCGCCGCCATGGCGGCACGGCGCGCGGTTTCCAGGTCGCGCGCGGCCACGGCGAGGACCGGCTGGCCGAAGAACTCGACCTTGTCGATGGCCAGCAGCGGGTCACCGGCCACCACCGGGCCAATGTCCTTGAGGCCTGGAATGTCTTCATGGGTGATGGCGATGCGCACGCCTTCGAAGGCATAGCACGGCGTGGTGTCGATGCGCAGGATGCGGGCGTGGGCACGGTCGGCGGTGCGCGCATAGACGTGCAACTGGTTGGGGAATTCCAGGCGGTCGTCGATGTACACCGCTTCGCCTGCCACATGCTTGTCGGCGCTGTCGTGCTTGACGCTGCGGCCGACTCCGGTGGTCAGGTCCTGGCTGAACAGTTCGGCCATCTCGGCCTGGCTCTTGACGGCGTGATGGTTAGACATAGTCGGTCACCCGGGTTTCGATGTGCGGCGTTTGCTGTTCGATGAAGTACTTGCGCAGCAGGTTCTGCGCGGTCAGCAGGCGGTATTCCTTGCTGGCGCGGAAGTCGCTGAGCGGGGTGAAGTCCTCGGCCAGGGCCTGGCAGGCGCGCTCCAGGCTCGCCTGGTTCCACGGCTTGCCGCGCAGGGCAGCTTCACAGGCGCGGGCACGTTTGGGGATCGCGGCCATGCCACCGAAGGCGATGCGTACCCCGCTGACCACGCCGTCTTCGATGCTCAGGTTGAAGGCGCCACACACAGCCGAGATGTCGTCATCCAGGCGCTTGGAGACTTTATAGGCGCGGAAGGCCCAGTCATTGCTGGCGCGCGGTACGATGATCTTCTCGATGAATTCGCTGTCCTGGCGGGCGGTGATGCGGTAGTCGATGAAGTAGTCCTCCAGCGGCATCGTGCGCTGGCGGTCGCCCTGGCGCAGCACGATCTGCGCATCGAGGGCGATCAGCAAGGGCGGTGAGTCGCCAATCGGTGAGGCGTTGCCGATGTTGCCGCCCAGGGTGCCCTGGTTGCGGATCTGCAGCGATGCAAAGCGGTGCAGCAAGTCGCCGAAATCAGGGTATTCCTCGTTGAGCGCGCCATAGCAATCGGTCAGCGGTGTGGCAGCGCCGATTTCCAGGTGGCTGGCGGTCTTGTCGATGCGTTTGAGTTCGGCCACGTGGCCGACGTAGATCATCACCGGCAAAGTCTTGTGGAACTGGGTGACCTCCAGCGCCAGGTCGGTGCCACCGGCCAGCAACCGCGCTTCGGGGTGCGAGCTGTAGAGGTCGGCCAGATCGGCTACGGTCAGCGGCACCAGGCAGCGTTTGTCGCCGCTGTTGAGCTCGCCGGTCTGGGTCGGCTCGATAGCTTTGAGGCGGCTGATGGTCTGGGCCTTCTGCGCGTCGAACTGATCGCGGCACGGCTGGCGGCAGCTCTGTTCGGCGGCATCGAGAATCGGCCGGTAGCCAGTGCAGCGGCACAGGTTGCCCGCCAGCGCTTCCTGGGCCTGATGCAGGTCGTGGCCCTGGCTGTTCTTCTGCAGGGCGAACAACGACATGACGAAGCCTGGGGTACAGAAGCCGCATTGCGAACCATGGCAGTCGGCCATGGCTTGTTGCACGCTGTGCAGTTCGCCCTGGTGCTTGAGGCCCTCGACGCTGATCAGCTGCTTGCCATGCAGCGACGAAACGAAGGTCAGGCAGGAGTTGAGGCTGCGGTAGCGCAGGCTGTCCTGGCCTTGATCATCCTGGGTCAGCTCGCCGACCACCACGGTGCAGGCGCCACAGTCGCCGCTGGCGCAGCCTTCTTTGGTGCCGGGTTTGCCCAGGTGCTCACGCAGGTACTGCAGCACCGTCATGTTCGGGTCCAGGGCGTGCTCGCTGCGCAGCTCCTGGTTGACGAGAAACTGGATCACGGGGATGGCCTCGCAATGGTTTTATTGTTGTTGAGCGGACAATAAGCAGAGCTGACACGCTGGTCAATAATTTTCTGACTTAAGGGTCAAGAAATTCTCCGCACGAAGGTCTGGCCGCCCAGCCTGCCGATATATAAAGCATAGATCGGGCCGCCTTTACCGTTGCCTGGCAGCACAAATAAAGGCTGTCGCTCCTCTGCGCGACGGCTGGCCAATTGCGCTACAATCGCCCACTTGTGCCCAGTTCAATGATTTCGAAGGAAAACCATGACGTTCAAGGCGCCGGACAGCCTCTCCGAGCAGATCGCCGACTACCTGGCCGAACGCATCATCCGCGGCGAGCTCGCGCCGGGTGAGCGCATCCAGGAGCAGAAGGTCACCCAGGCGCTGAATGTCAGCCGCGGCTCGGTGCGTGAAGCGTTGTTGATCCTCGAACGTCGCCATCTGGTTGCGATCCTGCCGCGCCGCGGCGCTCATGTGACCCGGCTCGACGAACGCAGTGTGCGGAGCCTGTGTGCCCTCATGGGCGAGTTCTACATTCTGCTGGGTAATGCCGTTGCCCAGAAATGGCGCCTCGATGCAGACCTGCGCCCGTTTCTGGACATCCAGCAACGCCTGCAGCAGGCCCGTGAACGGGGTGACATCAAAGCCTTCGTCGCCGACAGTTTTGCTGTAATGCGCGCCGCCTATCCGTTCGCCGACAATCCTTACCTGCAGGAAACCGTCGAAAACCTGCAGCCGGCCATGAGCCGAGCCTATTACTTGGCCCTCGATCAGCGCCAAGCCAACATGCTCGATTACCTTGACCTGTTCGCCCACCTGCTAGACGCCGTGGTGGCCCGTGAACTGCCGCGCATCCGCGAGGTACTCACCGCCTATTGCCAGCGCAGTTGCGACCTGGTGCTGGCGGCGCTGGCCCGAGGCTGACCGATGCGCCTGAAGTGCATTCGCCTGGCTGGGTTCAAGTCGTTCGTTGACCCCACCACCGTCAACTTCCCCAGCAACATGGCCGCCGTGGTCGGCCCCAATGGTTGCGGCAAGTCCAATATCATCGATGCGGTGCGCTGGGTGATGGGCGAAAGCTCGGCGAAGAACCTGCGCGGTGAGTCGATGACCGACGTCATCTTCAACGGCTCCACCAGCCGCAAGCCGGTCAGCCAGGCCAGTATCGAGCTGGTCTTCGACAACAGTGAGACCACGCTGCTGGGCGAATATGCCGCCTACGCGGAAATCTCCATCCGCCGCAAGGTCACCCGTGATGGGCAGAACACCTATTACCTGAACGGCACCAAATGCCGCCGCCGCGACATCACCGACATCTTCCTCGGCACTGGCCTGGGCCCGCGCAGCTACTCGATCATCGAACAGGGCATGATCTCCAAGCTGATCGAGGCCAAGCCCGAGGAGCTGCGCAACTTCATCGAGGAGGCGGCGGGCATCTCCAAGTACAAGGAGCGCCGCCGCGAAACCGAAAGCCGCATCCGCCGCACCCAGGAGAACCTGGCGCGCCTGACCGACTTGCGCGATGAGCTTGAGCGCCAGCTCGAACGCCTGCACCGCCAGGCGCAGGCCGCTGAGAAATACCGTGAGTACAAGGCGCAGGAGCGTCAGCTCAAAGCGCGTCTGGCGGCGCTGCGCTGGCGTGATCTGGATGAGCGCGTACGCCAGCGCGAGTCGGTGATCGGCGATCAGGATGTGGCCCATGAGGCGCTGGTGGCCGAACAGCGCAACGCCGATGCGAGCATCGAGCGGCTGCGTGACGGCCATCATGAGCTGTCCGAGCGCTTCAACCAGGTGCAGGGCCGCTTCTATTCGGTGGCCGGCGACATCGCCCGGGTCGAGCAGAGCATTCAGCACGGTCAGCAGCGCCTGCGCCAATTGCAGGATGACCTGAAGGAAGCCGAGCGCACGCGCCAGGAAACCGAGTCGCACCTTGGGCATGACCGCACCCTGCTGGCGACCCTCGGTGAAGAGCTGGCGATGCTCGAACCGGAGCAGGAAATGACCCTGGCCGCAGCCGAAGAGGCTGCCGCCACCCTCGAAGAGGCCGAACTGGGCATGCACGGCTGGCAGGAGCAGTGGGACAGCTTCAACACCCGCTCTGCCGAGCCGCGGCGCCAGGCCGAAGTGCAGCAGTCGCGCCTGCAGCAACTGGAAGCCAGCCTGGAGCGCTTGGCCGAGCGCCAGCGCAAGCTGGGTGAGGAACGCGACCAGTTGGGCGCTGACCCGCAGGAAAGCGCCATGCTGGAGCTGTCCGAGCAGTTGGCTGCCAGCGAGATGTTGCTTGAAGAGCTGCAATTGTCCGAAGAACAGGTGGTCGAGCGCCTGGAGGGCCTGCGCGCGCAATTGCAGGAGGCGGCCCAGGCTCAGCAGCAACAGCAAGGCGACTTGCAGCGTCTGGGCGGCCGCCTGGCATCCCTGGAGGCGTTGCAACAGGCTGCGCTCGAACCCGGTGCAGGGGCTGCCGACTGGTTGCGCGAGCAAGGGCTGGAGCAGCGGCCACGCCTGGCGCAAGGGCTGCGTGTGGAGCCGGGTTGGGAGCTGGCGGTGGAAACCGTATTGGGCGCTGACCTGCAAGCGGTGCTGGTGGACGGCTTCAACGGCTTGGATTTTGCCGGGCTGGAGCAAGGCGAGTTGCGTCTGTTGGTGGCGGGGCATGAAGGTGCGCGCCGGCCCGGCAGCTTGCTCGACAAGGTCGAGGGGCCCACCGACCTGGCCCCTTGGCTGGCCCAGGTGCGGCCAGTCGAAGACCTGGCTCAAGCCCTCGCTGAGCGCGCCGGCCTTGGCGAAGGCCAGAGCCTGGTCAGCCGCGACGGCTTTTGGGTTGGTCGGCATTTTCTGCGCGTCAGCCGCGGCAGCGAAGCCCAGGGTGGGGTACTGGCGCGGGCGCAGGAAATCGAGCGCCTCGGCCAGGAACAGCTGGAGCTGGAAGCTACGCTGGAACAGACGGAGCAGCAGCTGCAAGCCTTGCGTGAGCAGCAACTGGGCCTGGAAGAGCAGCGCGAGCAGCTGCGCCGGCGCACCCAGGAAGAAAGCCGCCAGCATGGCGAGTTCAAGGCCAGCCTTTCGGCAGGCCGGGCCCGTGCCGAACAGGTCGAGCTGCGTCGGCGCCGGCTGCAGGAAGAATTGAGCGAACTTCAGGAGCAGCGCGCCCTGGAGCAAGAGCAACTGGGCGAAGCCCGCCTGGTGCTGCAGGAGGCCCTGGACCTGATGGCCCAGGACACCGAGCAACGCGAACAGTTGATGGCCCGCCGCGATACCTTGCGCGAAGGCCTTGACCGGGTCCGCCAGGAAGCTCGCCAGCACAAGGATCATGCCCACCAGTTGGCTGTGCGCCTGGGTTCGCTGCGCGCCCAGCACGACTCGACCCGCCAGGCACTGGAGCGCCTGGAGCTACAGGCGGCCCGCCTGAGTGAGCGGCAGGAGCAGTTGAGCCTGAACCTGGAAGAGGGCGAGGCGCCGCTGGAAGAGCTGCGCCTGAAGCTGGAAGAACTGCTTGAGCGGCGCATGAGCGTCGACGAAGAAATGCGCCAGGCGCGCCTGCACATGGACGACGCCGATCGCGCCTTGCGCGACGCCGAAAAGCGCCGCACCCAGGCCGAGCAGCAGGCGCAGTTGCTGCGCGGCCAGCTCGAGCAGCTGCGCCTGGAGTGCCAGGGGCTGGATGTGCGGCGCAAGACCTTGCAGGAGCAATTGTTGGCCGACGGCTACGACCTGCAGGGTGTGCTTGCCACTGTCGAGGCCGAGGCCAGCGAACAGGGCACCGAGCAGGAGCTGGAGCAGATCGACGCCCGTATTCAACGCCTGGGCGCGATCAACCTGGCTGCGATCGAGGAGTACGAACAGCAATCCGAGCGCAAGCGCTACCTCGATGCCCAGGACGCCGATCTGGTCGAGGCGCTTGAGACCCTGGAAAACGTCATCCGCAAGATCGACAAGGAAACCCGCACCCGCTTCAAGGATACCTTTGATCAGATAAATGCCGGATTACAGGCACTTTTCCCAAAAGTTTTCGGTGGTGGCAGCGCTTATCTGGAACTGACGGGCGAAGATTTACTCGATACAGGGGTGACGATCATGGCGCGCCCGCCTGGCAAGAAGAACAGCACCATCCATCTGCTGTCCGGCGGCGAGAAGGCACTGACCGCATTGGCGCTGGTGTTTGCCATTTTCAAGCTGAACCCCGCACCGTTCTGCATGCTCGACGAGGTCGATGCGCCGCTGGACGATGCCAACGTCGGCCGGTATGCCCGGTTGGTCAAGGAGATGAGTGAAAGCGTGCAGTTCATCTACATCACGCATAACAAGATTGCCATGGAGATGGCGGATCAATTGATGGGGGTGACCATGCACGAGCCTGGGTGTTCACGTCTCGTTGCAGTGGATGTGGAGGAGGCACTGGCCATGGTCGACGCCTGATGAGCCAAGAGAAGGCGGAATGTGCAGGTAAATGCCCCCGCCATGTGCGACAGACGGTGTAAAGTTGTCTTTGGTCGTGCTAGCTTAATGTCACTCGTTTTATGCGTGGGTAAAACGCCTGTCAGAACATAGAGTTGGCGCCACGTGTTAAAGGGCTTTGAAGCCTTTGTTTTCAAGCATATTTTTATAGAGGCACGGGATTACATGGAAATCGGTCTGCGCGAGTGGCTGATCCTCATCGGCATCATTGTCATCGCCGGTATTCTTTTCGACGGCTGGCGCCGCATGCGCGGCGGAAAAGGCAAGTTGAAATTCCGTCTGGATCGCAGTTATTCCAACCTCCCGGACGAGGAAGGCAGCGCTGAGGTGCTGGGCCCGTCGCGTGTGCTCGATACCCAGAAGGAGCCGGAGCTGGATGAAAGCGACCTGCCGTCGCTCAGTGCGCCGGCGCGTGAGCGTGAGCGCGAGCAGAAACCGGCCAAGGCCAGCAAGCGTGGCAAGCGTGCCGCTGAAGTGCAGCCGCAGGGCGACCTGGACCTGGTGGCCGAGCCGCGCGAGCCCGACTTGTTCGCCGATGCCGACGATGATTTCGCTGCCGATAACAACCGCAACGGTGGTTTTGCTGCCGCGGGCAGTGCTGCCAAGGAGCTGCCACCGGTCGAAGAGGTGCTGGTGATCAGCGTCATCTCGCGTGATGAAGGTGGCTTCAAGGGCCCGGCGCTGCTGCAGAACATTCTTGAAAGTGGTTTGCGCTTCGGCGAGATGGACATCTTCCATCGCCATGAAAGCATGGCCGGTCACGGCGAAGTCCTGTTCTCCATGGCCAATGCTGTCAAGCCCGGCATCTTTGACCTGGACGACATCGATCACTTCAGCACGCGCGCGGTCAGCTTCTTCCTCGGGCTGCCAGGCCCGCGCCATCCGAAGCAGGCCTTCGATGTGATGGTCGCCGCAGCGCGCAAGCTGGCCCACGAGCTCAATGGTGAGCTCAAGGATGACCAGCGCAGCGTGCTGACCGCCCAGACCATCGAGCATTACCGCCAGCGCATCGTCGAGTTCGAGCGCCGCGCGCTGACCCAGAAACGCTGATGTCATCGAGCGAGCGGACCATGCCCTGGTCTTGCTCGCTTCGTTTCAAGCGCAAGAGCAGCCCAGGGCTGATGCCAATCAGTGAGTGCGAGCAGGGCTGTTCTGCAGCCCATCGCCGCCAAGCCAGCCCCACAGCCGCAGCGCAGGCCTCTGGCGCTGCGCCATCTCTGTGGGAGCTGGCTTGTCGGCGATGGGCCGCAGAGCGGCCCCAAACCGCTTGCCTGACTGGCGTTGAGCCAAGGGCTGCTCTTGTGCTTCGCAAGAGAACCTGAAGAATGAACGCCGAATCCCGAATCCACGCGCTGCGCGCCGAGCTCGACCAGCACAACTACCGCTACTACGTACTCGACGAGCCCAGCGTACCGGACGCCGAATACGACCGCTTGTTCAACGAACTCAAGGCGCTCGAAGCCGAACACCCGCACCTGGTCACCCCCGACTCGCCCACTCAACGCGTCGGCGGTACCGCCCTGGCCGCGTTCAGCCAGGTGCGCCACGAAGTGCCGATGCTCAGCTTGGGCAACGCCTTCGAGGAAGCCGACCTGCGTGAATTCGGCCGCCGTGTGGTGGAGGGTCTCGACCAGCCGGGCGCGGTCGATTACAGCTGCGAGCCCAAGCTCGACGGCCTGGCGGTCAGCCTGCTCTACCGCGATGGCCAGCTGGTGCAGGGTGCGACCCGGGGGGACGGCACCACCGGCGAAGACATCAGCGCCAATGTGCGTACCGTGCGCAACATCCCGCTCAAGCTGCAGGGCGAAGGCTGGCCGGCGGTGCTCGAAGTGCGTGGTGAAGTGTTCATGAGCAAGGCGGGTTTCGACCGCCTCAACGCGGCCCAGGCTGAGGCCGGTGGCAAGACCTTTGCCAACCCGCGCAACGCCGCTGCCGGCAGCCTGCGCCAGTTGGACTCGAAAATCACCGCCAGCCGCCCGCTGGAGTTCTGCTGCTATGGCGTTGGTCAGGTATCGGCAAGCATTGGCGAGAGCCATATTGGTATCCTCGAACAGCTCAAAGCATGGGGCCTGCCGATCAGTCGTGAGCTCAGGCATGCGGCCGGTATCGAGGAGTGCCTGGCTTACTACCGCGACATCGGCGAACGGCGCAACAGCCTGCCGTACGAAATCGATGGGGTGGTGTTCAAGGTCAACAGCCTGGCCTCCCAGCGCGAGCTGGGTTTTCGCGCCCGCGAGCCGCGTTGGGCCATCGCCCACAAGTTCCCGGCCATGGAAGAGCTCACCGAGGTACTGGATGTCGAATTCCAGGTCGGGCGTACGGGGGCGGTCACGCCGGTCGCACGCCTCAGGCCGGTCAAGGTGGCTGGCGTGACCGTGTCCAACGCCACCTTGCACAACATGGATGAGATTGCCCGCCTGGGCCTGCGCATCGGCGATACGGTGATTATCCGCCGTGCGGGTGACGTGATCCCGCAAGTCATGCAGGTGGTGCTTGACCGCCGTCCTGAAGACGCCCGCCCGGTGCAGGTGCCAAGCGCGTGCCCGGTGTGCGGTTCCCAGGTCGAGCGCACCCAGTTGGTCAAGCGCAGCAAAGGCAAGGAAACCACCAGCGAAGGCGCGGTGTACCGTTGTGTCGGCCGTCTGGCCTGTGGCGCCCAGCTCAAGCAGGCGATCATTCACTATGTTTCGCGGCGCGCCATGGATATCGACGGCCTGGGCGAGAAGAGCGTCGAGCAGTTGGTGGACGAAGGCCTGATCGGTTCGCCGGCGGACCTCTACAAACTGCAGTTCGAGCAGATCGTCGGCCTGGAAGGTTTTGCCGAAGTCTCCAGCAAGAAGCTGCTGGATGCCATCGAGGCCAGCAAGCGACCGAGCCTGGCGCGCTTCATCTATGCCCTGGGCATCCCGGACGTGGGCGAGGAGACCGCCAAGGTGCTGGCCCGCTCGCTGGGCAGCCTGGCACGGGTGCAGCAGGCGTTGCCGCAGGTGCTGACGTACCTGCCGGACATTGGTCTGGAAGTGGCCTACGAGATCCACAACTTCTTTGAAGACGAACACAACTGCAAGGTCATCGAGCAGTTGCTCGCTTGCGGTATGCAGTTGCAGGACGAAGGCGAGTTGGCGGCAGAGTTCGCTGCGAGCACCACCCTGGCCGGGATGATCGCCAAGCTCGACATCCCTTCGGTCGGGCCAACCGGCGCGCAGAAGCTGGTAGCCAAGCTGGACAGCCTGGAAAAGATCATCGCCGCCGATGGCATCGACCTGCGCCAGGCACTGGCGGCGAAACAGGCCGAAGCCGTGCGCGAATTCTTCAAGGAGGAGGCCAACCAAAAGCTGGCCAGAGACATCGAAGCTCAGTTGCTGGCGTTCGGCATGCACTGGACCAGCCAGAAGAAGGTCGCCGAGGGCTTGCCCCTGGCTGGCCAGACCTGGGTGCTGACCGGCACGCTGGAGCGTATGAGCCGCGATATCGCCAAGGAGAAGCTGGAAAGCCTGGGTGCCAAGGTGGCCGGTTCGGTGTCGGGCAAGACACACTGCGTGGTCGCTGGCCCAGGCGCGGGCTCCAAATTGGCCAAGGCCAGTGAACTCGGGGTCAAGGTACTGGATGAGGACGCGTTCGTCGTGTTTCTGGGCGAGCAGGGCATTGCCATCTGATCGTCCAGGCCTCATCGCCCCCAGGCTCGGCGCAGCCCCTGTGGAAGCCGGCTTGCCGGCGATGAGGCCAGGCCAGGCCCCTGGATCTGGACAAGTCATTGAGAAATGATGACTTTTTCTCCGGTTAAAGGTTGTAACTTCGCCCCAGACCGGTACAATGGCGCGGCTCGCTACTTGGCGAGCCGCGTAGTGGTGGCCCCATCGGTCCCCCCGCATTGATTACCCGTTAACCTGGTCAGGCCCGGAAGGGAGCAGCCATAGCGGGAACATCGAGTGCCGGGGTGTGGCTGGTGGGGCCGCCTCCATTACGCAAGTCCTTGAATTCTCAGGGATTTCTCGCTCAAAAATCTCAAAGTGTGACAACGTTTAGGTACACCTAGGTGGTGCACTGTGCTTGCCATTTTAGATCCTTTCCGTTTGGGCTACTACCCTCTGTTGTGTACTGTTCTGCCGCTTTATGGCATAGGCGCACAAGATTCTCCTTTGTGATCATCGAAAAAAAAGTACCAGAGCATTGGATTTCCGGTCCAGCAGCGTATAGTTGTGTCCAGTAAAGACAGGTTGCCGGGATGGATTTGTAGCATCGAAAGTCATGCAGGAGTTTCGAGATTACTGATGCGTAACGGAGAAGGTTGAATCCGAGTTGAATAGAATTTGTTAGTAATCAATCCAAAAAGAGTTAACGAAGAGATTCAGGACAAGCCGCATTGGTATAACTATTATGCGGGGTACTCTCATTCGTTCGCTATGAATGTCATCCAGGGGGCTGGGCTCACTGACTCATCCGTGATCCTGGATCCATGGAATGGTGCTGGCACGACTTCACTGATGGCGTCAATAGCGGGTTATGATTCTATCGGTGTTGACTTAAATCCTGTGATGAAAGTCATAGCCAGAGCAAAGCAGTCCACGAGTAGCGACGTTCAGAAGATTGAACAGAAGCTTGCTAAGATTTCGACTGTCCGTATAGGCGGCGTAAGTGAGGCCGATCCTCTCAGGCAGTGGTTTTTACATGCTGGTGTGCGTGCTATACGAAAAGTCGAGCGCCTAATTCTTGATGGTGCGGTGCATAAAAGTGTTGCAGATAAAGTCAATTCGCTATCTGCAAGTGATTGTGTTCTCTATACAGCTCTATTCAATTGCGTGCGTGGATATCTGAAGGACTTTATTCCGTCTAATCCGACTTGGATAAAGAAACCCAAGAGTGAATGCGATAAGGTTGATGTGAATTGGAAGAAATTCAAATCGCGCTTTTTGACTATCGTAAATGAAATGATAAATGGGCTGCACCTCAATGAGCATGACTGGGATGAGAGGCGTGCTTCGCTTCTCATTGCGTCGTCTGAGCAACTGCCTTTGCCGGATATGAGCGTTGACTTAGTGCTCACTTCGCCCCCGTACTGCACGAGAATTGACTATGGCGTAGCTACTATGCCGGAGTTGGCAATTGTGTCCGGATTGATCATTGATGAGTCCGATAAAATCAGGCGGGCTTTGATGGGAACCACTACGGTTCCGAAAATGGCCGATAGTCTATGTCATGAGCAGTTCGGTTGTGTGTGTGCTAAGTTTTTGGATGCCGTGAAATCCCATTCTTCGAAAGCATCTGCCACATATTACTATAAGAATTTTGTACAGTACTTTACAGCGCTTGCCAAGTCTTTGCTCGAAGTGAGTAGGGTGATGAAGCGTGGAGCTTCGTTTGTTTGTGTTGTTCAGGACTCATTTTACAAAGACCTGCACTGCGACTTGCCTGGGATCATTATCGAGTTGGGGCAATTATATGGATTGGAATTGCAGCAGCGGCATGACTTTGAAAGTAAGCAAAATATGGTCAATATAAACGGTCGAAGTAAGAGCTACAGAAAGCAGAGTACCGCTTATGAAAGTGTACTGGTATTGGCTAAGTGAGGAAACAGAATGGCTCAGGATGATTTGATACTCGCGTTGGAGTCCAAGGTCGAAAAGGTTCATACCCAAAGCCTTGACCTGTCCTTCAATGAGTTGTTAGATATGCATGCGGACGGCGAACTAGATATTAACCCAGACTACCAGCGGTTGTTCCGGTGGAGCCAGGGTGCACAGTCCCGCTTCATTGAGTCATTGCTGCTCGAAATGCCCGTTCCACCGATCTATGTTGTCGAAGACGACAATGGTAAGTATCAGTTAATTGATGGGCTTCAGCGTTTCTCTTCCTATCTTCATCTTCGGGGGAAGCTTGATGCTCCCCACCTTCTTGAGCCGATTCGCAAGGGTGACAATCTTAAGCTCCAAGAGTGTGATATTGTTGAGGACCTGAACGGTCTCACGTATGAAGCGTTGCCAACAGCGTTGAAGATACGCCTAAAGCGAGCGTTTGTGCGCGTCGAGGTGGTTCGTAAGGGTAGCGACAACAAATTTCGCTATCATATGTTCAAGCGTTTAAATACTGGTGGTGAAGCATTAACAAGCCAGCAGTTGCGTAATTGTACTATTCGAATGCTTGACTCGACCTTCATTGATTTTATTATAAAGTTGAGCAAGAAGAATGATTTTGTAGTCTGCACCAAGAGGATTTCTGAGCAGCAAAAGCTTGGTGCTTTCGATCAGGAATTGGTTTTGAGGTACTTTGCCCTAAAAAATTATAAGAGCAAATTTGTCCATGATGTTTCTGATTTTCTAACGGAGTACATGGAGAAGGTATCTGATCCAGAGTCGGATGTCGATTTCGATTATGCTGCGGAAGAAGCCGGGTTCGACACGGTATTTTCCCTGCTACAACAGACTCTGGGTGAGAAAAGCTTCGGGCGGTCGGGCAAGACCGGAATTCAATCTAACTTTGCAGTTTACCATTTTGAGGCCATCTGTACCGGCTTGCAGCCCTATCTCCCGAAAATCGATTTGGGTAATGCTCTTCAGCTAGCGGCCATCAATGCTAAGTTGATGGAGATTAAGTGCGATGACGAATTTATTGCTCAAACCACAGGTGGCGGAAAAAACTCACCTGGTCAACTGGCGAGCAGAATTGGCATAGTTGAAAAAAAATTAGCTGAGTTGAAATTATGACTCTGGCAATATTTCAAGAACAAATCGAGATGGAGCGAGACTGGCGTGAGTCAGAAATAAGGTTTCTCCATAACGTTCAAGAGACGATGGGCTTGACGGACCGACAAAGAGTGCGTCGCTCTATCGTTTGTTTGCTCTATGCTCATGTGGAGGGATTTGTAAAGTTTGCCTTCTCGCTTTACGTTGATCAAATAAATAACCAGTTCTTGAAATGCAAGGATGTCAGTTCTGCTATCGCCGCTGCTGCTTTTTCTAAAGAATTTAAAGCTCTTAAGGATGTCAATAAAAAAAGTGCATTCTTTATAAATAGCTTGCCGGAAGACAAGCATCTGCATAGCTTTGCTCGTGAAATGGATTTTGTTTCAAGTATTGAGAATTTTTACGAACACCCGGTTTTTATTGGTGAGGACTACATCAATACAGAAAACAACGTTGGGCGAGAGGTTATTGAAAAAATGCTTTTTCAAGTTGGGCTTGCGTATACTGATCTTCGCGAAGTGTATGCACCGCTCAATAGACTTCTAAATGTACGTAACGATATTGCTCATGGAAAGCGGAAGCAAGGTATTGAAGATGCAGACTATCAAGTGTTTTTAGAGTGCTGTCGATCAGTAATTGAGGGGGTTTCCCGGCGACTGACCACAGCTTTTGGAAATGAGCAATTCCGCAGGTAGGTGTGTCAGAAGCGTGAACTGTAAGAGCTGATTTTTATGGCCGAGTCTATGAAGCGTGTTTTAGTGTGGGGCGTAGAGCACGCACGCAATCTCGCGCTTGCCTGATCTTCTATTGGTAGCCTCGATGCGGGGCTGTGGTTAACGCTTCTGGCTGGCCCATAGCGAGCTGTACAGCACGATTTCAGAATATCTGATGGGACAGGGCAGCACGACACGGAGCGACGACGATCGCCCCGTACGAAAACCCAAGCGCTGTGAACTGCTAGTGGCGAATGACAGCTCAAGACGGGCCATTAGGCGGGATACGGTCATAGGTTGAAATGCACTGCCCCGAGCCGTGGTAACACCCTTTGAGTTGAGGCACTGAGCGATGGCAGCAAGCGAAGTGCAGCCATCGTACAGGCACGCCTTGATGTGGTGAGCGACAGCATCAGCTCGATTGTCAGCATTCACCTTCTTAGCCTCCACTGCGGCTCCATTGCCTACGGCCCAAGCTCTCGCACGGGCAGCATCGCGACGGGCAATCTTTTCCGTAAGCGCTCCATGAACCCCACATTCAAAGCGCTTACCTGATCCCCGATGCTGTGCTCCCGATTTCCTTCTGGAGCCAGCCCTGCATGATGCGCCCCGACAGCAAAGTCGAAAAAGTCTACCTCTACCCCAAGCCTGT
>NZ_JBIVGN010000031.1:0-21397 GCF_044748705.1 Pseudomonas sp. NPDC089758
GTCTCCCACAGTCTGTACTGCGTCAACAGTCAGAATCCGGCATTTAGTCCCACCACCCCTTCAAGTCTAACCATACAAGCCGGCTTGCCGGCGATTGGGCTGCACAGCAGCCCCCGACTATCTAGTAAGTACCGTGCGCCCGCACGACTACCCCAAGAAACTCACACCCGTCCTCACACACCAACGCCGGGTAGCTGCTGTTCAGCGCCCGCAGATACCGCTGCCCACCCTCTTCGGCCAGTTCGCGGAGAATCGCCGATTTGCCAGGTTGGCGCGCAATCACCAACCGCCCAGGCTCAGCCTCCAGCCCCGGGTCCACCAGAATGCGCATGCCTTGCGGCACGCTACGGCCGCTGGCCGTACTCATGGCATCGTTCTCCACCGTCAGCCAGAACGCTTTGCCTTGCGCCATATACTCGGTCTGCTCGTACACCATGGCCTGCTCGGGCGCTGATTCACCCAATGCATCCCAGCCTCGCACCGGGTAACGAAAACACACGATGTAGTGCATCAGGTCTACATCGTCATCCTCTTCATCCAGCACATAGCGGCCAGCGTCCTCACCCACCTGGCCCAGTACCCGCAGCTGCATGCTCACGTGGTAGTGGGGCATGCCCAGTTCGACGAAGACGCGGTTCATCGACTCGACCTTGGGCTGGCGCCGCTTGTTCACCCAATGCCCCACGCTGCCCTGGGAAACCCCAACGCGTTCGGCGAGCTGTTCTTGGGAGATATCGAGCTCCTCCATCCGGTCACGGACGAGGGCAATCCATTTATCCATATTCATCGCTGGCACGATACGGACTGCCTTCTAGCGCTCAATAAACATTCAGTATTATTTCTCATAAAGCACACAAATACTTTAGGTATTAAGATCAGTGCGGACCTTTTCCCTCTTGGCTTATGCAGGTATCAGGATGAAACCACCGAAAAACGACGAAACAGAACTCGACAGCGAAGCCGCACGCCGCGCCCTCGACTACTACCTCAACCCCAACCCACCGCGCCCCAGCCTCGACAACAAGATCTGGACACTCCACGAAGGCGTCACCGCAGACCAGGCCCAGGAGCACGCCATCGCCCTGCTGCGCTGCGCTGCCGCCACCGCCCACGAAACCGCCACCCATCAGGAAGGCAGCCACCGCGAATTGACCTTCGCACTGATGCATATGATGGACATGGCCAGGGCACTGCTGGAGCACAAGCGAGCCGTACAGAGCGGTCGTTAGGCTGGAACTGGAATAGGGAGAGACGTGATGGCCAGGTAACGGCAAAGGCCCCGATTGCCGGGACAAGGAAGTGCTTCAGCCGTTTTTTTCACCGGATAGGCGAAAAAACATTTGACTGGCAAATGATAACGATTATTATTGCACTCAGCTGATCGCGAGATCTGCTGGATAACCTGGAGCTTAGGTCGCTCTCAGATTATCTCCTCATCAGGCTAATCACGGTTTTTGACCCGGCTTTTTGCCGGGTCTTTTTTTTGGCTCTTCAGGCTAATGAAGATCGTTGATGGCCGCGATGATAGCAAAAATGTTTCAGGGCGTGAAAGCTCATTACAAAACTTTGCGGAATCAGCACTTGAGAATCAATCTCGTTTCGCCTACTCTGTTTCCGCATCACGGAAGATGCCCCCACCCCAGCCCTCTTGAGCAAGGAGCTGACCATGAGCCGCCTGCTGCTGCCTGTTGAGCATCCAACACCCACCGCTGGCCACGACGCCGAAGCTGCCCTGCTGCATGGGCTCAAGCGCTTGCCACGCCGGGTTCAGCAGGTGTTCCTGCTCAACCGCCTGGACCAGCTGGACTACGCCAGCATCGCCACGCGCCTCGATTTGCCCTTGCTGAGCATCGAACGGCACATGAACCAGGCCCTGCAAACGGCACGGCCCCACGGTGATGCCGTGGCGAGCGTTGCCGGCCAATGGTACGTACGGCTGCAGAGCCCCGAGGTCACTACCTGCGAGCGCATTGATTTTCGACGCTGGCTGGACGCCGATCAAGCGCACCTGCAAGCCTTCCATGACACCGAACTGCGCTGGCGCAGCCTGCTCGCCCCAGCGCGGGAGCTGGGCCACGATGGCTGGTATCGGCAAGGCCGAGCGGCGATTTCGTTGGGTGGCTGCTCGATTGCAGTAGGGCTGAGCGTGGCGGCGCTGGTGCTCTTTGGTTACTGGGCGTAAGCCGTCAGGGACGGCAGAGGCAAAGCCAGCTCACCTGCAGATCAAGGCTCGTGCCTGAATCGCCCGGCCACGTAAGCGAGAAGCAGCAAGCCTGACAGGCAAGAGGCTATAAAGCTCGCCGCCAGATTCGTTGCCAAATTCACCTCGCCTGAGGACGCCACCAGCAGGCTCACGCCCCCGCCACACGCAAAAAGCAACGTGTTGCTGACCGAAGCAGCAGTCCCTGCGCGATCGGGGTGCCGACTGAGCGCATAGGTGGTTGCAGCCGGGCGAACGATGGTCGTGCCGATGGTGCAGATCGTTAAGGGCAACACTAGTTTGATCAGCACCCGTTCATCGCCTGACAAAGCAAAGTGCAGAGCAACGCCCGCAGCGCCTATCAGTGCAAACCCACAACCAATCTGCGCCTGTGTACTCAGCCTTCGATTCAGCTTATTGGCAATGACACCGCCGACCATGTAGGCCAACCCATAGAGGAGAAACACCATGGAGAAGGCGAACTCCGTCAACCCTAGCTGCCCCATCAATAACAAGGGGGATACGACGACAAATGAAAAATGACAGGCAAATGCCAAACAGGAAAACAGCGAATACACAAGGAACGTTCTGTCTTTCAGCACTTGGCAATAGCCCTGCAAAAAACCGCCTCGATAACGAGAGACTCCAGTGTCCTCCAACAAGATAAAACAAAGTAACAGCACCCCTGTTGCCAGCATGACAAACACCTGAAAACTTGCCTTCCACCCCCCATAGTGCTGAAGCACACTGCCTGCCAACGGCGACAACGCAATAAAGACACCGCTTGCACTGGTCAGAAGGATTCGCATCGCATCGCGCTGTTGGCCACTGTAACTGTCCTGCACCAGCGCTTGGCTTAGTACGAAACAGCCACAGCCCATGGCCTGCAACAGGCGAAACACCATGAAGGTCTCATAGTGTACGGCGCGCAGGCACCCGATTGCCCCCACGATGCCCAGCAGGAGCCCCGCGATCAGCAAGCGCTTCCTTCCCACACAATCGGAAAGCGGGCCGATCACCGCTTGGGATAACGCCACACCCAGGGCAAATAAACTTACCGAATAGGCAATGCGTTTTGTATCGACTGCAAAATACTCAGCCATGTGCGCAACAGAAGGCAAAATCACATCGAGCGGGAATACACCCAGCAGACTAATAAGAACCAGCAAAATCGATAGGGGAGTAGTTTTAGCAGGCACGCCACAAACTCCGGTTTCTGACCACAGGGCGCTGAGCAGTACGCCGAAGCGTTGCATCACTTTTTCAGGCCATATACGAAACCACACCGGCAAGATACACAAGCGGAGTTGCTCATTGAAATATCCCAAAAACGTGTAGGACTTTTGAGCCCGACATCGTGCCGTTACGCCATTAGCCCCCGTCCGACTGCGTTCAAGTACTTGCGTACTCAAGCCAGCCATTAACTTTTCAACAACAGGAAATCATCGTGGGTGCTGTTTTTGTACACAGCCTCCCTCACGAGGGGTGTACAGTACCCCCACAACAAAGCCCAAGGAGCCACGCCAATGACCGTGACGCTGTCCCCTCTGCAGATCGACTGCGCTTTTGATTCCGGCAACATCCAGGTCCTGGATGCCAGCAACCCTGCCCAGGTCCACCTGGCCATTCGCCCGGACACCCACAGCGGCCACTTCCAGTGGTTCCACTTCAAGGTCAGCGGCCTCACGCCCGGCCAGGTTCATCGCTTCAGCTTGGACAACGCCAGCGAGTCTTCCTACAAGAACGCCTGGGACGGCTACAACGCCGTGGCTTCCTACGACCAGCAAACCTGGTTCCGTGTGCCAAGCCAGTTCGATGGCAAGGCGCTGGCCTTTGCAGTGGAAGCCGAGCAAGAGCAGATCTGGTTCGCCTACTTCGAGCCCTACCCGCGTGCCCGCCACAACCAGTTGATCGAGCGTGCCCAGCAGATCCCCGGTGTCGAGTTACTGGCCCATGGCCGTAGCGTGCAAGGCCGCGACATTCCGCTGTTGCGCGCAGGCGACGGGGCCGCAGGCAAGCGCAAGCTCTGGCTGATCGCCCAGCAGCACCCGGGCGAGCACATGGCCGAGTGGTTCATGGAGGGGGTAATCGACCGGCTGCAAAGCAATGACGCAGTCGTCCAGAAATTGCTGGCCAAGGCTGACCTGTACCTGATTCCCAACATGAACCCCGATGGCGCCTTCCTCGGCCACCTGCGCACCAACTTCAAGGGCCAGGACCTCAACCGGGCCTGGCAGGACGCCAGCGTCGAAGCGAGCCCGGAGGTGTTCTTTGCCCAGGCGCAGATGAAGCAGTACGGGGTGGATGCGTTCATCGATGTGCATGGGGATGAAGAAATCCCGCATGTGTTCACGGCGGCCTGCGAGGGCAACCCCGGCTATACGACGCGCCTGGCCAGGCTGGAGGAGCAGTTCCGTAGCACCTTGTGCAGCATCACGCCTGACTTCCAGACCGTGCATGGCTATACCCGCGATGAGCCGGGGACGGCCAATACGACACTGGCGTGCAATGCGGTGGGCATGGCGTACGACTGCCTGTCGCTGACCCTGGAGATGCCGTTCAAAGACCATGACGATGCCCCCAACCCGAAGACCGGCTGGTCGGGAGCGCGGTCCAAGGCATTGGCAGGGGCGGTGCTGGAAACCTTGCTGAAGATGGCTGACGACTTGCGCTGATCAGTGCAGGCCTTTTCTCGGGGCAAGCCCGCGGAAAGGCCTGCACAGTCAAAACTGCACATCGAGTATCACATTGTCGGTATAGGTCGCCGCCGGCGGTGTCGCCTGGTCGGTGTAGACCTTGGCGTTGTAGTTGAACACCTGGCTACCCGTGCCAGTCCCCGCCCCGGGGTTGACATTGGCATCGCTGCTCGAGCGCCGCGCGCTGCCCACGGCTCCCCACCGTACGGCGCCCGCGCTTTTGAAGATGTCGTAGGCCAGGTAGTTGTTGGCAGCAGACTTCATCCTCCGACGCCCGCCTGCTGCATTCTGCCCGTCATCCAGCCCGACCGTGTAGCTGCTGCCCTTGGTACAGGACAGGTTCACGCTCTGGTTCACCGTGCCGAACCCCGCCACTACCGGCGCACTGCCAAAGCTGATGGTGGGCGTCGATATCTGGCAATCATTACTCACCGTCAGGCTCACCGTGAGGGTCTGGTTACCCGAACCCGTGTCGCGCCCCAGGCACAGATTGCCCAGGCCAATGCCTGAGCAGTAGTTCCAGACCCAGGCAAGGTTCAGCGTCTCGGTATAGACGCCGGCCGCCACGTTGGCGCCAACCGAAGTCTTCAGGTACACCGGCACAGACTTCGGGGAGTTGCCATTGAGCAGGCCCAGGGCGTCGATCAGGCCGTTGCGGGCGAAATCGAACTGGGCGCCGCGAGTGATGGGGTAGCTGGTCGTATTATTGGCATAGATCGTATAGGGGATGACATCCCCGGTCGGCCCTACCAGCCCGCTGGTAGCGGATGTGATGGTGAGGTAGAAGTGGTCACTGCTCACTAGCAGGGACAACAACGACCCGGTGCACTGCAAACCCGCATTGGTGGTGGAGGCACTCTGGATGGCGGTGCGCACCAGGGTCGAGTTGACGGTGCCGAACGCCGCTGGTGCGGTGGCCACGGACGAACATAACGCCCAGGCCGACCCCGCCGGCAGCGCCAGCATGCCGATCAGCAGGCCGCGCAACCCCTTGCTCATCGGCACACCAGAGGGCCGATCAACGGGATCGAGCCTTCTGCCTGCGGCAAGTCGAATTCGACCTGACACTGCCCTCCTCCCTCCAGCCTGACCTGCAGCTGGTTATGCGCCGAGAGGTTCTCCAGATAGACCAGCCCGTCCCAACCCACCACCGCCTGGCTGCCACTTTCACGGTGGCTGACCGTACTGCCCAGCTTGAGCGGCTGCTGGTTGCCATCGACCAGCTCGATGCTCGCCGCCAGCACGCGCTTGAGCGGAAATTCCAGCAAGTAGCCGCTGCCACGGCGCACCGCGACCCGCTGCTCCACCTGTGTCGCGAGCACATCGGGCGGCAGATCCATGGGGTCGATCTCGTACTTGCCGCGGTAGTAGCCGCTGCTGTACGGCACCAGCAGGTGGCCGTTGCGGTCGGTGCGGCCGATCTCCTGATTTTCGTAACGCACGGGCACATCGGCATAGCCGCCGGTGCTGACCACCACAAAGGCATCGTCGATACGATTGGCGGCAAACACCCCGGCGTCCATCCACACCAGCGAGCCGCTGGCGTCGGCCCAGCGGGTCATCTCACCGCTGCTGCCATACACGCCGGCCTGCAATTGCACCGACTGCAGGCGCCAGGTGGCGTCCGCCTGGCGGTAGGCATCACGATCACCTCCGGTGGCGTAGCCAAGGTTGTAGCCAACACCGCCGCCCACCGGCACCGCGCGGCTGAAGTTGACCCGCTGCAGGTCCTCGCCGTCCTTGCTGCGCTCCATGCTCACCGCCAGGGTGCCGCTGAAGTCGATCGGGATCACCCATTGCGCCTGCACCGCCCACTGGCTGTCGCCGACCTCGCGGTTGGCCGACAGGTAGACACTGCTGTTGCCCCACAGCGGCTTGCTCCAACTGAGGTTGATCAGCCGGGTGCGTGAGCCGTCACCGGCGCGCACATCGAAGTAGCCCGCGCCAAGGCTGCCGAAGCGTTCCAGGTTGAGGCTCAGGGTGACCTGCTCGCTGCGCTGGCTCAATTGCAGGTCCGGGCTGTCGACCCGGCTCAGGTCGGCGTACGCATCATGGCGCTGCAAACGCTGATAGCTGAAACCGAGGCGCTGGCTGTTGTACTGATAACCGAGGGCCACCTGGTGGCCCTTTTCACCGTCGTACTGGCTCTGGGCTACGGCAGCGTTCAGTACCCCGAAAGTGCCCAGGCGCACATTCGCGCCCAAACCGCCAAGCAGCAACGATTCTGCGGTTTCGACATGGCTTTCGAGGGTGAAGGCATCGCTGACGCCATGGCGCAGGCTGGCCGAGGCGACGCCAGGCCCGTAGCTGAAGTCGCGCACGGCATAGTCACGGCGCAGGCTGCCGGCGGCCATGGAGAAATCCGACAGGCCTTTTTGCAGCAGGCTGCTGGTGACGTAGAACGGCAACGTGGTGGACACCTGGCGCCCCAGGGCATCGGTGGTGACCACCACCGCCTCGCCGGCACCGTTGATGAACGGCACGTTGGTCAGGGTGTAAGGGCCAGGCTGCAACTCCGTGGTGCTGGACTTGTAGCCGTTGATGAACAAGTCCAGCGAGGTTGGCACTGCCGCTTCCCCCGCGAAGGCAGGCAACGGATACGTGACCAGGTCCGGGCGGGCGGCAAAGTCACGCGACAGTTGCAGGCCGCCCACCCGCACCGAGCTGGTCCAGGGCAACGCACCGGTGACGAAGTCGCCCGCTTCGTAAGTCAGCAGGCGCTGCTCGTCGGTGAAGCGCCAGGTGGTGTCGTAGCGCAAAAAGCCCTGACGGCTGTCGTCGGCCGCAGCACCGTTGAACGACTGCCGCCACTGGCCGGTGGTGGCAAAGGTGCCCCAACTGTCGAACAGGCGCAGCTCATTCCAGGCTGCCAGGTAAGTACCCCCCTCGTCGGTGTCGTTCAGGTACAGGTCATAGTTGAACAGCGCGCCGAAACTGCTGCGTGCATCGCTGGCCGGATACAGGTTACGGTCGCCGACCTGCTGGTCCGGGAGCCAGGCCGGTGGCACTTGCAGCAGCAGGCGCTGGTTCTGGCTGTCGTAGTCGCTGTGCAGGCCCGCGATGGCATCCAGGGCCACCTCGCCTTGCGGGTTGCCCGGCAGGGCGATGCCGGCAGCGCGCAACACCTGGCTGTCGAGGAACAGCCCCCCGGCGCGCTGCTGCACCGGCACCAGCTCAGCCCTGGGCACCTGGTTCACCAGCAGGTCCAGATACAGTGTGGCGTCGGCAATGGCGGCGGCCTCGGTGGGCGGCGGCGGCAGCTCGTCGGCCACCGCCAGGCCGGGGCCGATGAGCGCCAGCCCCAGGTACCAGCGGCGTGTCGCCCGCGCCAGCCATTTCACACACGCATTCCAACCATTGCCGGGTCCTCCCTGGCCCCTGACATTCATTCAATAGTGGCTTCATTGCCCTTGGCGGATCGCCTCGGCCACCTCCTGGCCGTTCACCCTGCCCTTGAGTACGCCGCTGGCGTTCGGTGCAACCGGTGCCGGCCAGCGCATGCTGGCCCCGGGCAGTACATACCCCAGCAGGCCCTCGGCCAGTGGCCTTGCCTGGCCGCCCTGCTGTACCACCACATCGGTCAGCCGGGCATGCACCGGGCCGGTGTTGCGCAGCTCTACATAGGGTTTGCCCTGCACCGTTACCGGTCGCCAGCTCAGCTGCGGCTTGCCCACGCCGCTGGCGCTGCGCTTGCCTTGCGGATCCGGCTTGCCCCACAAACCTTCGCCGTAGACGAACAACGGCACCGAATAGCGCATCTGCAGGCGGATGGCCGCAGTGGCGCCCTGGTTGGCGTTGTCCGTGGGCAGTGGCGAGGGGATTTCGTCGATGATGATGCGGTAGGCCTGTTCCTGGCCGGCCGGTGAACTGCCGGTGCGGGTGAGGCGGATCAGTTGTTTCTGGCCGGGGGCGATGGTCGCTACCGGCGGGCTGCCGATGATCTCCCGCTGGGCCTGAAACTGCTCCTGGTTATCGCCCTGCCGCCAGGCAAACACGCGTACCTGGAGGCTCGCCGGGGCGCTGCCGCGGTTCTCCAGCCACAGCGCGCCGGCCTTCTGATCAGCCTCCAGGACAGGGTCGATCGGCCAGATCAGCACCGAGGTGGCAGCCCCCGCCGGCAAGCTCGCCAGCAGCAATGCCCCGATCAAACCCCGCGCCCACTTCGCGCCTGCCTGCATACCGCTCTCCTTGATTGATTGTCAGGGGCCCCGGTCGTTTCACCAGGTCACCGCCACTTGCACGACGTCGGTGTAAGTGCCGGCCGGCACAAGGCCGGTGAGCTGCGTGCGGCCATACACCGACAGCTTGATCGCCGTCGGGTCGCTGTTGTTCAGTGCCACGCTCTGGCCCACGGCGATGCTCTGGCTGTAGGCCGCGTCCTGGTACAGTTGGTAGGCCAGTAGCTGCGTGCCGCCGCCGCGCTTGAGGTAGCGCGTGCCGCTCACCGCGTTCTGCCCACCGTTCAGGCTCATGCTCAGGCTAACGCCAGGCGTGCACTGGAAAGTCACCGTGGTCCCGCCCAGGGACGTGCCGAGGGCCCCGGTCGCCAAGGCCGACTGGGTGCCGTAATCGAGCACGCCATACTGGCTGACGCCGCCCACCACCAGGCAGCCCGCGGTGATCGTCGCGGTGACCTGGAAGCTGCTGCTGGTCGCCGCATCCAGTGGCGTCGCCAACAGGATGCCCAGGCCTGCAAGGGGGCCACCCAGCCAATAGCGCATGGCTGCGGCTCAGAACGACAGCTCGACGGCCACCGTATCGGTGTATACCCCGGCTGGCAGGCCGGCCTTGCCGCGCGCCTGACCATAGAGGTTGACGGTCTGAGCAACCCCGGTGCTGGTCGGCAGCGTGATGGTGCCGTCGATGGCCAGCAGTTGGGTACGCCCAGTGTCGGTATAGAAGTCGTAGGGCACGAAGTTGCCGTTGCCGTCTGCCAGCGCCCGGGTACCGCCAGTCGAGGCACCGTCGTTGGCCCCCGCACGCACGCGGATGGCTGGCACCGTACCTGCGGAGCAGAGGATGCTCATCGCACCGCCGCCGCCACCGAGCACCTCGCCGTTGGCGGTGGTGAACAACGCTTCCTGAGTGCCGAAGCTGAGGGTACCGAAATTCAACCCCGAGGTGCCTGTGGTGCCGTTGACCTGGCAAGCGGAAGTCAATGTCAGGGTGGAGCTGATGGTCCCGGTCACCGTGGCGGCCTGGGCGTGGCATGCCATCGCCAGGCCAAGGCCGGCGAGCATGCAGTGGGTGAGGTTCGTTCGCATCGGGGTCTCCTTGCGGGAATTACCAGTCCAAAGTCACTCTGAGCGTGTCGCGGTACAACCCGGCCGGCAGCGCACGCGGTTGCGCCACCACAACGCCGAAGATGGGGATGGGAATCTGTTCGGTGCTGCTGATGGTGAAGGCACGCGCCTGGCCGATGCCATAACGGCTATTGCCGCCGGGGTCGAGCGCCAGTTGATAGGGGATCATTTCACGGCCATTGCTGAGGCGCCGGACGCCATCGCTACCGTTGAGGCCGCCGTTGATGCGCACGTTGAAGGCCCTGACCTGGGGCGTGCAGCTGATTTGCAGGCTGCCCTCGCCGTTCGCTTCGTCGACCCGGCTGCGCAGCGGCTGGTCCCAGTTCGGGCCACGCTCGCCGAAGTCCATCAGCCCAGGGTTGCCGAGCGTGGCCGGGGGCTGGTCGCCACTGCTGATCTGGCACGCGGCGCTGATCACCAGACGGGCCTGGATGAAGCCGGTGGTCGTGCCATGCGCTGCGCCGCTGGGCAATAGCAGCGGGCCCAGGCTGAGCAGCAGGAGGGATGTACGGTTCATGGCATGACGTCCTTGTGCATGTTGGCTCGCTACCAGGTGACCGTGACTTTGAGCAGGTCGGCATACACACCGGCGTGCGGCACCCAGGCCAGCTTGTCGATACGGGCGTACAGCGGCAGTTCGACCGTCCCGCTGTCCGGCACGCGCGCGGCGTGGGGCTGGCCCACGATCACAGGCTCGCGCCAGGCCGCGTCGCGGTACAGGCGGTAGGGGATCGGCCGCGCCCTGTCGTCGCTGCTGGCCAAGAAGCGCAGTTCACCGGCACCGCCGTGCTGGCCACCGTCGACACGCACCTGGTAGGGCGTATCGGGATTGCATTCCAGGCGCGGTGGCCGCTGGTTGAGCAGCTCTGCGCTCAAGGGCGTACCCGGCCCATCCAGGCGTGCGGCAGTGCCCAGGTCGAGCCGACCGAGGTCCTGCGCCCCCGCCTCGCGCTGCTGGTTGACCAGCATGCAGCCTCGCTGCACCTGCACGCGCACCTCCACGAGGAAGTCCGCTGCTACGGCACTGCCAGTCAACAGCAGGCCCCACAGCGTCGCCACACAGCGTCCCGTCACTGACACGCCCCTTTCAAGGTCCTGTGTCTGAGCGTAGCAGCCGGTGGCTGGCCCGTGGCCGCTGCCCGCCATTCTTTGGTAGTAACAACAAAGGGTTAGATGGCTGCCCTGTCACGGCCAAGAAATTTCCGAGCGGCATCGAACCCATGCCCGTCCAGCGCCTCCAATGGCCATAGGCCGGCAAACCTTTGCGCATTCTGTTACGGTGCGCAGCAGCCACCGAGCCCGCATCAGACGCATGCGCGCCATGCATGGACGAACATGACAGGAGCGTATCCATTGACGACCACAGACATCGCACTTGCCGAAGCCGTGGAACGCTGTGCCCAGGAGCCCATTCAGGTTCCCGGCAGCATTCAACCCCACGGTTTTCTGCTGGTGCTGGACGAACAGGACCTGCGTATCCTTCAGGCCAGCGACAATGTCGCCCGCTGGCTAGGCGTGCCCGCCCAAGAACTGCTGGGGTGCACCTTCGCCGACGTGGTCAGCGACAGTTTCGACCTGCGCGCCCATCTTGAGCGCTTGCCCGGGGACGAAGTTTTCCCGTTCTACATCGGCGATGTGTACCTGCGCCAGGGCGCGCCCTTCAGCGACCGCCTGCGCCTGCTCACGCATCGCCATGACCAGGTGCTGATCGCCGAGTTCGAACCCGCTCGCCAGCCCGCGGGCCAGGCCCTTGAAGGCGACTATTACCCACTGGTACGTAGTTTTGTCAGCAGCCTGAACAACGCCGCCAGCCTGGAAGAGTTGCTGCAGCAGACCGTGCTGCAAATAAAGCAGATCACAGGTTTTGGCCGAGTCAAAGCCTACAGCTTCGACTCGGAAGGTAATGGCCAGGTGCTGGCTGAAGTGGCCGATGCCGGCTATCCCCGCTACCTGGGCCTATGCTTCCCGGCCTCGGACATCCCCCGCCAGGCCCGGGAGCTTTATCGGGTCAACCGCATCCGCGTGATCGAAGATGCCAACTACCAGGCCGTGCCGATGGTACCGGCGGCCAACCCGCGCACCGGCCAATCGCTGGACATGAGTTTTGCCGCGTTGCGCAGCGTGTCGCCGGTGCACCTGCAATACATGCGCAACATGGGCACCCTGGCGTCGATGTCACTGTCGATCGTGGTCGATGGGCAACTGTGGGGGCTGGTGTCGTGCCATCACGAGCAACCTCGCCCGGTCGATCTGCGCACCCGCACGGCCTGCGAGCTGCTGGCCAGCGTGCTGTCGCTGCAGATCGAATCGCGTGAATCCCACGCCAATACGCGCAAGCTGCTCGACCTGCGCCAGCACATCGTCCGGATGATCTCCTCGATGGCCGACCATGACAGCGTCAGCGAGGGCCTGCGCGCCCTGCCCGAGGTGCTGTTGGCGTTCGCCGGGGCGAGCGGCGCGGCGGTCATTTCCGCCGAGCGCTGCGACCTGATTGGCCAGACGCCGCCGGCGGCGCAGGTCACTGCGCTGGTGCACTGGTTGGCCCAGCGCGATGACGAGACGGTGTTCCAGAGTGACAACGTGCGCCGCGACATCGACGAACTGCCCGAGCTGGCCGAGCATGCCGGTGGCGTGTTGGCGGTGGCCATTTCCCAGATCCATTCGCACTACCTGCTGTGGTTCCGCCCCGAGCAGGTACGCACGGTCAACTGGGCCGGGCGGCCCGACAAACAGATAGGCCCGCAGGGGGCACTGAACCCGCGGCACAGCTTCGAACACTGGCAGGAACAGTTAAGCGGCTACTGCGAGCCGTGGGACCCGCTGACGATCGAAGGCGTGCTCGAACTGCGCACTGCAGTGCTCGGCATCGTCTTGCGCAAGGCAGAAGAACTGGCGCAGCTGGCAAATGAACTACGCCGTTCGAACAAAGAGCTCGAAGCCTTCAGCTACAGCGTGTCCCACGACCTGCGCGCACCGTTGCGCCATATCGCCGGCTATAGCGAACTGCTTGGCGAGATCGAAGGCCAGGGCCTGAGTGAGCGCGGCCGGCGCTTTCTCAAACACATCGAGGAGGCCGCGCAGTTCGCCGGCAGCCTGGTGGACAACCTGCTGAATTTCTCGCAGATGGGCCGCTCGGCGCTGCGCCTGTCCGATGTCGACCTCAATGCCTTGGTCGAAGCCATTCGCCTGGAGCTGGCGCCCGATTACGAAGGGCGTGAGATCATCTGGAACGTGGCGCCGCTGCCCAAGGTGATCGGTGACCCGGCCTTCATCAACCTGGCGCTGCACAACCTGATCGCCAACGCCATCAAATACACCCGTGGCCGCGAGCCTGCACGCATCGACATCGGCGCACACCTGCACGAAGAGGAAATCGAAGTCTATATTCGCGATAATGGCGTGGGCTTCGATATGGCCTATGCGAACAAACTCTTCGGTGTGTTCCAGCGGCTACACCGCATGGAGGACTTCGAGGGCACCGGGATCGGCCTGGCCAGCGTGCGCCGGATCATCGAGCGTCACGATGGCCGAGTCTGGGCCCAAGGTCAGGTCGACCAAGGCGCCAGCTTCCATTTCACCCTTCCCCGTCATCCAGAAACAACCTGAGGCACCCGTACAATCATGCTCAAGCCTATCCTGCTGGTAGAAGACAACCCCAGGGACCTGGAACTCACGCTCCTGGCCCTGGAGCGTAGCCAGTTGGCCAACGAGGTCATCGTGCTGCGCGACGGCGCAGATGCCCTTGACTACCTGCTGCGCCGCAACACCTATGCCGAGCGTGCCGACGGCAACCCTGCGGTGTTGCTGCTGGACCTGAAACTGCCCAAGGTCGATGGCCTGGAAGTGCTCAGGGAAGTACGCGCCACCCCCGAACTGCGCAGCATCCCGACGGTGATGCTGACGTCTTCGCGGGAGGAGCCGGACCTGCTGCGTGCCTATGAGCTGGGGGTGAACGCCTACGTGGTCAAACCTGTGGAGTTCAAGGAGTTCGTTGCGGCGATTTCCGACCTTGGGGTGTTCTGGGCCGTACTCAATGAACCCCCACCCGGCTCGCTGCGCCTTAACCGGCGTGGCAGCAACTGAGGCCAACCGCAAAGATGCTGCCAACGCCGCTCAAATTACTGATGGTTGAAGACAGCTCGCTGGATGCCGAGCTGACCCTGCTGAGCCTCGAGCGCAGCGGCTTGCAGCTGCAATCGCAGCTGGTGTTCGACCATGTCGCCGCCGAGCACGCCCTGGGCGAAGCCAGCTATGACCTGATCCTGTGTGACTGCGTGCTGCCGGGCTCGTCCGGCACCGACGTACTGGCCATCGCTCAGCGACTGGCGCCGGACACGCCGTTCATCTTCCTTTCGGGCATTTACGGTGAAGAGCACGCGGTGGAGATGATCCGCCTGGGTGCCACCGATTATGTCCTGAAAAAGAACCTGCCGATGCTGCCCAAGGCAGTGCGCAGGGCGCTTACCGAAGTGCAGGAGCGCCAACGGCGGCGCCGTGCCGAGGAAGCCTTGGCGGATGTGGAGGCACGTGCACGGATCGCCATCGATGCCGCCGGCATGGGCACCTGGGATTTCCGTCCGCAGGAAGGGCTTTTGGTGTGGGATGCCCGCTGCAAGACGCTGTTCGGTCTGCCGGTAGACACCGAGATGAACCTCGATGTTTTCTATGCAGGCATCTACCCCGAAGACGTGCCCCGCGTACGTGAAGCGGTGGAATACGCCATGCGCCCGGACAGCGACGGGCTTTACCGGGCCGAATTCCGCATTGCCCAGCCCAACGGGCTGGAACCGCGCTGGCTGCTCAGCAGTGGCCAGAGCCAGTTCGTCGATGGCCGCTGCACACGCTTTTCGGGCGTGCTGCAGGACATCCACGCACAGCGCCTGGCCACCCAGGCGCTCAAGCAACTCAACGAAATGCTCGGCGAACGTGTGGAGCGGCGCACCCGCGAGCGCGACCGGGCCTGGGAACTGTCCCAGGACCTGCTCGCGGTGCTCAACAAAGACCTCACGCCGGTTGCCCTGAACCCTGCCTGGGAGGCCAGCCTGGGCTTCTCCCGCGAGCGCCTGAGCCAGACCTCGTTATTGCATCTGCTGCCTGAACCGGACCAGGAAGCGCTGCTGACCGAACTGGCCGCCCTCTCCCATGGCCGCACCAGCGCCCGCTTCGTTGGCCGCATCCAGCATGCAGGCGGTCAGTTACGCTGGCTGTCATGGGTGGTGGTACCGGAGGACACCCTGCTCTATGTGGTGGCCCGCGACATCACCAGCGAGCGCGAAGCAGCCGTAGGCCTGGCGGACGCCAACGAGCGCCTGCGCGAACAGATCGCCGAGCGCGAGCGCATCGAAGCGGCGCTGCAGCAGATGCAACGGCTGGAGGCGGTTGGCCAGCTCACTGCCGGTGTTGCCCATGACTTCAATAATCTGCTGACCGTCATCCTTACCGGCTCAAGCTTCCTCGAGCGTGACCTGGACAAAGGTGACCTGGAGAAAGCCCGCAAGCGCCTGACGCACATCCGCGAGGCCGGTGAACGCGGCGCCAAGCTGACCTCACAGTTGCTCGCCTTCTCCCGCCGCCAGCGTCTGGAACCGGTGCCTCTGAACCTCAACCGCACGTTGAGCGGCCTGGAGGAATTACTGCGCCGCACCTTGGGCGGGAGCATTTCTGTGCGCCTGGACCTGGACCACAGCCTGTGGCAAGCGCTGACCGACCCGACCCAGACCGAAATGATCATCCTCAACCTGGCGATCAACGCTCGCGACGCCATGCCCGACGGCGGCCAGCTGACGCTGTCCACCCGTAATACGCGGATCAAGGCCCGCCCGCAGCGGCCGGAAGACCCAGAGCCGGGTGAGTACGTGATGCTGAGCATTCGCGACACCGGCTGCGGCATGAGCGAAGAGGTGGTGGCCAAGGTGTTCGAACCGTTCTTCACCACCAAGGACATCGGCAAGGGCTCGGGCCTGGGGCTTGCACAGGTGTTCGGCTTTGCCAAGCAGTCGGGTGGCGGTGTGCGCATCGACACCGCGCCAGGGCATGGCACTCAGGTTGCCGTCTACCTGCCTGCAGTGAAGCATGAACGGGCGGTGGACCCGGTGGTCCCGGCTGCATCGCAGTCGGTCAGTGACACGGGCCGCGACCGCACGGTGCTGCTGGTGGATGACGACCACCTGGTGCGCGACATGCTCGGCGATGTGTTGCGCCAATACGGCTATCAGGTACGCCAGGCACACAGCGGCGAACAGGCATTGGCCCAGCTGGACGACGAGATCGACCTGTTGCTGACCGACTTTGCCATGCCCGAATTCAACGGTGCCCAGTTGGCGTTGGCCGCACGGGAGCGGCATCCGCGCTTGCCGGTGGTGTTCCTGACCGGGTATGCCGAGCTGGAGGGCCTGGAGTTGCCGGACAGCCTGGTGATGCAGAAGCCGGTGCAGGCTGAGGAGCTGGCCCGCGTGCTGGATGAACTGCTGCGGGTGAACAGGCAGTAGGGCTTGAGCGCAGAGGCCATCGCCAGTACGCTGGCGACCGGCTTCTAGGCACGCCAGACACGACGAAACCCAGCGCCGATGGTCATCTGCACTGAATCAAGAAGGTGTATTGCAAAGAGAAAATGGCAGGGGCGGCTGGATTCGAACCAACGCATGGCAGGATCAAAACCTGCTGCCTTACCGCTTGGCGACGCCCCTGTATCGGATGCAGCGTTAGCTGCTCTGACTTTTCCAACTGAGTGACAACTGGGTTGTTGTCTTGGAATGCGCGGCACTTTAACAACATTCTCTGGACGTGGGAAGCCCCTTTCGCAAAAAAAATGCTTTAAAACAGCAGGTTAGTGTTTTGCAGGCCTTTCACACGTACCAAAGTGACCATCCGTCGCATTTATACCGCCTCGCTTCAACACAATCGCATTGCGCCCTTCCAATCAGATAAGCAATCTGCATTGACCAAGGAGGATGCCATGCCTGTTTCCCACGACCTGTATCAAGACCTGCACTACCCCCGCGAAATCGTTCAGCAACGCCGTCAGCAAGACAAGACCCTCGACCGTCTGCTCGACGAATACATCGACATCGACAATCAGGTCCTTGCAGCTGAGGCGATCTCGGCCGGCAACTTTCAGGACGACGACCTGCGCCTGCTCAAGGAGCGCCGGCTGACCATCAAATACATGATCGAGCGCCAGTTGGAGCGCAAGGCTTGAGTCATCCGGCCAACTGATAGAAGCACCGCACTTTTTCTATTGGTTTAAAGGGCCGACCTCAGGCAAGCTGCGCGCTGACCTTCCTTTGCCCAAGGAGCTTAGCTTTTGTCTGCCTGGATCCCCTCCCCCCTGCGCCAACTGGGCCAACGCCTGCGCACCGCCACCTCCAACCAGAGCGAACTGCTCGCATGGTTCGAAGACAAGGCGCGTAGCCGTGGCTATCAGCTCAGCGACGGCCAGCGCCGGGTCATCCATGCCATGGCCGCGCAGCTTGCCCGCTTGCCAGGGGGCGAACCCCGCAGCCTGTACTTGTACGGCTCGGTGGGCCGCGGCAAGAGCTGGCTGCTGGACGGCTTCTTCCAGGCAGTGCCGGTCGAGGCAAAAAAACGCCTGCACTTTCATGATTTCTTTGCCCGCCTGCATCAGGGCATGCACCGTCACAGGCTGCTCGACGATGCCTTGGGCGCGACGCTGGACGAATTACTGGGCGACTGCCAGGTACTGTGTTTCGACGAATTCCATGTGCATGACATCGGTGATGCCATGCTGCTCACCCGCCTGTTCAATGCCTTGTTCGCACGTGGCATCTTCCTGCTGGTGACCTCGAACTACGCACCCGAGGGGCTGCTGCCCAATCCGCTGTACCACGAGCGATTCCTGCCGGTGATCCGCCTGATCAATGGCCGTATGGAGGTACTTGAAGTCGGCGGTGACACCGACTTTCGCAGCCTGCCGGCCAACCGTGAACACCAGCGTTTTACCCAAGGCCACTATGTATGGCCTGGCGATGCGGCCCAGCGCCAGGCGCTGAAGGTGCCGGCCGCGCAACCGCTAACGCTGGAGGTGAACAAACGCAACCTTCGGGCGCTCGTCAGTGACGGCAGGACGGTGATGTTCGCCTTTGACGACCTGTGCGAGCAGCCCACAGCGGTGATCGATTATCTGCAGCTTGCCCAGCAGTTCGATACCTGGGTCATCGACGGGCTGGATGACCTCTCGGAGTGCTCATTGGCAGCGCAGCAGCGCTTCGTCAACCTGGTGGACGTACTGTACGATCAGGACTGCCAGGTGACGGTGATCGGGCAGCGGCGGCTGGAAGAGAGCCTGGGCGGCCACGTTGCCGACCTGATGCGCACCCGCAGCCGGCTGGGGCAGTTGCATCAGGTCGGCCCGCAGACGTTCCCCGGCTGAACACGCGCATTCGCCCGTTGGCCAGGCCAACGGTCAGCCTGCCCTGGGCAGATCCGCCAGCACCGCTTCGATGTCTCTGAGCACCGCCGGATCATCCAGTGTCGAGGGCGGCACATACGTCTGGCCATCGGCAATCTTGCGCAACACCGCCCGCAGGATCTTGCCCGAGCGGGTCTTGGGCAGCCGCTTCACCAATCGCACCTGATTGAAGCACGCCAACGCGCCGATCTGCTCACGCACCTTGCCCACCAACTCCACCGACAGTTGCGCCTCGCCAATACCCTCACCGTCCTTGAGCACCACCAGCGCCAAGGGCACCTGGCCCTTGATCTGGTCATGCACACCGATCACCGCGCATTCGGCCACCGCAGGGTGGCACGCCACCAAGTCCTCCATCTCGCCGGTCGAGAGGCGATGGCCAGAGACGTTGATCACATCATCGGTTCGCCCCATGATGTAGACGAACCCGTCGTCATCCAGGTAGCCACCATCACCGGTGTGGTAGTAACCCGGGTAGGTCTGCAGATAAGCCTGCAGGTAGCGCTCATGATCGCCCCACAAGGTCTGGCTGCAACCGGGTGGCAGCGGCAGCGCGATGACGATGGCGCCCTGATGGTTCGGGCCCAGCAGGTGCCCATCGTCATCCAGCACCCGAACGTGATAGCCCGGCACTGCGCGGTTGCTCGAACCCGGCCGCGCCGCGCTGCCCTCGAGCCCCACGCACGGCGCGGTGACTGGCCAGCCCGTCTCGGTCTGCCACCAATGGTCGTGCACCGGCTTGCCGGACACGCGCTCCAGCCACTGGTGGGTACTTGAATCCAGTTTTTCCCCGGCCAGGAACAGTTGGCGCAGCGAGCTCAGGTCATGTCGGCGGATCAACTCGCCATCCGGGTCCTCCTTGCGGATCGCCCGCATGGCGGTGGGCGCACAGAACAGGGCATTGACCCGATACTGCTCGACCACACGCCAATAGGCCGAAGCATCCGGGGTGCGGATCGGCTTGCCTTCATAGAACACCGTGGTGCAGCCGCTCATCAGTGGGCCATAGACGATCAGCGAGTGCCCGACCACCCAGCCCACATCGGAAATGCCCCACCACACGTCGCCCGCCTGCATGCCGTAGATATGGCGCATGGCATAACACAGGGCTACCGCGTTGCCACCGTTTTCACGCACGATGCCCTTGGGTTTGCCCGTGGTACCCGAGGTGTAGATGATGTACAGCGGGTCTGCCGCTGTCAGCTCGACCGCAGGCACAGGCTCGGCTTTCATCAGCGCTTGCTGCCAGTCAAGGTCGCGCCCTGGCTGCAACTGGGCGCGAACCTGGGGCCGCTGCAGCACCAGCACCTGGCGCGGCTGGTGGTGAGCCAGTTGCAGCGCGCGGTCGACCAGCGGCTTGTACTCGATCACCCGGTCGAACTCCAGCCCGCAGGACGCCGTCAGCAGCACGCTTGGCCGCGCATCATCGATACGCAGGGCCAGTTCATTGGCTGCAAAGCCACCGAACACCACTGAGTGCACTGCACCGATACGCGCGCAGGCGAGCATGGCCATGGCCGCCTGCGGCACCATCGGCATGTAGATGATCACCCCATCGCCTTTGCCAACCCCTACCTGGCGCAGCAACCCGGCCAGGCGCGCTACTTCGTCACGCAGCTGGTTGTAGCTGAACACCTGCTGCACGCCGGTCACGGGGGAATCGTAGATCAGCGCCGCCTGCTCGCCACGGCCCAGCTCGATTTGCCGATCGAGGGCCAGGTAGCAGCTGTTCAGGCGACCGTCGGCGAACCAGCGATGGGTGCCGTCGGGGTTTTCCTGCAGGGTCAGGGTGGGCTGGCGATACCAGGCCAGCTGTTTGGCCTGTTCGGCCCAGAAGGCAGCAGGGTCGGCAATGGAATGGGCGTAGTCATGCTGGTAGGTCATGTCGATGGCAACCCGGTACCACGCGTGAGCTCCCGTCATTTGACAGCACCCGTGAGCTCAACTTGAATTGACAGACATCTTCACTTGGGTGATGTCCAATGAGCTCTCATCTTCCTCCCGAAAGCACTGACGAATCCACTGGCTCCTACGCCAAGGTGAAGCTCAAAAACGTCAAGCTCTGGCAACCCTGCGCTCCAGACCAAGCAATGGACTGGGCGGGGGATATCTCAGAGGATGGTCTGGGCGTCGAGCCCTACCCCGTTGAGCGTATTCCCTATCAGAAGGCCACCATCAACACGCTGTACGTGATCCTCCAGCCAGACGGGAGCATTTGGCGCGACGGAAGCTTGTACCTGTACTACCTCTCAGTGGAGCTCGGCAGAAAAACCCCAACAATCGAGAATATCGCAGGTGACCTCTGTGACTTCATGAACAAGATTATGGACGGCGAGAGGGACTACCTGGATTTCGCGGGCGAACAGTTCAGCCGACCAACCTACTACTACCAATCCGTGATGAAACGGGCCATTTTAAGAGGAGCCCGGAGCGGCGCGACAAAAAGTGGTGAGAAAGGAAGTTCCCTAACGCTAGGAAGAAGAACAGCCAATCGAAAGACCACGAGCATGGTTGGTTTTTACCGTTGGCTAGTAAGCACGGGGCGATTCAGACCTCAGCAGGCCATGTGGAAGAGTTCCACAAAAAATATAAGGTATACCGATCGGTATGGCTTCACGCAGACGAAAGAAGTCATTTGTACCGATCTGACCTTTCGCGTGGCACGGAAGATTTCCGTAAGGGATCCATCATCCCCACATTCCAACCGTCCACCTGATTCCCGATGCTGTGCTCCCGATTTCTTTCTGGAGCCAGCCCGCCATGATGCGCC
>NZ_JBIVGN010000032.1:0-12250 GCF_044748705.1 Pseudomonas sp. NPDC089758
GGCGCATCATGGCGGGCTGGCTCCAGAAAGAAATCGGGAGCACAGCATCGGGAATCAGGTGGACGGTTGGAATGTGGGGATGATGGATCCCTTACAACGCTGCGATGCCAGAATTGTTGTACCCGCTCCAGGTTAGGATGCTTCTTTCGCTCATATTCAAAGTTTTTCCCAGTCCTGATGCCAACCAATTCGACCAATGTCTGACAACTCATACAGTTCGCCATTGGAGTGTTCGGTGCTGAGTTCGTCTCCGCCGAGCTTGTATTTTTCCTGGCGCATCATATTAACAATTGTCTGCCCCTTGATTTTTACTTCATCAGGGCCACAGCCACGGTATGCCATGCGATGATTGTTTTTCCATCTTAAGTGAACTTCCCCATGCATGGCCTGTATTTCATCATGTACAACCTCTCCATTCTGTTCCCACTGTTCTAGACTGCGCGCGAGCCTTAATTTGTGGGTTGAATACTCCGTTATGATCTCAGATTCGTGATCATATATGTCTTCAATCGCGATTAGTTGTTGAATGAAGGGCTGGCTGAGGAGGTCTCCGGGGAGTACAGGCTCAAATCTAAGGCTGGAAAGTTTATTGTTTCGTGCGTCTTGGAATATTTTCCAGTACTTGGCGGTGAAGTCGTCGAAAAGCACAGAAAATGCTTTGCCATTTGATATGGCTATGTAATTGCTGTCTCGGATATTTGAGTTAAGCCGGTCGTAAACTTCATCAACTTTTTCGGGTGGAATAAATTTTTCAGCAATCGTGGTTTTGATTTTCTGAATTATGTCTGTCTCGGCAAGCTCAAAATATATTTTCTTAAAGAACTCTTTTTTGACGGATGCAGAAAGTTCGCTGACGGTGCTTATATAGCCCTTTATTGAATCGTCTGATGTTGATGACTTGAGTTCTTCGAGCCTATGTAGGATTTTTTCAAAGTTTTCTGACGTATGGTCTTCGATATAGCCGACTAATAGACTTCCAATTTTGTTTGAGCTACTTGCACTTTTATTGGTTACAAGATGGAATTCAGTTCTGGAAATGAAATTCAGCTGGGCGGCTTCGTTTGCTCGCCCATCATTCGGATCTGAGATAACCTTTGACCAGTTATGAAAGGTTTTCCAAAGGTCAGCATCTAGTTCGGTGAGTGCGACAGGTCTTCCGTCAGCTTGTTTCTGGATTGTATGTTTTAGTTGGAATAGCAGTTGTAGGTCATCATCAACATCTGTATGGACATCGTCTTTAATCTCTAGCCCGACAGACTGTCCTTTTTTCAGGTTTAATACTTTGTAGAGGAAATAATAGTATTGATAGTCGAACCCGGCGCTAGCACCCGGAGCGGCCGTTTTCTCCATAAATGTTTTTGGTGTTGCCATTTATATATCTCAGCATGATCAATCGTCGTTCGGTCATAACTGACAATTACTGAGAATGTCATCCATGACTTGTTGATTGGTGCATGAGGCCATGATTGCTTGCTTAGTGCAACCATTTTGATATCACTTCGCGCGATGTAAGCGTCACCTAAATGCTGTATATAAAACCAGTAATGTTGAGAATTAAGAATCTGCGGATGTATCAAACACGTCAGAATCAAGCTACGTCGCCATCTCCGTAGCTCGTTCTACACACTTAACAACCGCTACCATCCCACGTCATCCCGCCAAGAATGTTGAGTGTTATCAGGGATCAAGGCCCCTGCGACCTGTGGGGAATGTCCACTACGCGGGACTAGCGGCTCCTTACGTCCGGGAGCAAGGGCATCTCATGATCTGGCCTCCTGAGCACCGTTGCCGGTGGGCGGGTGGAGGCAGTGCTGGCTGACGAGACCAGCGCCTGAAGATCCTGAACCGGGTGAACGCAGCAATGCGATGACCGGGGCATGCCTGACTGTCAGTCAGGTGCAGTCCATTCCCTGGTCTACGGCACCATCATCTACATCGCTGTTGCTGGTGACATCGGCGTTTGTCACGCCGATTGTCACGAGGGGAATTGCCGCAAAGCCATGTGCGACGTGGGCTGCAGCAGTGGTAGAAGCGCCCGTCTCTTTGCAGGAGAAAGAGACGGGCGCAGGTTGGCGCATACGAAATGGCCAAGCGGATAGGTTGCTGCTGGACAGAAGGGTAGGTGGCTGCCGCAGGGGCAACGATGTTTAGTTGGCATCCATCACATGGGTAGTGACCGTACGAGCTACCGGACGCGAATCGTACTTGGGGGTTGAACCACCGCGGTTGCGGCGTAACCTTTCAGGTTCAGGCCACATTCGGCTGCCTCGGCAGCACTTGCATCTACCGGTCTACGCTTGTGGACAATGTACGTCAAGCAAAGCGATTTCAGGAGGTTAGCGCCTGTGGATAAAACTATCCCCCGGTGGACATTTGTGGTTTTCCACAGACGATAACTGTGCCAGTTGCTTTTGATAAGGTTAGGTCCATTGAAACGGGGCGGCTTTGCCGCCCCGTTTCAATGGACCCGCGCGGAGGAGCTTCATGCGGAGCTGTGGGTAACTTCACAGCTGGTTTGATGCGGTGGTGCGGCGGGCTACTCGGTCCTCTTGGCACTGGGAAGGCGCGTGACGTTCTCCCCCGCCTGATTGGCAAACTCGTGCGGCGTCACATGGTCCTCGCGGTTCGCCTCCAGATACCGACTCCACCAGGTCATGATCATCCGGCGCTCTTCGAGGAGCTCGGCCTTGTGGGTATAGGCGGCGCGCACGTTGTTGCGTTCCTTGTGGCTCATCTGTCGCTCGATAGCCGTCTCCGACCACAGCCCGGACTCGACCAGCGCGCTGCACGCCATGGCTCGGAACCCGTGGCCGCAGATATCCACCTTGGTGTCGTAGCCCATCGTCCTGAGTGCGGCAAACCCCGACCCCAAATGAGGTCGAACTGATTTCAGCGGGCGAGAGAAACACGATATTTCAGGGTCAAACCGCGAAACATTTCTAATTCCGCCAGCTGCAAGCCACTGCGCTAGATTCCCTTCTCCTGGCATCCATGCCGTCCCCAATCCAGCATCTCGCCGTGGGTACACCGTTGAAAAAGGTTGCGTTTGTGAGTGCAGCTGCTGAGCGTGAATACAAAGACCTTCCCAAAGACGTTCAGGACGATTTTGGTAAAGACCTGCGACGCATCCAGTATGGCCAGGACCCAGAGCGGCCGATCAAGTCGTTGTCCGAGTCGGTAGGGGCGGGTGCGATTGAGCTCATCATCAACGGCAGCCCTGCATTCCGATGCGTGTATGTGGCCAAATTTGCAGACATGGTCGTCGTGTTGCATTCGTTCGTAAAAACGACCAACAGGTCCGACCGGCACGCGATGCAGGTCGCCGAACAGCGGATGAAGGAGTTGAAGCAAGAACTGAGAAAAATGGGATACAGGGTTTAGCTGCCAGGCGTTTGGGTGATCACGATCTGGGGCGGTGAACCTGCATCGTTTGAGGGCAGGGTCAGGGTTGTGCGAAAGCCGAGCTTGTCCAGCATGTCCATCATGGCGTCCAAGGTGAATTTCTCGATCTTGCCATTTGCAAGCTCGGATATGCGGGATTGGGTTACGTTCAGCTTGGCTGCGGCATCATGCTGTTTGAGGCCCATTTTTTTGATGCAGTCAGTGATGAAAATGGACAAGTCCATTTTCAAGGCCATTTTGCTGGCGGTATCTGCGTCGTGGGTGGCGTGGAAAGGACTTTCGTGGAATTGAAGCGCCATTGGCTTGCCTCGGCAGAAATATCTAAAATTTGCGATAAATCGTAGTGGGGATTGGTTGGCTAGTCAAAGCGTTTGTGTTGGAGGGTGTGTCTGTTTGTGAGCTGGGCTGGTGATCAGAGAATTGCTTCTGCTTGGGGTGGTTGGGGCTGCTGCGCAGCCCATCGCAGGCAAGCCAGCTCCTACACCGATCGTGGTGGCTTCAGGGCATCTGTAAGGCAGGGGATTGGGCGCTGCAGGGGGGGAAACAAAAAAGGCCCACCTTTCGGTGAGCCTTTTTTGATACTGCGTATGGTGCCGGCACCAGGAATCGAACCCGGGACCTACTGATTACAAGTCAGTTGCTCTACCATCTGAGCTATACCGGCAATGGGGCGTCATTATAACGATCGGTTGGCGCCTGTAAACCACTTCCTTGCGATTGTTTGAAAATGACCTAAGTCACCGGCCTAAAAGGAGAAATTTCCTACCAGCCGCGGTGGATGGTGTTGACGTTTGGTTCGGTCTTGGAGGGGTTGAAGAACAGCTTATCGTTGTCGCAGCCACGCTTGCGGCAGGGGCTTTCTACGCGCAGGGGCAGACCGTTGTCGCCGCCCAGTTGCATGCCGGGGGTGTTCCAGTCCAGGTTGCTGGTGTGCTGTGGCGTGGTACCGCCGCTATTGGCGCAGGCAGTCAGGGCCAGGGAGAAGGTCAGCAGGGCAAGGGATTTGGCGTGAGGCACGATGTCGAGGTCCGTTAGTCCATGTCGATTCTGGCGCAACGCCAGACGGTCGCGGGGCTGGCGGGGCAGCGCGCGACGTAGCTTTTTAGTGATTTGGGGGCGGATCATACACCGTTGGGCCGGGCTCGCGGTGGATCTGCGTCGCATTGTGATCACTGTGCAGGCCTTTCCGTGGTTAAACCCCGCTCTCAAAAATACGGTGGTGCTCTTTCGCTGGGAGCGCAGCTGTAAGGTATTTCTGAATCTAAAACCAAATGCTTCAGTAACGGAGCACTTGGGAATTATCCTACGAGCGCTGCCGAACCTTCACTGTTGGCGGGGAAGTGCCCCAGGGATACCGTTCCCAGGTCGCCAATTCCTGGTGACCGGGCGTGAGAAACCCGTTTGAATGTTCCGGCTGCTTTTATGGTGACCGTGCACGGGCAGACCTCGGTCTGGCCGAGCTTCCTACATTCACTCGGTTTCTCACCCCGTGTTCGGTCGCCACCTCTTTTCTGTGAGAAGAATTGCGGTGGGTTCTCCTTAATGAATGTAGGGAACTCAAAAGTGAAGAAAATCGTTCCAGACCCACCTCGCCCTCTCATCACCACCCCGTACTTCACCATCCACAGCGACATTTCCCCAACCGACGCCATCGCCCACGCCGGCGAACTCCTGCGTGCCGTAGTCGAAACCTTGGACGACCACTGCCGTGACCACGCAGGCGAGCCCGGCCTGAACCTGCTGGCAAACGCCAACCACGCGGCCTACTCAGCCTATGTACTGATCCAGCATGCCAAGCGGAGCTGGGACGCTACGCAGAAAGGGGAGTCGTTCACATGAGCCTTGAAACAAAGCCCCTCACCACAGCCGGTGTCGAAACGTTTCTCGAAGTCGGCAACCCGCCCGTGAAGCTCTTGCGCGTACAACCCGGCATCCCTGTAGACCACGCCTATGAACAGGTTTCGATATTGCTGGGCTACATCAAACACCTGGTGCGCGAAGGCGATGTGGAAGATGACCACAAGCTGTTGGGCGCCGCCGATTACCTCAGCGTGTTGGCCAAGGCGTTGATGAACGATATCGAGATGGCCAAGAACAAACTGCACTGACTTGGAACGCACCCGTGGGCCCGGCAAGCCGGCGCCCACAATCAGGCAGTAGCCGCACCAATCCAGCGCTATTTGCCTAATCGAATATATGTTTATGCACAAGAGGCATCAGCCCCATGCGAGAAAGGCGTGCCGATCCCATGCACCGCTGGTCTTTGCGCAAAGGCCTGTTTTTACTGGGGTTGCAGCTGCAGCGGGAATAAGCCGAACGGTTGAAATAACGCTTGGATCCAACCATTCATCACAAGCTTGTTCACAGACTTATCCACAGGTTGTGCCGCGCTAATGATCGCGCTCGGCAAGCAGCAGCAGGTTGCGTGGGGTGAGTGGATAATCGCAGAACGTACCCAGGCGTACGGCGTAGCCTTGCGCTTCGAGAAACAGGGCACGGTCGAGCACCAGCCACATTTCCAGTGGCCTTCTGAACAGGTTGCGTACCCGTTCCAGGTTGCGCACCTGGGCAAGGCGTTTCCAGCCCTCGGCTTCCAGGGCATCCCAGTCGGGGTTGATGGTCAGTTCCAGCTCGCGCAGGTCGGCCAGATCGCGGCAGTACTGCTCGAAGGGTTTGGCCAGCCAGGCCACCGGCAATGACGGTGTGGGCAGGTACTCATCACGTTGGCGCTGGCGGCGCTGCAGCAGGTCGAAGCCCAGGCGCCTGGCCATCGAGCAGTCGCGCTGGTGGCGAACCCGGGCGCCGGCGGTGACGGTTTCGCTCAGAGGCAGGCCAAGGTCCAGCAGCGACAGTTGCAGCGACGAGTGCTGCGCAGCTGTGGATAACGGCTGGTAGTGCTCGCCCTGGATGCGGTTGTAGCAGCAGGGCGCCACGGCAAGATGGCGGCAGCCTTGCTCACTGGCCACACGCAGCAAGTGCACATGCAGGTCGCCGCAGGCATGCAGGGCGACCACGCTTTTGTCGCTGCTCAGGTGGCGGCGGCTGTCCGCTGCCATCACATCCTGGTGCACATGGGTTGCCGGTAGCTGGTGGTGGTCACTCAGCGCTTGGCCGGCGGTGACCAGTTGGGCGTCGTACTCCAGGCAGGTCAGCTGCTGGCCGGGCTGCAGCAGGCGGCGGCCGAGGTAGCCTTTGCCTGAGCACCAGTCCAGCCAGTGGTGGGTCTGCGTGTGGAAGCTCAGGCGGCGGCTGAAGGCCTCGATCTGCTGCCACTTACGGCCTGGAACATTGACGTCCAGGCGGTGTGCGGCGGGCGGCAGGCCGATGTCGGGCAGCTCGCCCAGAGCGCTCAGCCGTTGGGCTTGTTGGGCAAGGTGTGGAAACGGTGCGGGCACGCCTTGCGGGTCGAGGTCGGCTTCGGCATCGCTCAGGCTGCATTGGCGCAGGTGGGCGGACAGTGCGGGGTGTTCGGCTTCCCAGGGCAGGCGCAGGGTGGTGAACGGCCTGGGTTTCCACAGCGGCTGGTGCTCGGTCAGGAACTGGTCGAGGGCCAGGAAGCGGTCGCGTAGTTGGTGGCTGTGGAGAAAAGGGGGCATGGCGCTAGGCATTGGTTGAGGTGAAGGGCCCACCGCCGACAAGCCGGCTTGACGGCGGTGGGTAGCAGAGCAGCCCGTTGGTCGTTAACGCCCTTGGCAGGCATCCACCCGCAACCAGCGTTCCAGCAGCTTGAAACCTTGCACCAGCAGGAACGAGATCACCAGGTAGAACACCCCGGCAGCGAAGAAGATCTCCACCGGCAGGTAGGTACGGGCAATGATGGTCCGTGCCATGCCGGTCAGTTCCAGCAGGGTCACCGTACTGGCCAGGGCGCTGGCCTTGAGCATCAGGATCACTTCGTTGCTGTAGGCCGGCAGGCCGATGCGCGCAGCGCGGGGCAGCATGATGTAGAACAGCGTCTTGCCACGGGACATGCCCAGCGCCCGCGCCGCTTCAATTTCACCCTTGGGGATCGACTGCAGCGCGCCGCGCAGGATCTCGGCGATATAGGCCGCAGTGTGCAGGGTCATGGTCAGCACCGTGCACCAGAACGGATCGCGCAGGTAGGGCCAGAGGCTGCTCGAGCGCACCGCGTCGAACTGCGCGAGGCCGTAATAGACCAGGAACAGCTGCACCAGCAGCGGTGTACCGCGGAAGAAGAAGATGTAGCTGAAGGGCAGGGCGCGCACATACCAGTGCCGCGACGAGCGGGCGATACCCAGCGGTATCGCCAGGATCAGCCCGGCAACGACCGCGATGGCTACCAGCTCCATGGTCAGGGTGGCACCCTGGGCCAGGCGCGGCAGCCACTTGATGATCACTTCCCAGTTCATTGTTCGGCCCTCGCAAAGCCGCGAGCGGCGCGTTTTTCCATGAAGTGCATGCCGGTCATGGCGACCACGGTCAGGCCCAGGTAGATGCAGGCCGCAACCATGTAGAAGGTGAACGGCTCCTTGGTCACGGTCACGCCGATCTGCGCGTGGCGCATGATTTCTTCAAGGCCGATCACCGATACCAGGGCGGTGTCCTTCATCAGGATCATGAACAGGTTGCCAAGGCCCGGCAGGGCGATGCGCCACATTTGCGGGAGGATGATCCGCGAAAGGATGCGCCTTTTGGAAAGGCCCAGCGCCAGGCCAGCTTCACGGTGGCCCTTGGGGATCGCCAGGATGGCGCCACGGAATACCTCAGTGGCGTAGGCGCCGAAGCACAGGCCCAGGGCGATCACGCCGGCGGCAAAGGCACTGAGTTCCAGGCCGGGCATGTTGAGGGCTTCGCCGAGGCTGTTCATCAGGCCGACGGTGCCAAAATAAATGAGCAGGACCCAGAGCAGTTCGGGCACGCCGCGAACCAAGGTCGAGTAGAAGCCGCCAAGCCATTGCAGGGGCTTGAGCGGGGAGGTCTTGGCCAGGGCGCCGAGCAGGCCCAGGACCAGCCCCAGCAGCAGGGCGCAAAGCGCCAGTTTTACGGTCATCAAGGTGCCAGCCGCCAGGGCCGGACCGAATCCGTGCAGGTCGATATTCATGGGCAGGGTCGTTCTAGGGACCGGCGCGCCGCAAGGGCGCGCTGGTCGGGGCGAATCATTCGATGCTGAATGGGAAGTACTTGTCGTTGATCTTCTTGTACGTTCCGTCAGCCTTGATTTCTGCCAGGGCCTTGTTCAGCTTCTCGCGCAGCGGGTCGCCCTTGCGTACGGCGATGCCGATCTTGTCGCTGTCGACCACAGGCTCGCCTTTGAACTCGAAGTTCATGCCGTCCTTGCTCTTGAGCCACTCGTACTGCACGTACTTGTCGGCCAGGATGCCGTCCACTCGGCCAGAGATCAGGTCGAGGTAGGCGTTTTCCTGGGTGTCGTACAGCTTGATGTCGATATCGCTGCCGTAGGTGTCTTCCAGCCAGGTGCCGGCCAGCGTGGCGCGCTGGGTGCCGATGATCTTGCCTTTGAGGTAGGACGCGTCGGTCTTGAAGTCGACGTTCTTCGGCGCGATGAACTGCAGCTTGTTGGAGTAGTACGGGTCGGTGAAGTCGACGGCCTGCTTGCGCTCGTCGGTGATCGACAGCGACGACACCAGGAAGTCGAACTTCTTGGCGTTGAGGGCCGGGATGATGCCGTCCCAGTCGGAGGTGACGACCGAGCACTCGACTTTCATCTTGGCGCACAGGGCGTCGCCGATGTCTTTGTCGAAGCCGACCACGTTACCGCTGGCGTCCTTGTTGTTGAACGGCGGGTAGGCCGCTTCGATACCCATGCGCAGTTTTTCTGCAGCCATGGCGTTGGCCGAAAACACCAGCGTGGCGGCAGCTGCCAGGAGGAATTTCTTGTAAGTCTGCATGTGTTGCTCCGTTAGCGGTGGCTGGACATGAATTGCTTGCAACGCGCCGAGGTCGGGTTTTCGAAGACCTGCTGCGGCGATCCTTGCTCTTCAACCAGGCCCTGGTGCAGGAAAACCACTTCACTGGACACCTGGCGGGCAAAGTTCATCTCGTGCGTCACCAGCAGCATGGTACGGCCTTCTTCGGCCAATGCGCGGATAACGTTAAGCACTTCCTGGACCATTTCCGGATCGAGCGCCGAGGTGGGCTCATCGAACAGGATGACTTTAGGCCGCATGGCCAGGGTGCGGGCGATAGCAGCACGCTGCTGCTGGCCACCGGAAAGCTGGGCGGGGTAGCTGTGGCGTTTGTCGTAGATGCCGACCTTGTTCAGCAGTGCTTCGGCCGCTTCGGTGGCTTCGGCCTTGCTCTGGCCGAGTACGCGGCGTGGCGCCTCGATGATGTTGTCGAGGATCGACATGTGCGGCCACAGGTTGAAATTCTGGAAGACGAAGCCGATTTCGCTGCGCAGGCGGTTGATCTGGCGGTTGTCGGCAGCGATCAGGTCGCCGTTCTTGGCGGCCTTGAGCTTGAGAGCCTCACCGGCAACCAGGATTTCGCCCTGGTGCGGGTTTTCCAGCAGGTTGATGCAGCGCAGCAGGGTGGACTTGCCGGAGCCGGACGATCCCAGAATGGAGATCACGTCACCGTCACGCGCGGTCAGCGAAATGCCCTTGAGAATTTCCTGGTCGCCGTAGCGTTTGTGCAGGTTGCGGATTTCCAGCGCGGGCGTGGCCTGGGCCATGTGCGGTCCTCATGTGTTCGGGTGCGTTCCCAGCTGTTGGCGGCCTTCCTGGCGTGCGCCAAGCTAGCATAGCGGCATCAGGGCGGCCAACAGGGTCGCAAGGGGCTTTGGGCAATGCTGGGGCAGTTTGTCGCATCGCTGCAGCGCAACGTCGCGCAGATGTCCGCGAGGGTCTCGCCCAGCGCCGTAGCCTTGATGAAAAAAGGCGCGATGGTGCCAGCTTTGGGCGGCACTGGGAAGCGCTTTTGGGCCGTTTGCGGCTAAAGGTGCTGTCGCTGGCGAGCATTCGGGGGCTACCCAACGAGAGGCCAACCGCAGCGAAGGGTTGTACCGCAGGGTTGCACTTTTTTGCATTGCAACGGTGCAAAGGTGTTACCGAGGAGCACCTTTGGTGCGATTGTATGTGGGTATTTCTGTAATCTTACCCTTCCTGCCGCTTTTGATGGCCTTTCGGTCAGGACTTGGCCGAATGGCCTGCAGGCCGCTCGTTTTGCGGCCTGCCAGCTTCATATGACGAATGTGCCGGGCAGGTGGCCCGCTTATTGCCCTATGCAAACCGCCGATTGCAGTGACGCCTAAATCAACCCCGGGCGCGCTTAACCCACAGTCGGGCGGTCCACTCCTTACAAAGGTAGTTTTATGAGCGGTAACAATTCCAATGACCTCGCTCAGGGGCTCAAACAACGGCATGTGACCATGCTGTCCATTGCTGGCGTTATCGGCGCCGGCCTGTTCGTCGGCTCCGGCCACGCCATCGCTGCTGCAGGCCCTGCCGTGCTGCTGGCCTATGCCGCTGCGGGCACCCTGGTGGTGCTGGTGATGCGCATGCTGGGTGAAATGGCGATCGCCTCGCCGGATACCGGTTCCTTCTCCACTTATGCCGACCGCGCGATTGGCCGCTGGGCCGGTTTCACCATCGGCTGGCTGTACTGGTGGTTCTGGGTGCTGGTGATCCCGCTGGAGGCCAACGCCGCCGCCGCCATCCTGCATGCCTGGTTCCCCGCCGTTGATCTCTGGGCCTTCTCCCTTTTGATCACCTTGGCGCTGACCCTGACCAACCTGTGCAGTGTGAAGAACTACGGTGAGTTCGAATTCTGGTTCGCCCTGCTCAAGGTGCTGGCGATCATTGGCTTCATCGTTGTTGGCTGTATCGCCATGTTCGGCCTGATGCCGAGCAGCCAGGTCAGCGGTGCCAGCCACCTGTTCGACACTCAGGGCTTCATGCCCAATGGCCTGGGCGCTGTGCTGGCGGCCATGCTGACCACCATGTTCTCGTTCATGGGTACCGAGATCGTCACCATCGCTGCTGCCGAATCCAAAGACCCGGGCAAGCAGATCAGCCGTGCCACTAACTCGGTGATCTGGCGTATCTGCCTGTTCTACCTGGTGTCGATCTTCCTGGTGGTGGCCCTGGTGCCGTGGAACGATCCGGCGCTGGCCGAGGCCGGTTCCTACCAGACTGTGCTGAGCCGCATCGGCGTGCCGAATGCCAAGCTGATCGTCGACATCGTGGTGCTGATCGCTGTAACCAGCTGCTTGAACTCGGCGCTGTACACCTCCTCACGCATGCTGTTCTCGTTGAGCAAGCGCGGTGATGCTCCGGCCATCGCCCAGCGCACCACCAAGGCGGCGACCCCGCATGTGGCCGTGTTGCTGTCCACCGCGGCGGCGTTCCTGTGTGTGTTCGCCAACTACGTGGCGCCTGCCCAGGTGTTCGAGTTCCTGCTGGCGAGCTCCGGCGCCATCGCGCTGCTGGTTTACCTGGTGATTGCCGTTTCGCAGCTGCGCATGCGTAGCCAGCGTGAAGCGCGTGGTGAAAAGATCGTCTTCAAGATGTGGCTGTTCCCAGGGCTGACCTGGGCGAGCATTGCCTTCATCGTTGCCGTGCTGGTGGTGATGGCGCTGCGTGAGGATCACCGAGCGGAGATCATCGCGACTGCACTGCTGAGTATTGGTGTGGTGGCGGCTGGCTTGCTGGTGCAACGCAAGCGGCAGGTTGCCGGGCGGGTGGCGCTGGATAACTGATCCGCGCTGGCTGAAATGCAAAGGCCGCGCCCTGTGAAGGGTGCGGCCTTTTTTGTGTGCCTGGGCTGGCCCTATCGCCGGCAAGCCGGCTTGTATGGTTAGACTTGAAGGGGTGGTGGGACTAAATGCCGGATTCTGACTGTTGACGCAGTACAGACTGTGGGAGAC
>NZ_JBIVGN010000033.1:0-6041 GCF_044748705.1 Pseudomonas sp. NPDC089758
TATACGTGGCTGCGCCACGTACTTGAGCGCCTGCCGTATGCGTCGTCGGTCTCAGACTACGAAGCCTTGCTGCCATGGAACTGCTCGCCAGAGATGCCACGGTAAGCTGAGGCCCTATCTTTTAGAAGGTGGGGTTCATGGATCGCACTCAGACTACGAAGCCTTGCTGCCATGGAACTGCTCGCCAGAGATGCCACGGTAAGCTGAGGCCCTATCTTTTAGAAGGTGGGGTTCATGGATCGCACTCCGAAAGTCCACGGGCTTGGGGTAGAGGTAGACTTTTTCGACTTTGCTGTCGGGGCGCATCATGGCGGGCTGGCTCCAGAAAGAAATCGGGAGCACAGCATCGGGAATCAGGTGGACGGTTGGAATGTGGGGATGATGGATCCCTTACCAGCCAGCCGTTGCCATACCGATTTGAATAGCGGTGCCAGGCTGCCGGGTGCATCACGGCCCTGTTGGGCCATGGGCAGGTTGCTCTCGGTGAAGAACTGCACCTCGATCAGCATGAATTGCCGGGCCTCGGCGGCCTTGCGTTCGTACAGCGGGTGCTGGGTCAACTCGAACCAGCGCCCGGCCTGCACCTGGCGCACACCGCCCTGACCGTGCACGCGGCGGGCCTGGGATTCGCGCTCCTGCTTTTGCCAGTTGTACTGGCCCTGGTATTCGTAGCGTTCCAGGGCGGCGGGGGCGGAAGCGGCTTCAAGCGCCGGCATCACGCTTTCGCGGGGCTGGCTGTGGGACAGGTAATCGACGCTGCGCCAGTTGAGCTTGCCGCTGAGCAGCTGCGAGCCGGTGCTCCGCTGGGTGATGCCGTCCTGTTTTTCAGTGACGCTCTGAGTGTGGAACGGGACGCTCTGCGGGGCGAGGGCGGGCAGGGTGTCGACGCTGTCGTTGAAGACGATGCTAGGTAGCGTATGCTCTCGACTAGGCAATGGCGCGGTTCCGGGCGCATCAACCATCAAGTTACGCTATATGCGACTTAGACTGGCCACCAGCCTATCCCAGAAATCTATTGCCGATTGGTCATTTTCAAATCCTGGTCCGTTATCTATAGTGCTTAATTCCAGAACTGTGTACGGCTCCATGCTAGAGTTAGGAGCTCCAGGAAATTCAAGGCGGAAAGCATAAATATTTTTTCCTTCCGATCTTGTTTTTATTAATAGTTCCTCAAACTCTAGGCCTGAAATATTTTTATTGCCCTTCCTAATAATGGTGGTGTTAGTTACCAATTTTTTGAATAGTGGTAGTGCCCCTGTTGATTGCTGCTCAAATCTCGAAAGAAGTCCAGCCTCAGGATTGCCAATAAGTTGTGTGTCAAATGTTAAGTGAATTCCAGGCACGGATGATACGGGGAGGCCAATGGATACCTTCTCGTCAAATTTATTAATTGGTAATTTCATGTATCCAGCTTCAATAGAAAACGTCCCGTTTGGCGGTTGGTCTGCTGGATTGCGGTAATGAATAGAAGCATTTAACTCCTTTACTATTTTGACGGCATCTTCAAAGTCTTCATAAGGAATTGATTCGACTTTCTGTCGATAGAGAGTATTTTTCTTGGTTAGGTAATATATGTGGAAGTTGTACTTGCGGCCTTTCGATACTATGATTTCACCCCCGCCTTCGAGCGGGATTGTTTGGTCGTAATCTTCGGCATAGCCAGCTTTGTGCTCTTTGGTGATTTCTGCAATAGTGCTTTTGCTATTTGTCGATATATCGCGCTTTCCGTTCTTGCTGATAAGTTCAATTCGTTCCTCTACAACCTCGTAAGAGGACCAAATGTTTGCACCGTCGGTGGGCACTTCAATCTTATACCGTCCGAAATAGAAGGTGTTGTTATGATGTTGCATGCTTTGTGCTCCGGCCGAAGTGCAGATTGTGATGGCTGTAATAATGGCGAATAATTTCGCCCTTGACTTTGTCATTAAATACCTATAGCTCGAGTTTGACATGCTGAGATATCCTCACAATACTATAAAGCGTCGCAAACAGCGTGCGACCTTTTGTGTCGTTATATGCATTCTGGTGTTCGTAGCCAGATGAGTTGTTAAATTTGCCATGCCTGCAAACCTTTGGGTAAAGGGTGCTATTGTTTCCATGAGCAAATGCTGCTCGGGTGGTTGGAAACGCTCTCGAACTTGCGGCAGAACAGACAGGGACTGTGCCGTCGCCTGGAGAGTATTTAGGGCCGAATGAGAATTTATATCCCGAGTCGAGTTCGATATTTCCGGTGCTGTCATCTTTCGTGATTTTGAACTCTTTTATATCACCCCAGCCTATCCAGTCTGACGTCCAGCTTATGTTGCTCCATGTTAGTAGGTCGAACTCTCTGGCTTCGCCAGAATAATGTATATAAGTAAAGTCATGATAGGCGTTTTTAATGGCATCGTGAAAGCTGGATGTTGCGTGGATATTGTCTTCAAAAATACTTCTTTTGGTTTGGTTTTTCCTAAATTTTGTTGTGTTGGAGCTTTTGCTAAATGCATTTGGGTCAAGGAGGCTCTCGTTTTCTTCGGGTATTAGTCCCCACCATTTCTTTGACAAGTATATGTCACTGTACGGGTCTCCAGACTCAGGCAAGGCTATCAATTTATCCGAAGATTTCCCTTTTCTCTCAGCAAAAAGCCATTTTTCTCCGTTGTTATATTCTTTGCTGGGTAAAAGCTCAAGCCCACCCTTTGAGAATGCTAAGACTGCAGTGGTTTCAGCTGCGGTTGGGCCTAGAATCTGACGGGTAATAAACCCTTTTACACCATCACCTTCAAACCCAGCTCTAATTCTACGATACGCTGCGGGTGCTCCAGTGGCAGGCATCGCACCATGAATGATTCCATAAATTTGGGAGTACCCATGAATTCCAACGAGCGCGCGAGCGACCAGCCCCCCCATGGAGTGAGTTACAATAATAACTTTATCTGCTGTATCATAACTTTTTAGGACGTTATTATCTATGAAACGCATGATGTCTAATGCAGACTGCTTATTTGACTGCAACCAATTATATCCGCCTGCCCATACCTCATAACGTATTTCTGCAGCATGTCTAAGACCTATGCTCTCGGGAAGTTCGATAAGAGATGGGTTATCGTTCCAATCGCCCCATTCTCCGGCGGGGTGGTTCGAGTTTTCTTTCCACCATCCTTGCAAGTCATTGTCCAATAGGATCTGGTTTAATTCGTTCTGCATTGACTCCATGATTGGGTGGTACGCCGAGCGCATGACGCCCCCCCATCCGCGACGCTTAAGCTCATCCTTATCTATTTTCTCATTCAAGCCGCCCCCGCCAATCGGCCCATCATTATATACCGAAATCATTCCTTCTCTACCATCTAGATCGTTTTGTCGATCTTTTGCGGAGCTAAATAGTGCTGAAAGGAAAGACCCGACGGCAGCAATATTTGACATAATGGTGTCGGTATTAGGCGCAATCCATGCAATTTTCTTCGTTCTATTATTCCAAAGATTTGTTCCCATGATGCCCGGGATAAAAACTATCGGAACTACTGTATTCGCTTTTACGCCAATTTCTTTGTTTTGTTGTTGGGTGGAGCTTGATATCGTGGTTGAGGCCGTCTTAGTGCCATCTGAGTTTATAACTGTCAGTAGCTTCAGTGGGGCAATCATTTCCCTGTCCTCATATCTTTCCGTGCGTCGCGGTTGTACGACTTTCTTTAGGTTTTATCCAGTACTTTGATCGTTAAGAGTTCTGCAATCTGACTCCGCTGCACAGGAATCTTCCCCGCCGCATCCGATACATATTGCATCACGCTGCCATCAGCCCGCGTCACCTCTACCTTCACCCCCGGAGCAGGCTCACCGGTACTGAGCTTCTTGATCACATACGGGTCGGCAAAGTCGGTCTTGGGCATTTCGTTGAAACTGTGCGAAAGGCTGGTCCCACCACTGAAGACCTTCTTCGCGCCTTTGACATCAATGGTACCCGGTGCGTGGATTTCTATATTGCCGCCCTTGATGCGGATGTAACCGCCACCACTGGTGAGCAGAATCCCGTCCTTGGCCGCAATTTCGATCCCGGCGGCGGTCGAGCTGAGTTTCATGTTCTGCAGTGAAGTCAGCAGCATCTCGTCGTTCTGCGCTTGTAGCTCCACCTTGCCTTTGGCCGCAAACAACTTGGCCCCGGCGTTCTGCGCAAACAGGCTGATGCTCTGCACCACACTGGCCAGCAGCGATTTGCCGCTGGCGATGCTGACGTCCTCCCCGGTACTGATGGTCAGGTGCTTGCCGCTGTGCAGGTGGGTGTTCTGCGGCGTGGCCGTGGCGATGTCGGCCGGGGAAGAAGCGATCAGCAGCGGCTTCTGATAACCCGGGGTCTTGCCGCGTCCACCGTTGCGGATCGCCCAGGCGGTGTCGCCGCCGTTGCGCTCCTGCTCGCTTGGGCCTTGGCTCGGGCTGCTGCTGTCGTTGCCGTAGGTGACGTCGGTGTCGGCGTTGAGCTGGGTCAGGCTGTCCAAGCCAGCTTGCAGGGCGTCGGCATTGTGCTGCTTGGCGGTGTCGGAGAGGGTTTTGAGCCGCTGCTCGCTATTCTGCAGTTGTTGCTGGGCTTCGCTGACGTCGAGCTGGGCGCCTTCGGCGTTGCTGCGTTTCCAAGTGCTAAGGTACAGCCCTTGCTGGGCGCGCAGGGCGCCGTAGGCGTCGGTGCGCAGTTCGAAACCGGTGCCGCGCAGGCCACCGCGGTTGTTGCCGCGCTGGTCGATCAGGTAGCCGAGGTTGAGCTGGGTATGGCCGTGGCTGCTGTGGATCTGCGTGCGCACCTGGCCGGTGGAGTCGTCCATCACCCACTGGTTGAAGCCGCCGCCGCCGACTTCCTTGCTCTTGTAGCCGCTCATCAGGCCGCTGGAGTGCCAGGCGGGTTTGTGGCCGCCATAGACCTGGCCCATGACCAGCGGGCGGTCGATGTCGTTGTCGAGGAAGGTGACCACTACTTCTTCGCCGGCCCGCGGCACGTGCACGCTGCCCCAGTCGGGACCGCTGCTGGGTTGCAGCATGCGCAGCCAGCAGGAGGAGAGTTCACCGTCCTGGCTCAGGCGATCCCAGTGGAAACGCACGCACAGGCGGTTGAGGCTGTCGGTGAACACTTCATGGCCGCTGGGGGTGACCACCACAGCGGTCTGCGGGCCGGGTGAGGTCGGCTTGGCGTGCTCGAACGGGCTGCGGTAGGGCGCGCTGTGCAGCTGGCCTTCGAAGGTGCTGAGGAAGAAGCCGTAGGAGGCTTCGCTCAGCTTCGAGCCGAGCAGGGCATCGTCCGGTGCCGGGCGTACCGATTTGAATAGCGGTGCCAGGCTGCCGAGCGCATCGCGGCGCTGCTGGGCCATGGGCAGGTTGCTTTCGGCGTAGAACTGCACCTCGATCAGCACGAATTGCCGAGCCTCGGCGGCCTTGCGGTCGTACAGCGGGTGCTGGGTCAACTCGAACCAGCGCCCGGCCTGCAACTGGCGCACACCGCCCTGGCCGTGCACGCGGCGGGCCTGGGATTCGCGCTGTTCGATCTGCACGCGGCTCAGCCAGTCGCCGCGCTCCTGTTTTTGCCAGTTGTACTGGCCTTGGTATTCGTAGCGCTCCAAGGCGGCAGGGGCGGAAGCGGCTTCAAGCGCGGGCATCACGCTTTCGCGGGGCTGGCTGTGGGCCAGGTAGTCGACACTGCGCCAGTTGAGCTTGCCGCTGAGCAGCTGCGAGCCGGTGCTCCACTGGGTGATGCCGTCCTGCTTCTGGGTCACGCTCTGGGTGTGGAAAGGCACGCTCTGCGGGGTGAGCGCAGGCAGGGTGTCGACACTGTCGGTGAAGACGATGCAGTGGCTGTCGGCTTTGTGCTCGACATACCAGAAGATGCCTTCGAGCTCACACCAGCGCTGGACGAAGTTGGCGTCGGTTTCGTTGAACTGGGTGACGTAGGACAGCGGGGCGTATTCGCGGCGCAGGTCTAGGCGATAGTTGCCCTTGGCCTGTTCGTACTGGGCGAAAACGGCCTCCAAAATCGCCGGCAGGTTCTTGTCCTGCCAGATGCGGCAGTCGCTGCGGTATTC
>NZ_JBIVGN010000034.1:0-4621 GCF_044748705.1 Pseudomonas sp. NPDC089758
AGCTGGGAGCCGGTGCTCCACTGGGTGATGCCGTCCTGTTTTTCAGTGACGCTCTGGGTGTGGAACGGCACGCTCTGCGGGGCGAGGGCGGGCAGGGTGTCGACGCTGTCGGTGAAGACGATGCAGTGGCTGTCGGGCTTGTGCTCGACGTACCAGAAGATGCCTTCGAGCTCGCACCAGCGCTGGACGAAGTTGGCGTCGGTTTCGTTGAACTGGGTGACATAGGACAGCGGGGCGTACTCGCGGCGCAGGTCGAGGCGATAGTTGCCCTTGGCCTGTTCGTACTGGGCGAACACGGATTCGAGGATGGCCGGCAGGTTCTTGTCCTGCCAGATGCGGCAGTCGCTGCGGTATTCGAGCAGGCTTTGTGGGAACGGGGTGCCGTAGATCAGGTCCATCACAGGGGAGCCGAATGAGACGTCAATCAAGAGAAAACAGGGTAGTCAGCACAACTATCATCTGCACGAGAATAAGAATTTTTAACCATCTGAGTTGGCGGCAATATATGAAATAGATTGCATTAAGTAACAAAGTCATGAGATTTGTAATCCATAAAGCAGCAAGTGCAAATATCTTCTGATATCCACCGATGCCAGGCATTGTCCCATTATTCGGTCCAGCTAATAAGCACAGGGCGACGATTGACCCAGATACGGCAATGCCTATACTGACTGCGCCTACATAGCGCATAGCGCTTGACGGATTGGGGCTCATATAAAACTTTATTCCTTGCTTATATTGTTAGGTTTTAAATGCACTAGCATCGAGAGCGCTTCAATAGATTCTTTGTCCAGAAGCATGCGCCCCATGCGTTAGATCATAAGCTCCACGGGTTCAGCGATAGCTACTTTGAAGCCAGTGAGTTTAATGCCTGATCCCAGATTATCATAAACTGTGCCTCGGAGATTGAGTTTGGCTCTTCTTGGTTAGGGAAGCCTGCTCCATTTTTCGGCTTTTGTGTCGTCATATAGCTGTAATCTAAATCGAAACGAAGTTCGGGGTTTTTATCGCTGTTTGGTACGCCTGGGTAATACCAGACGGCATTGATTTCAGTCAGGTAACCTTCACCGACTTTTTCAGTACTAGCCTCAATGATTTCCTCTCCTATGAGATTATTAACTGTTCGTTTAGTATTGCGGTACATACGGTGCTGGAAGTCAGATTTAATTATCCATGCGGCCTCTTCAGTCGGTGAAACAGCGCTGCTGTTTCTTTTTGAGAGAAATTGATTGGCTATTCCGCCATATTGTTTGGATGTAAATTTTGCTCTCAAGTCCGGCCGCTCTGTGAAACTAAAGTCGATATAAACACCTTCGTTGCCCGTCTTGTGAGGTAAGCATCCATTGACATAGCAGATGCTTTGAGGGTCATCAATATCGCTGAGCTTAATTGAATCAAGAATAGTTCTGATCTGTTCGTCCTTGTTGAGCGTGCTGTCGCCGCCAAGTACAAATTTCATATTATTAGACCACTGATACGCCACTGTGGAAAACACAACTTTGTTTATGGGGTCGCCGTCAAGCCCTTCTCCTGTGATTCGCGTGTGATCATAGCTATAGAGAAATGACCCATTACCCATCGATTCCTTGGTGGCTTTGTGTTCTGCATTATTTAGGTTACGGCCTTCAATGGATAGCCAGTTTTTTTGCGCTTCTCTCTCTACCCGTGGCTTTATGTAACCTGGTGTAATGGATACGGGCACCCCGTTCAGTTCAAGTAACGCGCCGCTAAAAACGGCGTCGATTGGAAGGTCAAGACTAAACCGACCTACCCGGACCGTCTTCGAAAGGTTTTTAGTTGAGTCCATCGTTTCTGATGCTCCTGATGCAATAGGGGTAAACAATGAGGCAATTAGCAGACTACAGCCAATGAGAATCGCTAGCCCGTATTTAAGAAAATGATGATGCACTAGCATAGATTTTTTGCGCCCTTAGCAAGGCTTATAATCGAGTGAAGTGTAATCGCTCGAGCCGACTTGTCATTGTACGACGCACCATGTTTAAAGCCAGAAAGGCGTGCTGAAAATTTGATGTGATTGGTGACAGCTGCAGCTGAATGCGTTGGCACTGTGCCGTCGCCGGTATCATCTTGAGACGCCATAGCCGCATGATAGGCATCACCGCTATAATCAGCACCTATGACTGCGGGTCCGTGCAGTGGTTGGTAGGCTATTTTTCCGGCAGTTTGTGGATTGTTGAGTGTCACATAGTTTATTCTGTTATCTGTACTCAGTCGCAAGTTTGGGGTTGTTTCTACCGATGACATAGGTGAAAATTGACCGGTCATGTTTCGAAATGATTTGAGAATCCAGTCGATCTTGTTCCAAGCCGGAAACTTGCTGTCGGACCCAAAGTGCGCATATGTTTGAGGGAAATAATAAGTCCCCAAGGATGCGTGGAAGTTTTGCGCCATTTTTAGATTTTTCAAATATAAGTTCCAGCCCTCTTCAAGCTCTTCTCTGTTTTGGGCACGCGGTTCTACCAAGCGTGGGTCGCATAGGCGCCACCAGGCAGTTGTTTTCGAATAGATTTCGTCGTAGGGATTAGAGGCTTTAGGCAGCGACATCAAAATCGGACCGTCTTTTTTTTTCCAGCGAACATTCAGCCAGCCGTTGCCATATAGTTGATTGGGTAGTAGCTGTAACGGCCCTGGAGCGCCAAAGACCGGTGTAACTTCGTCAGCATTAGCTCCTATCGCCATTTGTCCTGTCAAATCTTCCCATCCGGCTCTTACGCGTCGATACGCTGTACCAGCACCGATTGCCGGTTGCACACCGTGGACAACCCCCAATATATTCTGCGGATATTTTTGTGCACAGCGCCTCGCGACGAGCCCTCCCATTGAGTGAGTCACAAGAATGACGTTATCGCACTTCAACTTCAGACGCGTTAGGCAGTCATTGAGTACAAACTGGATGTAGCGCGCCAAGTCATCGGCCGACTCTTCATTACTTCTTAACCAATTGTAGCCGCAGGCATAAACGGGATAGCTCCATGAAGACGCTTTTTTATAAGCTCCGAGATCTAGTGCTTCATAGCCCTTGATGGACTGAATGCTGCCCTCAAATGCAAGCATGGCTCCCTTTATCCGCGGTTTGGCTTTACCGTCATCATGGTAAAGGCTTCTGAGCTCCGTCTCGAGAAAGCTCAAGATTGGGCCGTAGCCACCAAGATCGCTCAAGAGAACTGAACCCCAGCCACGCTTTTCGATTTCTTCCTTGGGTAGTGGGCATGCTTCCAAATCAAATCCAGAGAAATCCGCCTCACCCAGTGCTCTAGGAACTTTTGTGTATTCGGGGTCCAAAAGAGTTTTCTTTTCGGCGGGGCTAAGACGATTGAACCCACCGATGAGACTGAATATACCCATCCATCCCAAACTGTCAGGGAACCAGCTCCAGCGACCTTTTAATTTTTTTACAAGGTTCTTGTTGTTATTTCCTGTGGCAAGCAAAGGTGTACCCATGATGCCGGGTACAAAAATGATAGGTATCGCCTGCCTGGGGCTTATGTACAATAAATTATCTGCACAACCCTGGTTCTCCAGCGGAGCCGATGCCTGTTCGCGCCCGTCAGGTCCTATTTCGGTTTGGAGCGTGCTCTGTTTATTTTCCATGCGACACCCTTAGTTATTCGATGATCTTGAAGAGATACTTACCCAGCATGTCGCTTTTCTGCTGCTGGGCGCGCCCGTCGGCATCGGTAACTCCACTGATGATGCTGCCATCTTCTCGGTGTATCTCATACTTCACATTGCGCGCAACTTCTCCGTTTGTGTATTTGAGAGCAATGCGCTTTTCAAAGTTGGTGTCAGGCATATCATTGTAACTATGCGACAAGCTTGTGGGGCCACTGAAGGTCTTCTTCGCCCCTTTGACATCAATGGTACCCGGTGCGTGGATTTCTATATTGCCGCCCTTGATGCGGATGTAACCGCCACCACTGGTGAGCAGAATCCCGTCCTTGGCCGCAATTTCGATCCCGGCGGCGGTCGAGCTGAGTTTCATGTTCTGCAGTGAAGTCAGCAGCATCTCGTCGTTCTGCGCTTGTAGCTCCACCTTGCCTTTGGCCGCAAACAGCTTGGCCCCGGCGTTCTGCGCAAACAGGCTGATGCTCTGCACCACACTGGCCAGCAGCGATTTGCCGCTGGCGATGCTGACGTCCTCCCCGGTACTCACGGTCAGGTGCTTGCCGCTGTGCAGGTGGGTGTTCTGCGGCGTGGCCGTGGCGATGTCGGCCGGGGACGAAGCGATCAGCAGCGGCTTCTGGTAACCCGGGGTCTTACCGCGGCCACCGTTGCGAATCGCCCAGGCGGTGTCGCCGCCGTTGCGTTGCTGCTCGCTCGGGCCTTGGCTCGGGCTGCTGCTGTCGTTGCCATAGGTGACGTCGGTGTCGGCATTGAGCTGGGTGAGGCTGTCCAGGCCAGCCTGCAGGGCGTCGGCGTTGTGCTGTTTGGCGGTGTCGGAGAGGGTTTTGAGCCGCTGCTCGCTGTTCTGCAGCTGCTGCTGGGCTTCGCTGACGTCGAGCTGCGCGCCTTCGGCGTTGCTGCGTTTCCAAGTGCTAAGGTACAGCCCTTGCTGGGCGCGCAGGGCGCCGTAGGCGTCGGTGCGCAGTTCGAAACCGGT
>NZ_JBIVGN010000035.1:0-4391 GCF_044748705.1 Pseudomonas sp. NPDC089758
GCAGGCCGGGCGCTGGTTCGAGTTGACCCAGCACCCGCTGTACGAACGCAAGGCCGCCGAGGCCCGGCAATTCATGCTGATCGAGGTGCAGTTCTACGCCGAAAGCAACCTGCCCATGGCCCAGCAGCGCCGCGATGCGCCCAGCAGCCTGGCACCGTTGTTCAAATCGGTACGGCCGGCACCGGACGATGCCCTGCTCGGCTCGAAGCTGAGCGAAGCCTCCTACGGCTTCTTCCTCAGCACCTTCGAAGGCCAGCTGCACAGCGCGCCCTACCGCAGCCCGTTCGAGCACGCCAAGCCGACCTCACCCGGCCCGCAGACCGCTGTGGTGGTCACCCCTAGCGGCCATGAAGTGTTCACCGACAGCCTCAACCGCCTGTGCGTGCGTTTCCACTGGGATCGCCTGAGCCAGGACGGTGAGTTGAGTTCGTGCTGGCTGCGCATGCTGCAACCGAGCAGCGGCCCCGACTGGGGCAGCGTGCACGTGCCGCGTGCCGGCGAAGAAGTAGTGGTCACTTTCCTCGACAACGACATCGACCGCCCGCTGGTCATGGGCCAGGTCTACGGCGGCCACAAACCCGCCTGGCACTCCAGCGGTTTGATGAGCGGCTACAAGAGCAAGGAAGTCGGCGGCGGCGGCTTCAACCAGTGGGTGATGGACGACTCCACCGGCCAGGTACGCACCCAGCTGCACAGCAGCCACGGCCATACCCAGCTCAACCTCGGCTACCTGATCGACCAGCGCGGCAATAACCGCGGTGGCCTGCGCGGCACCGGCTTCGAACTGCGCACCGACGCCTACGGCGCCCTGCGCGCCCAGCAAGGGCTGTACCTTAGCACTTGGAAACGCAGCAACGCCGAAGGCGCCCAGCTCGACGTCAGCGAAGCCCAGCAACAACTGCAGAATAGCGAGCAGCGGCTCAAAACCCTCTCCGACACCGCCAAGCAGCACAACGCCGACGCCCTGCAAGCTGGCTTGGACAGCCTGACCCAGCTCAACGCCGACACCGACGTCACCTACGGCAACGACAGCAGCAGCCCGAGCCAAGGCCCAAGCGAGCAGGAGCGCAACGGCGGCGACACCGCCTGGGCGATCCGCAACGGTGGACGCGGCAAGACCCCGGGTTATCAGAAGCCGCTGCTGATCGCTTCTTCCCCGGCCGACATCGCCACGGCCACGCCGCAGAACACACACCTGCACAGCGGCAAGCACCTGACCATCAGTACCGGGGAGGACGTCAGCATCGCCAGCGGCAAATCGCTGCTGGCCAGTGTGGTGCAGAGCATCAGCCTGTTTGCGCAGAACGCAGGGGCCAAGTTGTTTGCGGCCAAGGGCAAGGTGGAGCTGGAGGCGCAAAGTGATGCGATGGAGCTGACCGCGTTGCAGAACGTGAAGCTCACGTCGCTGGAACAGTTGATCGAGATGTCGGCGCAGAAGGAGATTCTGCTTACCAGTGGCGGTGCCTATATCCGTATCAAAGGCAGCAATATCGAGGTGCATGCACCGGGCACTATCGATATCAAGGGCGCGAAAAAGACACTCGACGCGCCGGCCAGCATGAAGCATTCGTTCAAAAAGCTGGCAAGCGGCCCAGACTCGATGATGTATGACGAGCAGAACAAATTGATAACGGGATCCGGAATACCTCTGGACAACGTGGCGGTCGAAGTCGACATTCCCGGTAAAGAAAAAAGGGTGTATTTCACCGATCAGGATGGCCATATCCCACGCTTTTTCAATGACGCGCCAAGTGCCGCCAAGGTAAGGCTAATGCCTGATGAGTTTGTAGTACCTGCGGATGCTGAAAAATTCGTGCCGAGAATAAAGTCATGAAACAAGATTTCAAGTTCAATGAAAAGCCTTGCTCAGTTAATCGCTTAGGCCTTGAGTGCGAAGATGGATGGTCGCTTGGCCAGCAGGAGGCAGTACGGCGACTATCCATTAAGACGCGTGTAGAATTCAAACAGACTGCGCGTTATGAGCTGATCAAAGATTTCAGCATTCGGGCTGAGCGCATCGCCGGAAACTATGCGCGCATTTACCTTGAATTGGAACGCAATGGCAAGCCCGAGCTTCAAGGACGATTTTACTGGACCGGACTAGCAGCATTTGCCAGCAAACAGGTGATGTGTGCACTCGATTACTCTAGCTTGAGCAAATGGCGCTATACAGGATTAGCCATCCCCGCCTTTGATACAACCAAAGAATATTTAGGCAAAGGAAACTTTTGGTTATTCCAAGACATTTTTGTATGGCATTGGTTCTACATAAACTTCCCAGATGACTTCAAGGGTTGCAAGGAAAAGCGAAACTGGAACACTTATTCCAAATGTTTTAAAGGTGCATTTCAAGAGCTGCCATGGCTCGAAGAAGCACTTCCCGAAATCAATCATCTGCAAATTACCCCCGACCTCAGAGACGGTTTCGGTTTTATTTCTGAGACTGAGCATCTACAGCCAGGCAAATTACGGCGCGAAATGCAATACGAGTCCCTCATGGCCATTGCGAGACATGAGCAGCTCATGATACTCCAACCTTTAATTTATGACAGCCTGGGCTTCAAGGCACTATTAAGAGGCCAAGCACTTATGGAAGGCCATATAGGAGTGCCTCGACGCCTTGCTTCACTTAGTACTCAGTGCGAGACCAATAATCCAGAATACGATATCGTTATGTCAGAAGGGCAACTATACAACAAGATTGACCGAATGAACTTCATTACAGATATTGCTGAAAACTACCACCGCTTGATGATCACAAAGTTCGATCACATGAAGCAAAGCATCCAAGATATCTCCGAATGGAGTTACAATGTTTAAAAAAATAGGTTACCTATTTTTCATTTTGATTTCTGCTTGTGGAGAACCAAGCTTGAGCACCAACAAACCCAGCATTCAATTTGAAATTGACACGCCTGTTGATGCGGCACTTTCATCGTCATCTGCCAAGTTTAACAAAGACTGCGCTCAGGGTCTGTGCCTTTACAAATTTTCCCTATCATTTGCCAACGCATCGCGTGCAAACTTAACAATTAACTCAGGCACAGACAGCTTAAAGTTTGATGATGTAGTCAGTACCACTCTAGGCACTTTTGAAAGCAACATCATCAACTATGCCAGGGTGACACTCGGTGGCGTACCACAGGATTCCGAGCACCACCAGGCCATGCGCTACTTCTATGAGCAAGTAGATAAGCTACGAGTTGCAGGCTGGAACAGGTATATCTTTCAGAACGAAGCAAGAATCTCCGGCGAGGAAGCCAAAAAGTTCGAAAATGCTCGATCAATACTTGGCAGCCCAGTCGGTACAGGGCCATGGAAAGATCCCGCTTTAAAATTGAGCGCCGAAGATTGGCTTGCGCTTCCAACGATCAACAGCTGGTATTTCTACAAAGATGGAGTTTATCTTCTATTTCGTGTTCAACGTGAGAAAAGCACTCAAGCGCCGCAAAAAATCGGCTCTTACTTGTTCACGCTTAACTTTGAATCTGAATCTGAATTTTATAAAGGCTTCGTTGAAGGTGAAAAAGACCGTGAAAACTGGAAATTCCTCGTTCCCCCCATACTGAAACGCATGGCTCAGGAACGCGCCCAAACCGAAGCACGCCTGAAAAAGATGGGCATCGCCATCGATGAAAACTACCAGGACCCGCCCATCAAGGCCCTGGAATAACCCATTTTTCAGTCCCACTCAGGAGACCCCTTGTCATGGACCTGACCTTCGGCACCCCGCTCTCGCAAAGCGGCCGCCTGCTGCAGCTGACCACCCCACTGGGGGCCGACGCGCTCCAGGCCCTGCGCGCCCACGGCGTCGAGCGCATTGGCCGCACCCCGCGCTACACTCTCGACGTGCTGGTGCAGGACACCGAGTACGACCCGGAGAAACTCATCGGCCAGCCCGTCAGCCTGGCCCTGCTCTGCGACGACGGCACCCAGGCCCCGCGCCATGGCCTGGTCGAGAGCGTACGCTACCTGGGCAGCGACGGCGGCCTGCACGACTGGCAGCTGGTCTTCGCGCCGTGGTTCAGCCTGCTTGAATACCGCAGCGACTGCCGCATCTGGCAGGACAAGAACCTGCCGGCGATTTTGGAGGCCGTTTTCGCTCAGTACGAACAGGCCAAGGGCAGCTACCGCCTCGACCTGCGCCGCGAGTACGCGCCGCTGTCCTATGTCACCCAGTTCAACGAAACCGACGCCAACTTCGTGCAGCGCTGGTGCGAGCTCGAAGGCATCTTCTGGTACGTCGAACACAAAGCCGACAGCCACTGCATCGTCTTCACCGACAGCGTCGACACTCTGCCCGCCCTCGCCCCGCAGAGCGTGCCGTTCCACACCCAGAGCGTCACTGAAAAACAGGACGGCATCACCCAGTGGAGCACCGGCTCCCAGCT
>NZ_JBIVGN010000036.1:0-4224 GCF_044748705.1 Pseudomonas sp. NPDC089758
GCACGAGTGGCATTCGCCCTGATGAGAAATCAGGACGAATACGTTACCAAAGGCGGGAAAATGGCTTGCTGATAACCATAGAATCTCCCACAGGGGTTTGCGCCGAGCTTTAGAAATGGGTAAGACCGTTGCTTGCTCAGGTAAAGCCCAGGCCTGAAGAACTGCACGGTCGAGGTGGGAGCCGGCAAGCCCGGCTCCCACAGGGAGTTGCGCCGAGCTTTAGACATGGGTAAGACCGTTGCTTGCTCAGGTAAAGCCCAGGCCTGAAGAACTGCGCGGTCGAGGTGGGAGCCGGCTTGCCGGCGATGGGCTGCGCAGCAGCCCCATAACAGACCTGCACGCTCGTCGGGGCCAGCGAGCATCTGGGTCCGCTTTGCGGCCCATCGCCGGCAAGCCCGGCTCCCACATGGACTGCGCCGGCTTTTAGACAGCGGGCAAAACGGTTGCTTTATTCAACCAATGAGGGCCGCAGCGCGGCCCCTTCCCTACTTGGCGATCTGAATCTTCGGGGCCCACTGTAGCCAGGCGTCCTCAGGCTTGTCGAACAAGGCAAAGGTCTGCTGCGGCCGCGCCGGGTTGCCCATCTGCTCGCCATCGGGCGTGGCGAAGGCAATACCACCGTCGATGAGGGTCTCCAGCGACTCGGTGCGTACCGTGGCGCCTTTGAACAGGCCCCAATCGAAACCGAAACCGCTGCTATTCCAGAACCGGCTGCCACCGCGCACCAGTGCGGCATAGCGCGGCTCGATCAGGATGTGAATGAGCACGCGGTCGGCCGTCTGCCCCAATTCGAAGCCCGTTACCTTACCCACCGCGACCTCGCGGTAGGTCACCGGCACGCCCGGCTTGATCGACCCCCTGCGCGGCGCGCTAAGCGTCAAAGGCAGGCCGACTTCCACCCCGGTGACCTCAGGCGCGTCAGCCAAGGCGATGAAATCACGCTGCGGGCCTTTGTCCTTCACAGCCGGCTGCACTTCCAGGTACTGCCCGCCAATCAGGGTATCGAGGTTTTCGGTACGCACCAGGCCAAGGGCCGGTTTGACCACCCAGAACTGCGTGCCAGCACGGGCGATGCGGTCTGCCGCTTCGGTGATACGTGCGCGCAGCAACACAGCCTGCAGGTCCTTGGTCAGGTCGACACTCTCGATACTGCCAACATCCAGGCCACGGAAACGGATGGGCGTGCCCGGCTTGAGGCCGTCAGCACGGTCTACACGAATGGTTATCAGGGTGCCGGCACGGTTTACCGCCTCCTGGCTCTCATGCAGGCGGAACCTTGGAATATGGCGTTTGAGCGGTACGTTCGGCGTTGGTGTGTCAAAGGCGATACCACCGGCCATCAGGGTCTGCAGCGACTCACTCTTTATCTTGATGCCCGACAGGCCACCAGTGAGGGTGATGCCACTGACGTTCCAGAAGCGAGAAGAGCCATTGACCAGGTTCTCGTACTCCTTTTCGATGTGCACTCCGATCAGGATGCGACTGCTGTTGCGGGCAAACTGGTAGCTCTGCACGCTACCCACCTTGACCTGGCGATACATCACAGGGCTGCCGACCTCCAGCGAGCCCAGCGTATCGGCGAACAGCACCATGTGCAGCCCAGGCGCCTTGAGGTCCAGCGGCGGTGCCTTGGCCCTTGCTTCGAACTCGCGCTGCGGGGCGGCCCCCTTTTCACCGGGGCGGATGGCAATGTAGTTACCCTTCACCAAGGCCTCCAGGCCTGTGATACCCGCCAGGGAAATGGAAGGCTTGACCACCCAGAACTGCGTGCCATCGACGAGATAGTCTTCGGTCAGGGGGTCCAGGGTCAGTTCAGCCATTGCGCTGCCGAGGTTGTCCTCCATCTTCAGGGCCTTCAGCGAACCGACTTGAATGCCTTTGTACATGACCGGGGTGCGCCCCGCCTGCAGGCCCTCATAGTCGCTCAGCTTGACCTTCACACGGATACCCGCCTGGGCGGCATCGAAGTCTTCGTACAAGCGGAACGGCAGGCTCGGGTCGGTTGGCGGGCTATCCTTGCGGTGCTCCGGCGTAGCGAAGGCGATGCCACCCGCAACAATGCTGGAGAGGGACTCGCTGCGTACCTTCACCCCCGACAGCCCGGCATCGATGCTGATGCCGCTGGCATTCCAGAAGCGCGTATGTTTGCGCACCAGGCTGGCATAAGCCGGCTCGATAAACACTTTGACCTCGACCGTGCTCTGGTCCTCTGACAGGCGATAGCTCTTTACCCGGCCAACCTGGATCTGCTTGTAGAATATAGGGCTGTCGCGGTTGAGCGAGCCCAGGCGGTCTGCTTTGAGCGTAAGGTGCAGGCCCGGTTCGCTGTCCGAAAGCGGTGGCGCCACCTTCAATGCCTTGAAACGCTTGGTTCGCTCACCCTCACCCGGGCTGACGGCAATGTAATTGCCTGACACCAAGGTCTCCAGTCCCGAGATACCCGCCAGCGTGACACTGGGCTTGACCAGCCAGAAGCGTGTGCCCTTGGTCAGGTGAGGCTCTGCATCTTTGTTCATCTCGATGGTGGCGATGACACCTTGGTTTTCACCCTCGGCATCGAGCACCAGGCTTTTGACCTTGCCCACAGGCATGCCTTTGTAGATGACTTCGGTTTTGTTGGCGACGATACCCTCACCGCTCTCGAAACGAACTTCGATCTCTACACCCGCATCACGGTAGGCCTGCCAGGCCAGCCACCCTCCAATCATCAAAGCGATCAGCGGCAGAATCCAGATGGCCGACCAGTTGGAGGCGGGCCGGGTTTTAGCCGTTGGCATGTCACTCATGGTCGTCATCCGACTCCGTGTTATCCCAAATCAGTCGGGGATCGAAAGTTAAAGCAGCGAGCATCGTGAGAATCACCACAGTAGCGAAGGCGACAGCGCCCAAGTTGGCTTCGACACTGGCAATACGGCCGAAATTCACCACCGCCACCAAGATGGCGATGACGAAGATGTCCAGCATCGACCAGCGTCCTATGAACTCGATGAACCGATACATCAAAATGCGTTGCCGCGCTGACAACGGCTGGCGGCGCTGCACCGAATACAACAACAAACCGATGCCCACCAGTTTGAAGGTGGGCACCAGAATACTGGCAATGAACACCACTGCGGCAATGGGCACCATGCCATGCTTGAGCAGCGTGATGACGCCGGACATGATCGTGTCCGGGCTGCCCTGCCCCAATGTACTGACAGTCATGATCGGCAGCACGTTGGCAGGTATGTAGAGGATCGAGGCAGCGATGAGCAGCGCCCAGGTACGGACGATACTGTTGGGCCGACGCGCATGCACAATCGCGCCGCAGCGCGTGCAGGCCTGCGACTTGCTCTCGGAATCCTGTCGATTCAGTTCATGACACTCATTGCAGACCACAATGCCCGCATCAATCGCCCGCATGCAGATCCTCCCCCGACAGCGCACTCCAGATCTGGTGTGGAGACATCACCACTTCAAGCCATACCTGAATCAGCAACAGGCTGATGAAGCAAAACAACCCTAGCCCTATGGTCAACTCGGCAAGGTCGACCAGTTTCACGATGGCGACCAGTACGCCCATGAAGTAGACCTCAAGCATGCCCCAGTCTCGCAAATGATGATAAATGCGATAAATCAGCAGCCCATAGCTACGCCCAACGTTCAGGCGGATGCTCAGTAGCACCATGAGCTGGCACATCAGTTTGAGAAATGGAACCGCCATGCTGCACAGGAACACCACGACAGCGACACCGCGCATTTCGGAGTTGTACAAGCCCAGCACGCCACTCCACACCGTGTCGTCTGACGTCTGGCCAAGCAGGTGCAACTGCATGATCGGCAGGAAGTTGGCAGGCACGAACAGCAACAGCGCGGTCAGCGCCAGTGCCAGGCTGCGGTTGACCACATTGTGCCGGTGAGCGTACAGCTCATAACCACAGCGGGGGCACTGGGCCTTCTCATTGTGTTGCAGTTGGGGCTTGCGCATCAGCAGGTCGCATTCATGGCACGCGACCAACTCGTCCAGCGGCAACTGCTCTAGCGCTTGAGTTTCGACTGGGTTGGGCATCTCGAGGTTCTGAATAGATACGTGGGCTCTATTCTAGTGATACAGCTCGAAATGTGGGAGCCGACTTTCGAGCAACAGAGCCGGAAAGACAAAACCCCTACCTGCTCGCGCAGATAGGGGTTTTGCGAAATGAATCTTGACGATGACCTACTCTCACATGGGGAAACCCCACACTA
>NZ_JBIVGN010000037.1:0-3029 GCF_044748705.1 Pseudomonas sp. NPDC089758
CATGACAAGGGGTCTCCTGAGTGGGACTGAAAAATGGGTTATTCCAGGGCCTTGATGGGCGGGTCCTGGTAGTTTTCATCGATGGCGATGCCCATTTTTTTCAGGCGTGCTTCGGTTTGGGCGCGTTCTTGGGCCATACGGTTGAGCTCGGCGGGCACAAGTGCCTTCCAATTGGCACGATTCTTTTCACCTTCAACGAAGCTCTTATAGAATTCGGTTTCCGATTCAAATGTTAGAGTGAAAAGGTAAGATCCTCTTGTCAGAGGTGCAATTTCACTGCTTTGACGTTGCACTTGAAGTGATAGATAAGTGCCGTTTTTGTAAAAATACCAACTGCTAAACATAGGCATCGCTAACCATTTTTCCTTGGTTAGCTTTAAGCTGGGATCATTCCATGGTCCTGTTTCGACAGGCGCGCCAAAAATAGATCTAACGCTGTCAAACTTCTGCGCTTGGCTGCCAGGAATTCTTGCTTCGTCTGGAAAGATATACCGCCGCCAACCTGACTCGTGCAGTTTGTCAATCTGTCGGTAAAAATAGTCAATGGCCTCAGTATGTTCAGACTCTGGCTCAACGCCACCCAGGGTAATGTTGGCCTTGTCGATATTGTCTCCATCAAACGTTCTGAGGGTAGTGCTAACAATGTCGTTAAATCCCAAGCTGCCAGTTGTTGATGTGACTTCAAGTTCTGCACGCAAGGGTTCGCTGAATGCGAGCGAAAACTCGTATAAACAAAGGCGGCGCATACAGTCTTTTTGAAAGATTGCTGTGGATGAAGATAGTGCGTTGGTGATGGAAGTATCAATTTCAAATTTGATGCTGGGTTTTTTCATGTTCATGCTTGAGTCTCCGCAAGCTGCGAGGGTAAGGCTTAGCAAGCAAATAATTATTTTAAACATGCTCGCTCCAGCTTGAAATTGTCCGAATATTTTCTTCCATGTAGTCTGTTTCTGTTGTCATCAGATCATGATATCTATTGGCGATCTTGGTGATGAATTCCATCCTGTCATTCTGGTTGTGCAACTTTCCCTTAGTCATCACGATGTCGTAATCTGGGTTGTCCGTCTCGCATAGCGTACTCATGGCAGCGAGGCGACGAGGTACGCCCATGTGACCTTCCATAAAAGCTTGCGAGTCTAATAGTTTTTGGAAACCCCAACTTTCATAGATCAGGGGTTGGAGGATCTCAATTTGCTCATGTCGTGCAATGGCCATAAGTGACTTCAGTTGGATGTTCTGCCTTTTTTTGCCTGGCAGCAACTTCTCAATTTCTGGAATAAAAGAAAATCCTTCAATGAGATCATCTGTTTTTTGCAGAAGGTTGATTTTAGGAAGTGCATCATCAATCCATGGGAGTTCTCGGAATGATATTTTAAAGTTGCATGTATAATCATCCCACTTTCTTGCTGAAAGTGCGCTGGCGAATTCACTAGGGAAGTTAATATAAAACCAATGCCATACGAAGATGTCCTGGAATAACCAAAAATTACCTTCACCCAAATACTCTTTCGTGGTGTCAAATAAAGGTACAGGTAACTTGGCGTATCGCCACTTACTGTTGCTGGCGTAATCAAGCGCACACATGACCTGTTTGCTGGCGAACGCAGCGAGCCCGGTCCAATAAAATCGGCCTTTTAACTCGGGCTTTCCGTTTCGCTCTAGTTCAAGATAAATTTTGGCATAATTGCCGGCTATCCGTTCAGCGCGTGTGCTGAAATCCTTGACCAATTGATAGCGTGCAGTCTCTTTGAATTCGATTCGGGTTTTTACCGAAAGCCGCCGGACCGCCTCCTGTTGGCCGAGTGTCCATAGTTCCTTGTAATTGACCCCTGGGTCGTTTGTTGAGCACGTTTGCTCATTGAATCTAAAGTCTTGTTTCATGGTTTGGTTCTCGGTACATACTTGTCAGCACCTGCCGGCACCACCAACTCATCGGGTACGAGCCTCATCTTGGCCGTGTCGGGTTTGTCGCTGAAAAGGCGGGGTGTCATACCTTCTTGGTCGGTGAAGTAAACCCGCTTGCCTTTGCCAGGAATGTCGAACTCGACAGCCACATTTTCAAGCGGTACACCGAAACTGGTCGTCAACCTGTTCTGCTCGTCATACATGCCTGAGTCAGGACCGGTGGGGAACTCCTTGAACGAGTGCTCCATGCTGGCCGGCCCATCCAACGTTTTCTTTGCTCCCTTGATGTCGATGGTCCCCGGTGCATGCACCTCAATATTGCTGCCTTTGATACGGATATAGGCACCGCCACTGGTAAGCAGAATCTCCTTCTGCGCCGACATCTCGATCAACTGCTCCAACGACGTGAGCTTCACGTTCTGCAACGCGGTCAGCTCCATCGCATCACTTTGCGCCTCCAGCTCCACCTTGCCCTTGGCCGCAAACAACTTGGCCCCTGCGTTCTGCGCAAACAGGCTGATGCTCTGCACCACACTGGCCAGCAGCGATTTGCCGCTGGCGATGCTGACATCCTCGCCGGTACTGATGGTCAGGTGCTTGCCGCTGTGCAGGTGGGTGTTCTGCGGGGTTGCGGTGGCGATGTCGGCCGGGGAAGAAGCGATCAGCAGCGGCTTCTGATAACCCGGGGTCTTGCCGCGGCCACCGTTGCGGATCGCCCAGGCGGTATCGCCGCCGTTGCGCTGCTGTTCGCTCGGGCCTTGGCTCGGGCTGCTGTTGTCATTGCCGTAGGTGACGTCGGCATCGGCGTTGAGCTGGGTCAGGCTGTCCAAGCCAGCTTGCAGGGCGTCGGCGTTGTGCTGTTTGGCGGTGTCGGAGAGGGTTTTGAGCCGCTGCTCGCTGTTCTGCAACTGCTGCTGGGCTTCGCTGACGTCGAGCTGCGCGCCTTCGGCGTTGCTGCGTTTCCAGGTGCTCAGGTACAGGCCTTGCTGGGCGCGCAGGGCGCCGTAGGCGTCGGTGCGCAGTTCGAAGCCGGTGCCGCGCAGGCCACCGCGGTTGTTGCCGCGCTGGTCGATCAGGTAGCCGAGGTTGAGCTGGGTATGGCCGTGGCTGCTGTGGATCTGCGT
>NZ_JBIVGN010000038.1:0-1990 GCF_044748705.1 Pseudomonas sp. NPDC089758
GTGCTCCCGATTTCTTTCTGGAGCCAGCCCGCCATGATGCGCCCCGACAGCAAAGTCGAAAAAGTCTACCTCTACCCCAAGCCCGTGGACTTTCGAAAGTCCATCGACGGCCTCACTGCCCTGGTCGAACTGGACATCAAGGTCGCCGTGTTCGACCCGGTACTTTTCGTCTTCCTCAATAAAGCCCGTAACCGCATCAAGGTGTTGTATTGGGAGCGCAACGGCTTCTGCCTTTGGCTCAAGCGCCTCGAAGCCGAGCGTTTCAAAACTTCACCCGACGCGACCGACGAAGCTATCGTACTGACCGTCCAGGAACTGAATTGGCTACTCGACGGTTTCGATCTCTGGCGCAACCGTCCGCATCAGGTTTTGACTCCTCGTTTCGTCGCCTGACCGGGTATAATCCGGGCCATGATTTCAGTGCCCGATAACCTCCCTGACGACCCTGCCGCGCTCAAACTACTGCTTGCGCAGTTGTTGGCCGAGCGCACGGTCGACAAAGGTCAGATCGTCGACCTTAAAGAACAGGTCAAGCTGCTGCGTGACCGATTATTCAATCGCAAGTCCGAGCAAACCGTCGAGTCCAACACGCCCCAACTGGCGTTGTTCAATGAACCCGAAAGTCAGTGGGTACCTACCGCTGATGATGCCGACGAAGAAGTTGTTGCGCCAAGCAAGCAGCGCGGCAAACGCAAGCCACTGTCGGCTGACCTGCCACGCATTGAAGTCATTCATGACTTGCCCGAGCACGAACTGACTTGCGCCTGTGGTTGCCGCAAACACGTGGTTGGCGAGCAAACCAGCGAACAACTCGACATCGTGCCGATGCAGATCCGTGTGCTTAAACACGTACGCAAAATCTATGGCTGCCGTGGCTGCGAATCCGCGCCGGTCACCGCTGACAAGCCGGCCCAATTGATTGAAAAGAGCATGGCCAGTCCCAGCGTGCTGGCGATGTTGCTAACCACCAAGTACGTCGATGGCCTGCCGCTGCACCGCTTCGAGACGGTGCTGAACCGACATGGTATCGAGATCCCCCGGCAAACCCTGGCCCGCTGGGTCATCCAGTGCAGCGAACACTTTCAGCCACTGCTGAACCTGATGCGTGACCGCCTGCTGGAAAGCCCGGTGATCCATTGCGATGAAACTCGCGTGCAGGTGCTCAAAGAGCCGGATCGTGATCCGACCAGTCAATCCTGGATGTGGGTGCAGGCCAGTGGCCCGCCTGATCGACAAGTCGTGCTGTTCGATTACACCACCAGCCGCGCGCAGGAGGTGCCGCTGCGCCTGCTGGAGGGCTATCGCGGTTACGTGATGACCGATGATTACGCCGGTTACAACGCGTTGGCGCTACAGCCGGGCGTTGAACGACTGGCGTGCATGGCGCATGTCCGGCGTAAATTCGTCGAAGCGCAGAAGGTGCAGCCTAAGGGCAAGACCGGTCGCGCCGATGTTGCGCTGACGATGATCAACAAACTGTATGGCATCGAACGCGACCTCAAGGATGCCAGCGATGAACAGCGATTCATCGGTCGTCAGGAACGAAGCCTGCCGATCCTTGAGCAGTTGAAAAGTTGGCTCGACAAGACGCACTCACAGGTGACACCGCAAAGCGTACTGGGCAAGGCGGTGCTTTACCTGGCAAACAACTGGAACCGCTTGGAGCGGTATGTCGAGGCGGGCCACCTGCCGATCGACAACAACCTGGCAGAGCGGGCCATAAAGCCGTTTGTGATCGGGCGCAAAGCTTGGCTGTTCAGTGACACGCCCAAGGGAGCCACGGCTAGCGCGCAGATCTACAGCTTGGTCGAAACCGCCAAGGTCAACGGCCAAGAGCCCTATACGTGGCTGCGCCACGTCCTGGAGCGACTGCCGCACGCCTCATCGGTAGCAGACTACGAAGCGCTGCTGCCATGGAACTGTTCGCCAGAGATGCCACGGTAACCTTGGCTTCCACCTTGTGGTAGGTGGGGTTCATGGATCGGTTACG
>NZ_JBIVGN010000039.1:0-1924 GCF_044748705.1 Pseudomonas sp. NPDC089758
GTTGTGCGCCAGGCATGGCGCGTTGCGCGTCAGCGCAACCCGCTTGGCTGTGGTGGCCGAGTGGGTGACTTGGAGGTGAAAGTCCTCTACACACCCGGCAAGGGGAAGTGTTAGCCAGAGGCAAGGGTGTCGCAGGCGACTGCGAATCTGAAGGAAGCCCGAGGCAAAATGCTGGCCTGACGAACAGGAAGCGGATTAGGCGGCGCAGCGGGGTAAGAAGGCAACAATCTTCAAAGCCCAATACTTGCACGGAACGCTGTGACGTAAATCCGACAGGCATAAGCAGGAAGGTCGCGCGAATTACCCTGGGAGATCTGCACGCTTGCCTTTGTGCTACCGAGCGTCGTAAGGCGACGGGATGAGCATGCAGAAGTCAGCCGAAGCCGTAGTAAGTGGCGGTTAACCGCGCCACCAAGGGCCGAACAGGTTATGCCGCCAGTAGGCGTCACTGTCTCGTTGGTAGCCGTAATGCAGAAATTTCCCACAGCGGAAACTGTCATCCCGAGTCCCGGCCAGAAGCTGAGGATGATGCATGACAGTGCAAAGGTATCGACGGCGTCAGTAACGTGGACGAACGCGGAGCCGGACACGCTGATGGAGCGGGTGCTTGCACCGGCCAACCTCAGACGTGCGTATCAACGCGTGGTCAGCAACAAGGGAGCGCCGGGTGCCGATGGCATGACGGTCGCTGACTTGGCGGGCTACATGAAACAGTATTGGCCAACCCTCAAGGCCAGGCTACTGGCCGGTGAATACCATCCACAAGCAGTGCGAGCGGTTGAAATTCCCAAGCCGCAGGGCGGCACACGGCAACTGGGAATCCCCAGCGTCGTGGACCGCTTGATCCAGCAAGCCTTGCAGCAACAGCTCACGCTCATCTTCGACCCACTGTTCTCGGACTACAGTTATGGCTTCCGTCCGGGCAGAAGCACACATCAAGCTGTCGAGATGGCCCGTGCCCATGTGGCATCGGGGCATCGGTGGTGCGTGGAAATCGATCTGGAAAAGTTCTTCGATCGAGTCAACCACGACATCCTCATGGCCTGTATCGAGTGCCGGGTCAAAGATAAGTGCGTACTTAGGCTTATCCGTCGCTACCTTGCAGCGGGAGTCATGTCAGGCGGTGTCGTTAGCCCACGGCAGGAAGGGACGCCGCAAGGCGGCCCGCTCTCGCCGCTGCTGTCGAATATCCTGCTCGATGAATTTGACCGCGAACTGGAGCGGCGGGGCCATCGCTTCGTGCGCTATGCCGATGACGCGAACATTTATGTGCGCAGTCCTCGGGCTGGCGAGCGAGTACTGGTCAGTGTCGAGCGCTTCCTGAATCAACGTTTGAAACTGACGGTGAATCAGAAGAAGAGTCGAGTCGCGAGAGCCTGGAAGTGTGACTACTTGGGCTATGGGATGAGCTGGCATCAGCAGCCAAGGCTGCGGGTGGCAACGATGAGCCTGGGTCGCCTGCGCGACCGGCTCGCAGAGCTGCTACGCGGTGCACGGGGTCGCAAGATGGCAAATACCATCGAGCGGATAAACCCTGTATTACGAGGCTGGGCGGGTTACTTCAAGCTCAGCCAGAGCAAACGGCCACTTGAGGAACTGGATGGCTGGGTCAGGCACAAACTCCGCTGTGCCATCTGGCGCCAATGGAAGCAGCCCTCTACGAGGGCGCGCAACCTGATGCGTCTGGGCTTAAGCGAAGAGCGTGCCTGTAAATCGGCCTATAACGGCCGAGGCCCGTGGTGGAACTCGGGGGCGCCACATATGAATCAGGCGCTGCCGAAGAAACTATGGGATCGACTCGGACTGGTCTCGATACTGGATACGATCAACCGGCTTAGCCGCATAGCCTGAACCGCCGTGTACGGAACCGTACGCACGGTGGTGTGAGAGGACGGCGGGTGTGAACCCGCCTCCTACTCGATTG
>NZ_JBIVGN010000041.1:0-1748 GCF_044748705.1 Pseudomonas sp. NPDC089758
TGGTGATGCGGTAGAGGAGCGTTCTGTAAGCCTGTGAAGGTGAGTTGAGAAGCTTGCTGGAGGTATCAGAAGTGCGAATGCTGACATGAGTAACGACAATGCGAGTGAAAAACTCGCACGCCGAAAGACCAAGGTTTCCTGCGCAACGTTAATCGACGCAGGGTTAGTCGGTCCCTAAGGCGAGGCTGAAAAGCGTAGTCGATGGAAAACAGGTTAATATTCCTGTACTTCCAGTTATTGCGATGGAGGGACGGAGAAGGCTAGGCCAGCTTGGCGTTGGTTGTCCAAGTTTAAGGTGGTAGGCCGAGATCTTAGGCAAATCCGGGATCTCAAGGCCGAGAGCTGATGACGAGTTGCCTTTAGGCGACGAAGTGGTTGATGCCATGCTTCCAAGAAAAGCTCCTAAGCTTCAGATAACTGGGAACCGTACCCCAAACCGACACAGGTGGTTAGGTAGAGAATACCAAGGCGCTTGAGAGAACTCGGGTGAAGGAACTAGGCAAAATGGCACCGTAACTTCGGGAGAAGGTGCGCCGGTGAGGGTGAAGGACTTGCTCCGTAAGCTCATGCCGGTCGAAGATACCAGGCCGCTGCGACTGTTTATTAAAAACACAGCACTCTGCAAACACGAAAGTGGACGTATAGGGTGTGACGCCTGCCCGGTGCCGGAAGGTTAATTGATGGGGTTAGCGCAAGCGAAGCTCTTGATCGAAGCCCCGGTAAACGGCGGCCGTAACTATAACGGTCCTAAGGTAGCGAAATTCCTTGTCGGGTAAGTTCCGACCTGCACGAATGGCGTAACGATGGCGGCGCTGTCTCCACCCGAGACTCAGTGAAATTGAAATCGCTGTGAAGATGCAGTGTATCCGCGGCTAGACGGAAAGACCCCGTGAACCTTTACTATAGCTTTGCACTGGACTTTGAATTTGCTTGTGTAGGATAGGTGGGAGGCTTTGAAGTGGGGACGCCAGTTCTCATGGAGCCATCCTTGAAATACCACCCTGGCAACTTTGAGGTTCTAACTCAGGTCCGTTATCCGGATCGAGGACAGTGTATGGTGGGTAGTTTGACTGGGGCGGTCTCCTCCCAAAGAGTAACGGAGGAGTACGAAGGTGCGCTCAGACCGGTCGGAAATCGGTCGTAGAGTATAAAGGCAAAAGCGCGCTTGACTGCGAGACAAACACGTCGAGCAGGTACGAAAGTAGGTCTTAGTGATCCGGTGGTTCTGTATGGAAGGGCCATCGCTCAACGGATAAAAGGTACTCCGGGGATAACAGGCTGATACCGCCCAAGAGTTCATATCGACGGCGGTGTTTGGCACCTCGATGTCGGCTCATCACATCCTGGGGCTGAAGCCGGTCCCAAGGGTATGGCTGTTCGCCATTTAAAGTGGTACGCGAGCTGGGTTTAGAACGTCGTGAGACAGTTCGGTCCCTATCTGCCGTGGACGTTTGAGATTTGAGAGGGGCTGCTCCTAGTACGAGAGGACCGGAGTGGACGAACCTCTGGTGTTCCGGTTGTCACGCCAGTGGCATTGCCGGGTAGCTATGTTCGGAAGAGATAACCGCTGAAAGCATCTAAGCGGGAAACTTGCCTCAAGATGAGATCTCACTGGGATCTTGAATCCCCTAAAGGGCCGTCGAAGACTACGACGTTGATAGGTTGGGTGTGTAAGCGCTGTGAGGCGTTGAGCTAACCAATACTAATTGCCCGTGAGGCTTGACCATATAACACCCAAGCAATTTGCT
>NZ_JBIVGN010000042.1:0-1025 GCF_044748705.1 Pseudomonas sp. NPDC089758
AAGCTGAGTATCTTGTACTGAATACATAGGTGCAAGAGGCGAACCAGGGGAACTGAAACATCTAAGTACCCTGAGGAAAAGAAATCAACCGAGATTCCCTTAGTAGTGGCGAGCGAACGGGGACCAGCCCTTAAGTTGGTTTGAGATTAGTGGAACGCTCTGGAAAGTGCGGCCATAGTGGGTGATAGCCCCGTACACGAAAATCTCTTATCAATGAAATCGAGTAGGACGGAGCACGAGAAACTTTGTCTGAACATGGGGGGACCATCCTCCAAGGCTAAATACTACTGACTGACCGATAGTGAACCAGTACCGTGAGGGAAAGGCGAAAAGAACCCCGGAGAGGGGAGTGAAATAGAACCTGAAACCGTATGCGTACAAGCAGTGGGAGCCTACTTTGTTAGGTGACTGCGTACCTTTTGTATAATGGGTCAGCGACTTATATTCAGTGGCGAGCTTAACCGAATAGGGGAGGCGTAGCGAAAGCGAGTCTTAATAGGGCGTTTAGTCGCTGGGTATAGACCCGAAACCGGGCGATCTATCCATGGGCAGGTTGAAGGTTAGGTAACACTGACTGGAGGACCGAACCGACTACCGTTGAAAAGTTAGCGGATGACCTGTGGATCGGAGTGAAAGGCTAATCAAGCTCGGAGATAGCTGGTTCTCCTCGAAAGCTATTTAGGTAGCGCCTCATGTATCACTGTAGGGGGTAGAGCACTGTTTCGGCTAGGGGGTCATCCCGACTTACCAAACCGATGCAAACTCCGAATACCTACAAGTGCCGAGCATGGGAGACACACGGCGGGTGCTAACGTCCGTCGTGAAAAGGGAAACAACCCAGACCGTCAGCTAAGGTCCCAAAGTCATGGTTAAGTGGGAAACGATGTGGGAAGGCTTAGACAGCTAGGAGGTTGGCTTAGAAGCAGCCACCCTTTAAAGAAAGCGTAATAGCTCACTAGTCGAGTCGGCCTGCGCGGAAGATGTAACGGGGCTCAAACCATGCACCGAAGCTACGGGTATCACCT